>CALUXZ010000012.1 GCA_944324875.1 Candidatus Gastranaerophilales bacterium | reverse complement strand
ATTTATTATCTTTTATAATGGGATATTGTTTTGCCTCTGCAGAAGTATTCTGCAATCTTTGTCCGCCGGAAACAACTCTTGCGTTTGCAGCGCTTGATGGATTATACAAAACAGACTGTATCAAAGCCTGCGCTAAAACAGTTTTTATAGGTTTTGGTATTTTATTCCAAGCATCTTTTCCTTTGTTTGCAATATCGTGTATTGCATCAACAATTGAATCAAGAGATATGTCAGTATGCTCAACTCCACCCCTTAAAACTGCTTGTTTAACTTCTAAAACTAAGTGATAAATCATAGCCTATCAACAGTTACGACCAAAACTCATCGTTTTGGTCTTCACTCTGGCTTACGCTTTTTGCTCCTGTCAAATTCGCCTTCGCCAAGAATTTGAAACGTCGCCATCGATTGGTTCAATAAAGCCAAGCTCTGCGCTTGTCTTTATTCTCACACACGGCTTGCGCTTTTTTGCTCCTGTGGAGTTTTGCTTTAAGCAAAACTCTTACGTCGCCCATCAACAGTTACGACCAAAACTCATCGTTTTGGTCTTCACCCTGGCTTACGCATTTTGCACAACTGGACCTTACCAAAATTCTCAAACCATTTGCACTTCTCAAACCGGTCGTTTAATTACAACCCATAAGCAGCTCAATGCACTGAAAATAATAAAAATAGCAAGGGAGAGATTCGAACTCTCGACCTCACGGGTATGAGCCGTGCGCTCTCACCAACTGAGCTACCTTGCCATATTATTTATTTAATTTTCATTTGGCTCAGTTGGCTCGAGCGATGCTCTCAATATATATATCGCAACTTCGTCACTCAGTGAGCTACCTTGCCATATTATTTATTTAATTTTCATTTGGCTCAGTTGGCTCGAGCGATGCTCTCAATATATATATCGCAACTTCGTCACTCAGTGAGCTACCTTGCCGTAGTTTTATTATCAAAACTCAACAAAAAAATTATCTATAAAACATAAAAAAAATTCAAGATTTTTCTTTTACAAAATTCCTTTAGTTGAAGGAATTGAATTAGGGTTTTTTAAATCAATACTTATTGCGGATTTTAAAGCATTAGCAAAGGCTTTAAACGTACATTCTATAATATGATGAGGATCGTTACCGTTTAACATTTTTAAATGCAATGTTATTCTAGCATTCGCAGCAAAACTTTGGAAGAAATGCGCAAGTAAAACGGTTTCGAAATCCGAAGTTTTGTCTTCTTTTATGCTTATATCACAATTACAAAATGCTCTACCCGAAACATCAATTGCACATAATATTAATGCTTCATCCATTGGCAGAATAATATCAGCATATCTTGCTATACCACGCTTTTCTCCTAGAGATTCCTCAAAGGCTTGTCCAAGTGTGATTGCGACATCCTCAACAAGATGATGCGGGTCACAATCAAGAGAATTTGCGGTAATTTTTAAATCAAACTTGGCATGCGCAGATAAAAGTTCCAGCATGTGATTAAAAAATTTAATTGGTGTTGAAATTTCAAAAGTTCCACTACCATAAGGGTTTATACTCACAAACACTTGCGTTTCATTTGTATTTCTTGTTTTTTCAATTATTGACATTTATACTATCCTTTATATTTAAAAATTCTTCTAATTTTGAAATATCATTAATAATATTTTGTGCTCCGGCATCAAGGAGGATTTTTGCTGTTTTTGTGTTTTGTTTTGCAACGCCAAAAACCGTTGTATTGCTTGCTACTGCTGCATATATATCATCTATTGTATCGCCAAAATAACAAATATCATTATATATTGTTTCCTTTTTAATTCTGTTTAATCCCTCAGGATGAGGTTTTCTCATTTCTTTTTCAATATCATCCTGAGAAATTATTTTGCAAAAATATTTTAAAATTCCAAATTTTTCAAGAGAGTATATCGCCTCGACTTTTGGTCTGCCTGTAAAAACAGAAAAATCGTACTTATCTGATAATTTTTCAAATATTTGTGGGTCAAGAGCAAGTTTCTCATTATCAATTATCCCTTTTGAACCTGATGCTTCAGGATTAAAAAATATATTTTGAAAAACTTTTATTATATCGCCAAGACAAATATTAACACCATGGGATTCAAGTAAATATTTTGTTAAATCCCAATCACAATTGAGCCCCCCCAACTCTTTTGCGCTTTGAATTTCATTATCTGAAATCTCTTTATTTGCGAAGTATTTAAAAGTTTCTTTAATCGCCAATCTGTATGAATTTGAAACATCAAAAATTACTCCGTCCAAATCAAAAACGAGCATATCCTTCTTATTTAAGGCATTAAAGAATATACTTAAATCCTGAACTCTGGGAGTTGTTATCCTGAGGCAGTTTTTAAGCACGTCTGAATTTTTAAAACTTCTGACTTTTATATTTGCGTTTTCTAATTTCCAATTTATAAAATCACAATATCTGCCAAAATCGCAAAGTATAAAATTTGCTTCGCTCTTATAAGGTTTAAATCCCATTTCGCAAAGACCTTCAAAAAGTGCTTCTCTCGATGTTTTTATTTCATCCTTAATGTATTTTTCGTATTCAGAATTGTCAATTGATGCAATACCCGCACAAATTGCTGCAGCATTAACAGAGTATGGGGAAATTACTTTTTTACACTGTTCGACATTTTGAGATTGACTCAAAATTACACCCAATCTTAAACCCGCCAATCCAAAATCCTTAGAAAAAGACTTTACAATAAAAATATTGTCATACTTATTCACAAGTGAATAATAATCAGGCGGGTTATTTGCAAAGTTTATATATGTAACATCTAATATTAATGCAATATACGGGTAATTCAACAGTATCTTCTCAATATCTTCGACCGTTGCGCACTCTCCCGTAGGATTATTAGGACTTGTAATGTATATTATTTTTGTTGTATCGCTAATATTCTCAATTAATTTATCTGCATCAAAAATCCATTTTGCATAATAATCTACCGAACGAAATTTGCCAAGACAGCTGGTAGCATATAGTTTTGGCATTGCAAATGTCGGCATGAAACACAATAATTCATTGTCTTTGTCCAAATAAGTATTAATTATGACATTTAGAGCCTCATCTGCACCATTTGTCGGCAAAATCTGGTCATCAAAAAGATTGAACTTTTGTGCCAATTTGTCAACAAGTTCACCATAGTGCGGATATCTGGAAATTTGTGCAGCAGTTAGTTCTTTAAGGGCATAAAGTACTTCTTTTGATGCCCCATAAGGATTTTCATTTGAATCAAGTTTTAAATTGCATATTTGTGCATATTTAGGCGTAGAATAAGGTGTAATATTCTCAACTGCTTTTTTGGGTTTAATCATAAATAGATTATACTATTAATTTTATAAAAACAAAATTAATTATATGCAAACGTGTTTTTGTCTTTTATTTCAAATCTTAAACCTGCTATTTCAATGTCATCATAGTCTACATAGGCATGTTGAAATAAATTTCTGCCCGTTTTAATGGTAAGCTCATTAGAGTCCCTTACAAGTTGTCTTGGTATTGCTATTTCCTGATTATCACCGTTAATATTAAGCTCTCCTACCTTGTTCCCGTTAAAAAATATCTCCGCTGGACTTGAATACACATAGGCAATTTGGTTTTGTCCCAATTCTTTTGCCATTTTTGTATCCAAACCAATAACCGAACCTATTATGATAACCGCTTCTTCATTTGGACGTAGTGGTTTAGTTTTAAATGTTTTTGAAAAATACGTGCCAACTGATTTTCCTTTAAATTCCGTTGAGTTAGCTGAAGTTTCAGAGTAAACATCATCCCCTAAGTGACATACATCACTTTCTATAGTTACATCACCCATTTTGCTTTTTTCTATTCCCAATTTAAGCGGTTTTGAGGCAATATTTTCGTCAATTGTGAGTGAAAATGGTCTATATCCTTCTTTTTGAACCGACAATATTGCTTTGTCGTTAATTTGCGTATTTAATTCAAACTTACCCTCAGAATCACTAGTTGTTCTATAGCCTATACTTGGTATGCTTATTGCAGCACCAGTTACAGGTTTTTGTGTATAACTGTCCACTACTTTGTTTTTCTTTTTTAATGTTTCATTTTGGTTTACCTGACCCGTAATTACGTCACAAAATGCAATTTGGTTACAAAAAAATATAATACTGCATATTATTATAAAAAATTTTGCTTTTTTAAACATAAATCCCCCATAATTAAACAAAATTTTATTTAAATTCTAAAATTTTTATTATTCCCTTATGAGGTACAATAATTATTACTCTTACAAATTGCCACAAACGGTATTATTTAATTTTTCTTTATTATCAATAATTATTGCGTAGATTAAATGAGGTTAAAATATTATGTTTGAATGCGGATGTATTTCGGTTTTAGGTACAATTGCCTATATTTTGCTTTTAATTGGCGGTTTAAATTGGGGGCTTGTCGGTGCTTTTGATTTTAACTTAGTCAGTTTTTTATTCGGTGAAGGTACTTTAATAGCAAGAATTGTTTACCTGCTTGTGGGTTTATCTGCGGTAGTTTCAATTTTTATGGTTATTGGACACTATATAAAAAAATCAAAAATGTAATTTACATTATTAAGACGGCATTTTGCCGTCTTTTTTATTGCCGTTTGCAATATCCTCAAAGGATTGTTTTCCGTATAATTTTTGACTTAAGAAAATTTGCATTTTGGGAATTATAATTGCAAGTCCGACAGCGCTGAATGCCAACCCTGCAAGTTGAAATAATGCTGTTCTTGTAAGTGTTTTCATTTTTATTTTATTAAGAAATTCCGCACTGATTACATTTTCACCTGCTTTATTTGCAATTTCCAACATAAATGTGTCAATGCCGTTTCTGATTTTCTGACAAGTTTGCGCTTCTACAAATTTTGTAGGATCAGTAGCCCTGCCGTATGTTGCCGCATTAATAACTTTTTTTAGGAATGTTGGATTTGACGAAATACTGTTTGAGAAGACATCTTCAACTTGTGCTTTTGAAAGCACTCTCTCTCCCCTTAGCGGGGGTTGCAGTTCGCTCATTTTGCGAGCCTTTTCAATGATTATTTCGCCAAAATTTAAATCTTGGAGTTGTTTTACTAAATCTTTTAATTTTATGGTACCGTTTTGCTCAAAACTTATATTTGCAATATTTGATGCATTTTTTTTGTTTAGTGATGACAAAAGCGCTTTACCCGTAAGGTTTTTTCCGTTCAAATATGTACAAATCTCATCAAGTGCCTTGGGATGTATTTCGGTTTTTTTAAAAATTTTATTTAAAAGAAAAATTACACCGCCGGTTGTAAAATTATAAAAGAACATAGAACAAATATCCCTAAAGAGATATTCAAATCTTTCTGCAGGATGACGAGAATTATAAACTCTGCCTGCAAGCATTCCGGTATCTGTAGAAATTAATCTCCACACATTTTTGTTTTCGAGATTGTAGGAAGCTTTCATAAGACCATTAATTAGATTTTCATTACCTTTAAAGTTTAATCCGTAATTTGAATTATTTTCATTTTTTGCATTTTTTATAAAATCGTTCAAATTATACTCTTTTTTATTTTTATTTTTACTTTTGTTTAATAACTTATCCGTAATTGCATGATTTACTTTAGGCACTACAAAACCGACAAGACCCGTTGCAATAAGGGCACTTAAAATAATTTTTGTAAATTTAAATATTTTTCCTGCATTGGACATTTGATATGACGGATCACGAAGAAAATCTTTACCTGTATCTGCAATATTTTTAAATAATTTTTCCCCTATGACATCCCCAATTTTATTCAATGCCTTTGCACCCCAAAGCCAAAAAGCGGCACATGTAACTTCTTCTCTAAATCTTTCTTTGGCTTCAAGAGTTCCGCCACGCTTGTAACTTTGATATGTCCTGCCTGACGTACAACAAGCCTCAATCAACAATGTTGGCAGTGTTGCACTCGGATTTTTTATATGTGATAAACCTTTTATTAACGGTTGTTCTATAATACTTGTCATATATATGCTATCGGCCGATAAATTCTTTTGTATGCAATTTTAAAACATCTGAATATTTTTTTTTGCTATTGTTGTTCAGTATCTTCAACCAGTTCATAGTCAGTGAGTTGTGCAACTTGTTGTTTCCACTGTTTAATTATCTCGTCATGCGGTAATTCATAAGAAATTGGTGTCCCCATTTTAAGGTTTACTACGGGTCGTTTAAATATATTCCAATTATATGTTTCAAGTCCCGATAATCCAACAGGAACAATATCTGCTTTTACCATTTTTGCAATGACAACAAAGCCTTTGTTTACTTCTTCTATTTTCTTGTTTTTTCTAATTCCGCCTTGAGGAAAAATGCAAAGATTAAAATTTGCCTTAAATACATCTACGCAAGTTTTTATTGTTGATACTTCAAGCTTTTCACGATTTACCGAAAATCCTCCAAGGCGAGAAATATTTGTTGCCACCCATTTGCCAAAATTACCCTTTACCTCATAAAGTTCTTTTTTTGCCATATATGCAAGAGGGCGCACCGTAACCATATTCATTAAAAACGGGTCACAGTATGAAATATGATTTGCAGCAAAAATATAAGGCTTATTTTCAAGATTTTTGTTTCTTATGCATTTAAATTTGTAAAACAAACTAAAGATTGGTATATAGAGAATATACAGAGCATAGTATTGATACAACCTTGTTAAAATATTAAAATCTTTTGCATACTTTCTTGCGTGGTTAATCTTTTCCATTAGCTTCTCCTACGGTTAACTGCGCGATTTTTTCTTTCCAGATGTTAATCATTTCTCGGGTATCTTCCATATAGGGTATAGGCTCGCCTATATTTATTTTTATATGACTTTCAAAGGGTTTTCTGTCCTTTTTAATTGCCCCCACAATGCCAACAGGTAATATATCACATTTTAGTGTTTTTGCCAGTCCTGCAAATCCCCTTGATATGTTTTCCATATTACCGTTTACTTCCCTTGTTCCTTGGGGAAATAAACCAAGAACCCAATTTGTTTGCTTTATGCCATGGGCAGTTTTAATGGTTGAAACACCTAATTTACCTCTATTTACTGCAAATGCTCCCAATAAATTCAAGAAAAATCTTGCAACGGGTTGCTCAAAAAGCTCTTGTTTTGCCATGTATGCTGTATGTCTTCCGATTGCATCAATAACCAAAAAAGGATCTATTGCACTTACATGATTTGAAGCAACGATAAAAAACTTATCCCTTGGTACATTTTCTCTGCCTGTAATTTTAAGACCACAGGCTATTCTGTAATATGTGCCATAAACTACTCGGCAAGTCAGCCATTGAAAAAAGCCTCTTGCGGCATTATACTCTTTCGGGTTTCTTTTTGTGTAATTTTTTGTCATTTTTATTTTGCCTTATACAAAACTATGCGAGTATATTTCACGATTTAATAATATTTGTGCACATCTTATAATTTTGTGCTGCTCATTATCGCTTTTGTCATATTTTATTTCATCAATATCGGTAAAATCACGCATTGATTCATAAAGTTTTATATATATTTCATCAACTTTATTACAAGGTTTATTGTTTTTTATAACATTGTAAATATTAATTGTTCTTGTGTCAAAGGCATCAATAATTGCTCCGTCAAGACCACAACCTAATGCAAGCACGAGAAATGTTCTGTTAATATCAGCCCTGAGTTCCTTGGGACAGCCGTTAGAAATATTTGAAAGACCCACAAGTGTATTAACTTTCGGTTCAAAACTTTCTTTTAGCATTCTTATTGTATCAAGAGATACAAGCACCTGTTCTTGCGCCGCACATACGGGCAAAATTAAAGGGTCAAGCCATAATTTAGAATTTTTAATTCCAAAAGCACTTGTATTTTCCAATATATTAAAAGCAAGCTCAATTCTTTCCTCGGGTGTTTTTGGTATACCTGTTTTTGCACTCATTGTAAGTGCAATTAAATTTGAATCATATTTTGCAACAATTTCGGTGGTATTCTTTAGTTTATCATCATCTGCGGAAGTTGAGTTTAAAAAAGCATCTTGGGGGTTATCAAGACAATCAAAGCCTTCCCTCATTTCATTGATATTTGTGGTATCAAGTGAATAATTTATTTTGAATTTATCTTGCAAAAGTTCAAGCAGCCACTTGAGCGAGCCTTGAGCCGCCCCTTTAGCAGGACCAATATTTAAATCAACAACATTAACACCGTTTTTTGTTTGATTTTCAATATTGGTTAATACATAGTTGGCATCTCTTTGGGCAATTGCTTCTTTCGTGCGCTTAGAAATTATATGTAAATTTTCCCCTATAAGCACTTTATCTTCCCCTTGCTTTACTAAATCAAATTGCTTTGTTATAATTTTAACATAGATATGGAGGAATTTTATGAAATTTAAAAAAATTCTTGCTACAGCACTTGTTTTAGGGCTGGCAACACCTGCTTTCTGCGATACCATTGGCATGGTTAATTACAGAAAAATAATTGAAAATTATTCTAAGGCTAAAGCCGCAAATAGTGAGATTGACGATAAGGCAAGCGAGCTGCAAAGATATTTACTTGATAAAGAAAAAGAATTTAAGAAAATAGACTCCCCCATTCAAAAGAAGAATTTTGAAGAAGCAACTGCAAAAACTTTTGCTGCTAAGCAAGAAGCTTATGCTAAGTTCAAAGAGAAAAAAGAAATGGAAATTGACACAGCAATTGAAAATGCAATTAAAGCTGTGGCTATTGAAAACAAAATTAACACAGTCGTTGATTACCGTGTAATGTACTTTGGCGGAGTTGATATTACGGACAAAGTTGTTAAAAAATTAAATATGTCAGGTACTACTGCTAAATAGTACTTTACAAAGAAATATTATTTGATATTATAGATTTATCGGAGAAGTGCCGGAGCGGTTTATCGGAGCGGTCTTGAAAACCGTCGTACGTGACGAGCGTACCGTGGGTTCGAATCCCACCTTCTCCTTTTTTATTTTCTTGTTATGTTTTATTGTTGCAATTAAACGACAAGTTTGAGATGTGCAAATAGTTTGATTATTTTAGCTTAGGTCGCTCTGTGAGGGCTTTTTCAGGTCGGAAAATTAAGTTTAACAAAAAAACAAATGTTCCTTTACTCAACTCAATATTATATTTTTTAGTAGCAAAGAATATTTTTTACAATACTTAGGATAATATATTAATTATTCCAAGAGGTGTATATGAAAGTAGAGAGAATTTCCGCACAAAGAATAACCAATTTGAGCAATAATAAAACAAATAAACAAAAACAGGGGATTGAATATGATACATTAATTTTTAGGGGCGACAATAAAAAACTTCAAAAACCCTCGTTTTTAGAAAGAATTTCTACACTGTTTAGCAAAGAAAAAAAATTAACTCCAGAAAAAATTAGAGATAACGAGATTAAAGAAATTATTTCAATTTTAAAACAACAAGTACAAAAAGCAAAGAAGGATGGCAAATATTACCGTAGTTTTTTGGACATATTAGTAAATACGGGTAAAGATAATAGTTTTAAAATGCTATTAATGGACGTCAGCAAAAGAGTTCTTTTTGGTGAAATATCTCCAGATAGCAACCTTCCCCGTAAAGTAACAATTATTGATATGTCAAAAGGCATGAATGTGGATGAAGTATTTACTATGCCAAACGGGCTAAATTCGCAATTTTCATACAGGCGTATATTTGATGATAACACTGAAATTGAATATAAGATACTTGGCACTACACTTTTATCCGTGACTGAACATGATACAGATACCGACGAAAAAAGAATTTTAATACCTACAGAAAAAGGTTTTTATTACTCAACAATAATTCTGAATAAAGAAGGTGAAGTATCAGACAAACTTTTTGAGGTTAATTATAATCCTTCAGATTGGGAAAGCAGCTTTTTTACCACATACAACGATGAGGGCTTTAAGGAGCATTACACATATAACCCTAAATTAAAAATGTGGATTTTAGAAAAGGGCAATCTGTAACAATTTGATATTCAGACCTTTGGAAAAACAATTAAGATATAACTTCTTTTGGTATTGCGTACAAAACCGTTTCTGAATTATCCCTGCTATAGTGCCCTAATTTAAAAATGTAATCAGATAAATTTTCACTTAAAAATAACGGAATATTAATGAAATCAAAATCAGAATGATAAATTGAAATTGCAAGCTGGGGTCTGAATTTTTTAATAACTTCAAGTGCACCACGAATTGCGGGCAACTCCGCACCTTCAATATCCATTTTAATTAAATCAGGAGCTTTTATATTATTACTGGTAAAATAATTATCTATACTTGTAAGTTTAACTTTTCTTTCTAAATCGGTATATTTTTCACTGTCGTGTTTCTTTGTTGAAACATCTTTTAAAACAGAGCCTGATAAAAGTGCATTATTCAGGCAGAATACAGCTTCACCATCCTTATCCGCAACTGCAGAATTTATTATCTCTACTTTATTACCCCTTTTTAAAACAGCATCCATAGCGGGGTTTTTTGCAATATCATAAATTGCTTCAAACGCATAAATTTTTTCTAAATTTGGCATAAATTTATCAAACGCAAGGAAATTCCTGCCGTCAAAAAAACCTAAGTCATAAATAACTTTTATTTTATCTAAAATAAGTTTATCTACATATTGTTTATAAATATTTCTTGCATTGTAATATCTTCTAAGGCCGTGATTTTTGTACGCATAATCTACCATTGCATCATTAATCATGCAAGCTCTTGAAGAAAATACTAGTTTAAAAAGTTCTTTATCTTCATCATCGTTAAAAATATTTAAAATTTTGTTCAAATTTTCATCATTTAAAAGTTCGTTATTGTTTCTGTAATAATGCTCAAGAAATCGCTCTTCCGGCATAAAATCAATATTATAGTATTGAAAAATATTCATCACAAGCGAATAATCTTTTCTTGTAGAGGCTATTACTAAATCAATATCTTTTAGGGTATTAACATCCGAAAAGGGAAAAATTTTAACACCTTCAACATCGCCTGTTTTATATGTATCAATGAAATATTTAACAATTACATCGCTTCTGTGTTTTTTAATGTCATGATACATTTTTGTGCCAACTTCACCTGCACCATATATAGCAACTTTTGCATTAGGTTTGATTTTATCAAAAAAAGTTTTTTTCAAATGTTCGTTTATCATTTTTATACTCCGTATTAAATATTAAGTTCTTTTTTTATAAATTCACATATCATTTTACCAACACCCTGCGTGGGGTAAAAATACTCCTGTTTAATAAGCTTAATTCTTTGTTCTTTTTTATAATCGTTTTTATTTATTAATAAATCGTATATTAACTCCGGTATTTCATCAAGTTTTTTTGGTGAATAAAATGTTTCTTTCATTTTTAAACCAAACTCGTTAAATCCACAGCGTGAATTTTTATCAAGAAAAACAATGGGCTTTTGGCTAAAATAATATTCACCAAGAAAAGATGAACAATCCGTTATAAGTACATCTGAGGTTTTGAAAATATCAAAATAATTTCCCTTATTCCAGACACTTGCATTTTCTAAGTTTTCCCACTCGTAAATATAGCTATCATACTCGTCCTTTGTCATAAACCCTTCAGATATACACTTAAATTCCAACATTGGGTGAGGTTTAAAAATAAAGGAGTACTGTTTGTTATTTTTTGCAAAATCAAGGAAAAATTTGTAATGCTCCATAAAATTCGACATTTCAAGCCCTCTTTGATCAATTGAGTGGTGTGGTGCCCAAATAATCCTTGGACGTTTTGATTCACTATCTTTCCAAAGTTGCTCAAAAAAAGGATTTATCGGTTCTTTATAATAATCCATTTTTGGATAACCCGTAATTTTTAAAATATCTTTGTGTTTGATTTTTGCAGCTTTTTCATAAAATATTTTATGATAAGGCGACTCGCAAAACATCTTCCAAAGATTTCCGCTTAATTTTTGAACTGCAATTGAGCCCCAGCTTTTAACATCAATTGAAGAATAACCATAAGAAACAATGCAGGTAAGTGCATATTTAGAAACATTTTTTGGATGCCAATCATCAAGAACATACCAAGGTTGTTGATAAAAAACAATATCAGGCTTAAAAGTATCTATTGGAGTGTATTTTCCGTTTTTTTCGGGGCAACCGTCTATTGCCTCGATTCCAATACTTTTAAAGAATTCAATATTTTCATCTTGCGTATAGTCTTCCCTGTTTTTTGTAATTATCGGATAGCATAGTATAGGTAAAATCTCAAAATTATCATCGTTTTTTAAAATGTCATAAATGGATTGATATCCCCACTTTGCGTTTTCTTCTACAATAAAAAGTACCCGTATAGGATTTGTTTTTTTATCCCTGCTTTTTAATTTTTTAATTACATTCAGATAATTAATTTTTGAATTTATTTCGTCAGAATCCAATACAAGTGCATATTTAATGATAGAAAAAACATTAAAAGCAGTTTTTGCATATCGACACAATGCTTTAAATTTATTTTTCATATCATTAAGAGCTTCTTTTTTTGTTCTGTCTAAAAAGCTGTCGAAAATACAATTTTTAGGCAGCATTTCATGCTTTATCATTGAAAAATAAATTGAAGCAGGATCAACTGTTGAACAAATAACAATATCTATATCTTCATGTTTAAAATTATAGGGTGCAAAAACTTTAAAATTTTTATATGTATCGGGTTTATTATTAAGGTATCTTATATCTGAAACACCGACAACATTGAAATAAGAGTTTAAGTCATAACTGTCTGCAAGTGCATCAAAAAATATGCCATTTCCATACAATAATACTTTTTTACCTTTATATTTGTGAGATAAATTTTTTAATCTTTTTTCAAAAGCACATTTTTTAAAAAATTTTATATAATCATCATATTCTTTGTTTTGAAATTTTTTAAAATTTTGAGTCATTATTAAAACAAGTCCTCTCTTGTAACATTTATCACTTGTCCGGTAAAGTTACCAAGTATTGTTTCCAGTGAAACTTTTGCGACTTTTTTAGGAGAAAGCAAAGTGTCTTCAGGTTCTTTTCCAAAATTTTGAAATCTCATTTGTGTTGCAGTTCGCTCGGGATTTATTACATTAACTTTTATATTAAATGTTGTCCACTCCTCCGACAGTGCTTGAACCAAATTCACAATTGCCGCTTTTGAGGATGAATAAGTACAATACTTTGCACGCCCTCTGGTGTAAGAGCTTGAAGTGTAAAAAAGTAGCGAACCCTCGCTCTTTTTTAAATAATTAAAAGATTCTTTTGCAATATTTATTGCGCCAAGGTAATTAACTGCAATTTCATCTTGTATATCCTTAATATTTCTGTCTTCCAGATAACCTATATTTAAAATACCTGCCGTATTAACAATATAATCAATCTTGCCTTCGCTTTTGTATACATCAAAAAGTGCCTTTTTTACAAGATTGAAATCTGAAACATCGACCCCATTTTTTCTTGAAAAACCCCAAACCCTTGCACCGTATTTTTTTGCAAGGGTGCATATTTCTTTGCCAATACCCCTTGAGTGTCCAAAAACAACAACTACCTTGTCTTTTATAAGGTTAAGCTCAACATCTTCAAGCTTTAAGCTTTTTAGTTGAAAAAGCTTATCTGCAATTGCTAAATCCAAAGGGTATGTTATTTTCCTGTTAAAATGATCACCTTCAACTATATATACATCGCTTAATCCGTATTTTAAAACTAATGAACAATCATCAGTTACATTTTTTGCTTCACTGTCTTCAAGCGAAAGTTCGTGCGCCTTTTTTATTAGAGGCAGATAAAAACACTGTGGAGTTTGCCCGCGTCTAAAAAAACGTCTTTCGGGAATTTGTTTTATGAAATTATTTTTGTCCGCAATTACTATTGTATCACTTGAGGGTATGGCAACATCGATAGCTTTGTGTTTTTTTAATGCTTCAATACACTTGTCAATTATTTTGGACGAAACAAAAGGTCTTACTGCATCATGAATAAGTACGTTTGCTTCAACATCTTTAATTGAACTAATGCCATTATAAGAGCTGTCTTTTCTTGTTAATCCGCCCTGCACAATTTTTATTGGCTTTTTAAACTTGTTTTCCCGCAATATTGATTGAACTTTTTTAATATAGTTTTTATTTGCAACAATAATTATTTCATTTATTTTCGGGTGATTTTGAAAAACCTGCAATGTATGCTCAATAACAGTTTTGCCCGCAATTTTTAAAAACTGTTTTGGTGTATCCAGACCCGTTCTTTCTCCACTACCGGAAGCTAAAATAATTGCATAATTTTTCATCTTCTACCCCAAAAACTATATTTCAAGGTCGCACCTTGTTTTCTTTAACATTGCTTTTCTAAAAGCAACTTTTATCAATTCTGACGGTTTAAGCCAATAGGCGTTTCTATTCATTCTATAATGCTTATAGGCAAGCATTGAATAAAGCTCAATAAAAGGATTTTCAAAATTCTCAACAAGACTTACAGGGTTGTCGTAACCCGTAAAATCGCTGCATTTTTTAATAAGATTATCTCTTGTATCAATGTGCCTTTTGGGATTTTCAGGAGGATTTTCAAAATCGTAAATATCTTTATTATTTAAAAAATCAATTTCTTTAACTGGATTAAAAAATTCAATCAACCCGTAATATCTTGGATCACGCCTGTTATCAAAAGGTTTTGTTTTTAAATCCAACATTAAAACCGGAGTATCAAATGCAAGAGAGGGTAAACCGACATGAATTGCTCTTGTAACAATACAATGAGCACTATGGTACATATAAAGTGCCATTTTGGCAACTTTAAATCTTTCATACTGGTTGAAATAAACGTTCATTAATCTTGAAACATTATAAACGGGGCGATTAGTTCTTTTTTTAATTTCATCTTGTATGTATTTTGGCATATCAACCGTCAAGATGTAATTTTGTCTTTTAATTTCAGGATTTTTTCTGATTGTTAAAGTAATACAACCTGAAAAATATGCCGGAATTCCAAGTGAATTCAAATATTCCATTGTGTCGGTATCACGACAGCCCACAGGAGCGTGATTAATTAAATATTGTTTTAATTTTGGAGTCATTGCCTTTCTTGTAACCATTTTTAAATGCATGGAAATAAGCAAAGGGTCAATATCTTCACTTGGGGGCATGTGTTTTGGCTCAAGCATCCAAGCGGCATTCATTATTGTTTTAACTTTTTTATCCGACTTAAATACATCAACCCTATCACGGTGAATATACTCGTCAATTCTTGGCAAATAACGCATAGCGGCAATACTTTGAATATCATCACCAATATTTATTGCGCTATACTTTAAAACTCCATACTTATTTTCTTCCATAAACTTTATTTTAAAGGTAAGAGTGCATTATGGCAAGCTTGAAAATTAAGTTTAGATTATATATAATCTACTTAATTGCGGAGAGTGAATTATGACAGAAGAAGAAATTTTGGTGTACTTAAAAAGTGTTAATTTTGACAAGCAATTAAAAAAATTATCAAAATTAAAAAATAAGAAAATCGTGTTTTATGGTGCAGGTGAATTTTTTGAAATTATAAAAAAGCATTATGATTTATCAATGTTTAATATAACTGGCATTAGCGATAAGAGATTTTACATTGAACAAGAAGGACAAGATTTTTTAGGTTACAAAATTATACCATTTGAAAAACTTAAAAATTATGACATAGACATTATCTTAATATCAACATTAAAATATTTATCTATTTTAGATAGCTTAGATAAAACCTTCAAGGATAAAAGAATTAAAATTGAACCTTTAGTCAAAAAAACTTTCATATCAGTTCTAAAAGAAATTTTCGGGTAGGTAAGATACATGACAAAAATAATCCTAATGTTATTCAGATTAAAAAATTTTTTGTACAAAAAATTACCAAAAAACTCTTTTTTATACGAAATTTTACTTCTTTTACCCAGAAAAATCATCATGGACAGCGAAATGAAAAATGCTGCCCAAATAGAAATCGATGAATATTTAAGAACAAATAAAGTAAACCTGTTCGAAACAATTGAAATTGAAACAATTAACAGATGTAATGGCGAATGTTCATTTTGTCCTGTCAATCGAAAAGATGACAGGCGTGAATTTAAGATTATGGACGAAGTTTTATTTAAAAATATTGTAAATCAGCTTCGGGATATGAACTACGACGGAAGAATTCAAATTTTTTCCAACAATGAACCGCTTTTAGATAAGAGAATTTGCGAGTTTGCAAAATACGTTAAAGAAACTTGTACAAATGCGCATCTTTCAATTTTTACAAATGGTATTTTATTAAATGAAGAAAAATTCAACGAGTTAATAAAATATTGCGACACAATTTGCATTGATAATTATTACGAAGGTGAAAAAAAATTACCTGATAATATTAAAAAAATTGTTGAAATTTGCAATGCCAATCCTATTTTAAAAAGAAAAGTCATTATTCAAATGATAAACAAAAAGGAAATAAGGAACAACAGGGGCGGGCAATCTAAAAACAGGCATTTTACATACCAACTTAAAACAAATTGCAAGTTACCGTTTAAACAAGTAATAGTGAGACCTGACGGAAAATTATCTTTATGTTGTAACGATGCTCTGGGTTTGTATACTTTGGGCGATTTAACAAAACAAACTTTGCTTGAAGCTTGGAATTCCAAAGAATATAAAGATATAAGGGATACTCTTGCTAAAAAAGGCAGAAAAGGTATTTCGCTTTGTAAATATTGCGATAATTTTGGCGGTTTTGGGCAAAATGAATCCAAAAGTTATGTGTTTACTCCAACACAATTTTCAACTAAATGGGAACAGATTAATACACTTTAACCAGCTATGTACCAATTTTATGAACTCTAACAAAATTAGTTCTGCCTGTAATTAAATTAGGTGCAGAACCGGTTATTACTACGTAATCTCCCATTTTAAGCCCTGCCTCATTTGTTAAAAATTCATCAATTTTAAGAAGCATATCCCCTGTTAAAACACTGTCCCACTTTTTATGAAACGGGTACACACCCCATGCTATTGACATTTTTCTACAGGTTTCTTCTAAGTCTGAAACTAAAATAATTGGTACGGATGGTTTTAATTTAGACATTAATCTTGTAGAATAACCAAAATGCGAAAAACTCAAAACTGCTTTAGCATTAACGTATTTCAGCATTTTATCGGCACCAAATACTATTGCCTGTCTGGTTAGTGCCATATCTTCAGACATTTCAAAATCTTTGTCAAATTCATAAAAAACACTGCCTTCGGTATGTTGAGCAATTTGCGCCATTGTCTCAACCGCCTTTATTGCAAATTTTCCTACTGATGTTTCACCGGAGAGCATAACGGCATCTGCTCCGTCAATAATTGCATTTGCAACGTCTGATACTTCTGCACGGGTCGGAATAGGCTCATTTATCATTGATTCTAACATTTGTGTAGCAACAATAACGGGCTTTTTCTGCTTGTTGCATTCGCTAATAATAAGTTTTTGACAAATAGGCACTTCAACAGGTGAAAGCTCTATGCCTAAATCGCCCCTCGCTACCATAACACTGTCAGATGCATTTATAATTTCAGACAAGTTTTCAATTGCTTGTGGCTTTTCAAGTTTTGCAATAACAGGAATATTCGAGTTGAAATCGTTTATATATTTTTTTGCAAGCAAAACATCTTCCTTTTGTCTTACAAAAGACAGTGCAATATAATCTGCCCCCATATCAATAGCAAATTTAATATATTCAACATCTTTAGGAGTAACTGCAGCCAAGCTTGCCGTTGACCCGGGGATGTTTAAACCCTTTCTTGACTTTAAAACACCAGCGTTTGTTATTTTTGCATATACCTTACTACCTTCTACCTTATCAACAATTGCAGCTATTTTGCCATCATCAAGTAGAATTTTACTGCCGCTTTTAACGTCATGAGCAATTCCTTTATAATCAACAGGGATTATTTTTTCATCGTCTTGATACTGGGCGTGTGAAAAAATAACCTCCTGACCATATTCAAGTTTTATTTCTTCATTAAGGTTGCCAACTCTAATTTTGGGGCCTTGTAAGTCAACCATAATAGCGCAATAGACATCAAGTTCTTTCGATACTTGTCTTATAAGATTAAATTTTTCCCTATGATCGTCCATTGAACCATGAGAAGTATTAAGCCTGAAAACATTTGCACCTGCTTTTATAAGCTTTATTATACCCTCTTTCGTTGATACCGCAGGACCAATTGTAACAACTATTTTTGTTCTTTTTGAATAATCTTTTTTCATATTTTCTCCGTTAAAATAGGCACAAATATATTAACATAAACATTTTAGTTGTTGTAGAATTAAATTACATTAATCTTATATTTAGAGTTGAAGGTAAATGCAAAAAAAGATAAGAATACACTTTTGCGATTTTTGGAAAGAACATACTTTTGAAAATGATTTTTTCATCAATCTGTTAAAAGATAAATATGATTTTGTTTTAGATGAAAAAAATCCTGATTTTGTAATATGTTCATGTTTTGGTAAGAAATATAGAAACTATGAGTGTCCAAGAATTTTTTATAGCGGCGAAAACATTACACCGGATTTTAATGTTTACGATTATGCAATAAGTTGTGATTATATTGATTTTGGCGAAAGATACTTACGTGTTCCGGTTTATCATTTTTTAAACAAGCTAAGAAAAAATATTTCCATGCCTGATAACCCGCAAAAAAGAGGTTTTTGCAGTTTTTTGTATTCAAACGGAATTTACGCCGATAATATAAGGGTTAATTTTTTTAAATTACTTTCAAAATATAAAAAAATTAACTCATCAGGTAAACTTTTAAATAACACGGGCTTAAAGGTTGAAAATAAAATTGAATATTTAAACAGATTTAAATTTACTATTGCTTTTGAAAATTCTTCTAACGAAGGATACATCAGCGAAAAAATATCTGATGCCTTTTTGGCAAATACAATTCCTGTTTACTGGGGCGACCCGCTTGCAAAAAAAGAGTTTAATCCGGATTCTTTTATTTTTGTCAATGATTTCAAAAATCTTGATGATGTTGTTGATAAAATTATAGAAATTGACAACAATGATGAACTATACCTCAAAATGCTCAACGCACCAAAAGTTATAAATCCAAAAATGTATGATGAAAAAATTATTGCGTTTTTTGATAATATTTTTGACAATAAAGGCAAAATATTAAGAAAAGATATTAATAAAGGTTGGGATAAAAATGGTAACTTTTTTCTATATTCACCTTTCCAAAGAGGTATTGCAAGAAAATTTAAGGAATTACTGAGAGGATAATTCCTTACTTACGGGTATAATATCCTTTAAAAGTTCATTCTTGAATTCTTTTCTGTATAAATATCCAAGATGAGAGCCTTTATCGAATAATACAAGATTTTTGCCTGCATATTCTCTTAAATCCTTGAGTTGAGATTGATTAACAAGATAATCATCCAATGCATGATAAATTTTATAATTTTTGTTATTTTGTAAATATTCTTTTATTGAATACAAAGCGGTACTTTTTTTAAGTTCGTCAATGCTGTAATTATTCCAAGGAATTAAATATTTATCGATATAATCTTGATAACTTATATTGTTAATAAGGTTGTACACATCGGTTCTTTTTGATGTTTTTGTATTTTCTAAAGTAAAAATTAAATCTGATAGCTTTTGCCTTAATACAAAACATGTAATTAACCTTGCCTCATCTTGGTTAAATGGCAACATATCGATTTGAAATTCTTGCTTTAATTCATTTTTTTGTTGCACTAATTGAATTATCTTTGAGGCACTTAGTGCCACTCTTTTTTTTATATCTATCGGATGCTCTTTTAAATCTTGATTATTTTTGTCAATAACATTTACTGCATAAAGCAGCTCTACCGGCGGATTTATTGAAATATAACGTGATATATTTAAAGTATTTTCTTTTGATTCCATATCAGCCAAAAATAGTGTTGCAAATGCCCCGAAAGATGTGCCAATTAATGTTTTGTCGCTAAATTTACAATCATTTTTATTTTCAAGTTTTTCTACAATTTTTTGTGTTGCTTTTCTAAGATAAGCCACGTCTTGGGCAGGTACTCCCGGTCTATAACCTTCCGGTAAACTTTTTACAAATTCCCAATGAAAATGACTGCCTAAGATTGCAACGGAATATCCTCTGTCATAAAACATTTTAGCAAATACTAAGGAGTGGTGAGATGTTATGCCTTCGCCAATTGAAGGATAAATTATAACAAGAGGTGAATTTTTATCCTTTTGCATTATATATTTAAACTTGTAATCGTCTCTTTTTTCTTCTATGTTTACCGAGGATGTTTTTATTTTTTTTTCAAATGTTCTGTTCCATACTGAAAGCTCGCTCCATATAGACTTATTAGCTAAACCTTCCGAATTAAAAAGTGCTGTTCTCATAGCATCAGTTACGGGGCATTGAGGGTTAAAATCATCAAGTATAATATCCGGTATAAGATTTTTATTTGTTAAATCAAGATTGTTCTGCTCAATGTTATCAAACCAAGTATAACCTTTTATGGCATCATCAACCGTTAAATTATCACTTTGCATTTTTTCATCACCAATGTTAAGTGCTTTATTTGTTTCGTTTTGTCTTAAAAGCTCTTTGCACTCTTTTAATGCCAGCTCAAGAATTTCTTTTCTGTCATAATTATTCTCTTTTATGTATCTTTCAAGTCCCCATATTTTTTTTGCTATATCATAAGGGTCAGCAAAATTTGATTCAACCAACTTAATTACAGGTTGAGCATAGGATGTTCTGTTTATTATCAAACCTGCTTTAATCGCCGCTGTAATCGGGCTGCCAATGTACATTGACGGGTCAAGCGGCCACTCAATTAGCGAACCCAAAATTGAACGTGGTGAGGTGGAATTTATAAAAGGCAAAACCAGATAAGGCCCTTGTTTAATTTTACACTTGGCAAGACCTTGTGCGACATCTTCCTTTAGCGGTTCAAGTTTAAACCATTTATATGCAGGATCGTATAAACCGCCCAAACCCAAAGTGGTATTGGTTAAAAATCTTAGCGTTTCATGTCCTGATGCTTTAAAATCCTTTTGTAATAAAGTACTTACCAGTCTTTTAGGATATTCTATATTTGTATAGGCACTTTGTATTCTATCCATTCCATACTTTGGCATCACAGATGCCCAGACTATGTGCAAGGGTTTAAGCGCATATTTGTTCATTTTTTGATTAAAGATAAACATTTTCCTGTTAAAACCTTCAAATTTATCTCTACCGACAAATTCAAAAGAATAATCCGGATATTTTGTAACAGGCGGCATTTGAACAGTCTTTTTTGCATATACGTTTTGATTTAATAAAAAGATTGCAGCAAAAATAAAGAATAATTTTTTATAAAAATTCATCGTCCTCTAATCCTCTAAATATTGATGTTTTATTTTAGGAGGATAAAAAACAAAATTTATCGCACAAAAGGCTATTGGCTAATGTAGTAAATTAATATTTTTGTATTATAATCAACAAGGATAAGAAAAAGTAAGGGGCAGTATGAATATAAACGAAAATTATTTAAATTTGGAACAAAGTTATTTATTTTCAACAGTAGCTAAAAAAGTTATAGAGTTCAGCTCAAAAAATCCTGATAAAAAAATTATAAGATTGGGTATTGGTGATGTTACGTTGCCATTGTGCAAAGCAGTAATCGAGGCAATGCATAAGGCGGTCGATGAAATGGGCGCACAAGATACGTTTCGTGGCTATGGTCCTGAACAAGGTTATGAATTTTTACAATCAGCAATTAAAAAATATTATCAAAACAGAAACGTTGAGCTTAATATAAATGAGATTTTTATTTCCGATGGTGCAAAAAGTGATATCGGGAATATATTGGATTTATTTTCAAAAGACAATGTTGTACTTGTTCCTGACCCTGTTTATCCTGTTTATGTCGATACAAATATTATGGCGGGCAGAAAAGTTGTTTTTGCCGATGCAAACGGTGAAAACGGATTTTTACCAATGCCAAACCCCGCACAAAAAGTTGATATTATTTATATTTGTTCTCCAAATAACCCAACCGGTGCAGTTTATAATAAAGAACAACTTAAAAAGTGGGTTGATTATGCAAAAACAATAAACGCTGTAATTCTTTTTGATGCTGCATACGAGTGTTTTATTTCAGATGATAATCTGCCAAAAAGCATTTATGAGATTGAAGGCGCAAAAGATTGTGCAATAGAATTTTGTTCGCTTTCTAAAACAGCAGGCTTTACAGGTACAAGGTGCGGTTATACAATAGTGCCCGAAAATCTCGGCAAGCTTAATAAGTTTTGGTTAAGACGTCAAACAACAAAATTTAACGGTGTTCCTTATATTGTTCAAAGGGGTGCACAAGCTGTTTTTAGCGATAAGGGACAAAAAGAAATAAGAGAAAACATTGAGTACTATAAGGAAAATGCAAAAATTATTTCACAAACTCTTGATAAATGCGGGGTATGGTACACAGGAGGCAAACATTCGCCTTACATTTGGTTTAAATGCCCAAATAATATGACTTCATGGGAATTTTTTGATTATATGCTTGAAAATATACAAGTTGTTGGTACTCCTGGGGCAGGTTTTGGTAAAAATGGTGAGGGCTATTTCAGATTAACTTCTTTTGGCTCAAGAGAAAATACCATTGAAGCTATGTCACGTTTCGAAAAACTTTTTAAATAATAAGTCACCCCTTTTAAAGGGGTGACAGAAAATTTATTTACTTGTATATATTAATCTATACATCTTTTTTAG
>CALUXZ010000011.1 GCA_944324875.1 Candidatus Gastranaerophilales bacterium | reverse complement strand
TCACCGTCTATATCAAATTGGACTAATTCGTCTGATGTTTTAACACCATCTCCGTTTAAGTCAAATGAGAGAGGGGAGTTTGTATTGTAGCATGCGTTAAATGTGCATATGTCGTCGCAACTATCCATATAGCATACCCGTTTACCTGAATTGTCTTCAGTTTTACAGAAGTTATACATTTTGTTGTTGCCCTGATCAACTGTTGTCAGAGAGTTGCATGCACTCAAATCGTATATATGGAATGTTTTATCTTGTGTTCCTTGTGCAAATACATATCTCGGTTCGCCGTTTTCAAGTTTTTCTGTTAAATCGATGTTGCATTTTGCTACTTCTTCCCATTCTGAGTCATCTACAACAAAGCTTCTGCTTATTATTTCGGTCTCAACTTGATTTAAACCTTGTTCTGCAGATTTAAGTTCGTTGTTTGCCCTGTTTAATTCTGTAGTTTTTGCTGTTTCAACTTGTTTTTTAGCATTGTTTGCTTCCCTCATTGTTTTAATTGTTTCGGGTGAACAAGATTTTTGTATTTCTTTTTCTATTTGTTCTTTTTTGCTTTCCAGTTCTGATAATTCGTCTTCTGCAACAGGTATTTTATCTTGCAATTCTTTTAATTCGTCATTTAGTGAATTAAGTTTTTCTTTATCACTTTCAATTTGTTGTTCCATACTTTGAATTGCTGATCTTAATTGCTCTTTAATAGCATTAATTCTTGCTTTTTCGTCGGGATCATCACTGCTTTGACTGCTAAAAGCCGAAAGTTGAGTTTTTAGTTCTTGTAATGTTGATTCATTACTTGCAATTGTACTTTCCTGTTCGGATATTTCGCCTTCTTTGTCATTTATATTTGTATTTATTTCCTCAATTTCACCTTCTTTTTCTTGAATGGCTGAATTATTTTCTTTTAATTGGGCTTTTAACTCTGCTTTAACTTCTTTGTCATTTTCAAGTGCATTTTCATAGGCTTTTTGAGCTTCGTCATACCTGCTTTGTGCAGTTCTTATAACATCATTATCACCAGTGTGTACTTTGTTGATATTTTCTCTACTTTCATTAACTTTTGATTTTTCTTCAGTTTTCTTTTCTTCAAGTTCTTCAAGCGACATATTTGTCAGGTTTGTATTTACCCTTACGTTTGTGTTGCTCGTCGGACAAGAGTTTGCAGTATAGGCAGGGGCTGAAGAAGTTGTTTTGCTTGTTTTTTTACAAGACGAGGTGTTGCTTGTAGATGACACTGTACTTGCGCTTGATGTAAATAAATTTTTTAATCCTGTTTCTATACAATCTACAAGAGAATTTTGTACAACATTGTTTTCTTTTGCTTTATTATTGGCTTGATTTGCTTTACTAAATTCTTTTAGTAAATCTTCGAGTGTCATATTGGTTATATCTTTGTTGAAGTTTTTAACAAAACTTTCAAAAGCATCTTTTTCACTTTGACTTATTTGTCCGTCACCATTTATGTCCAACGCTTCTTTTGCTGCTTCATTATTGCTTGATATAAACTCTATAATATCAAAATTCTGTGCTGCGTTTGTAAAAAGCTGCGCTTTTGTTCCATCACCCTTGTTTTCGCTTTCCGGTAAAATGTTTTTTAATAAAAGTTCTGTCAGTATGTTCTCTATTTTCATTGCCACATCCTTTGTTAATAAATAGATATATTATTAATCGTAATTTTATATAAAAACTGTAGAAATTTTTACAAAAATTTACATAATAATTTTTGCTACGGTTAAGTAAAATTTATTAAGTATTGTAAAGCTGTTTTGCCTCATTCTAATTATTTTTTAGAAATTATTTAAAATTTAATGTATAAATTAAATGTTTATGTGACAATTTTATTTATCTACAAATTTTATTTACATGTAAGTATTATTTACATCAATAAGGTATTTATATGATTACATCGGCGGAAAAAGTTTCACGAATCAAGGGTATAAGCGACAAAAAGACAATTTTTATTGTCGATAATAACGCAATTAACAGAGCAAAGTTAAGAAATTCAATTAGACTTTGCGGCAAGTACATGGTAATAGGTGAGTCTGAATATTATAATTATCTTGATAAAATTTATTTGGTTAATCCAAATGTTCTTGTCTTATCTTCATTTTATCAATTGAAAAATAATTCGGATATTATAAAAAAAATTAAAATGGGTTTTCCATTGTTGAAAATACTTCTTGTGACCTCCGAATTTGACGAAAGTGATTTTCTTTTTGCTTTAAATCTTGGTATCTCAGGTTATTTGTCTGCTGATTGTACACTTGAAGAAATTGTATGTGCAATAGATGATATTGTTAATTTTGGCGCATGTTATGATAAGCGGCTCAATCGTTTTGTGTTTAGGGTAATGAACACTATAAGTAATAGTCTAAAACCTTGTCATTTTGATAAAGCTCCTGCTGAACAGTTTAATCTTACAAGGCGTGAGCTTGAGGTTGCATCTGTTATGTCTGATTCTTCAAAATACAGTGATGTTGCGCAGAAACTTCATATTTCGCAAGATACTGTTAAAATGCACATGTCTCATATTTATAGAAAATTAGGTGTTTCTACTAAACATGAAGCTATTTTAAAGTTGCAGAGCAAGATTTTAGAATTTAAGCTTAATTCTTCTGTTTAATTTTAAAAATTTGTGATAAATTTTTTATATGGATAAAATTATTGTAAATTTAATCGGTGGTGTAGGAAACCAAATGTTTCAATACGCAATTGGTTATGTGCTATCTAAAAATACAGGTTTTGATCTGTACGTTGATTTATCCGCATACTCTGATTATAAAGTAAGAAATTTTGAATTAAATAAATTTGGATTTGATATTAAAGTTGCACAGGTTTGCGATTTTGAAAATCTCAATAAAAAACATTTATTCAAGAAGACTTTGTATAAAGATAAAAAAAAGACTTTTTGTCCGCAAGTATTAAAAATTAAGCACAGTGCTTATTTAAAAGGTTTTTGGCAAAGTGAGAAATATTTTATAGATAATCGTGATGATATTTTATCTCTTTTTAATTTTCGAGATAAAAGCTTTATTAAAAATGATACACTGCTATCTGATATAAAAAATTCTAATTCGGTGAGTATAAATTTGCGTCTTGGCGATTATATTACAAATGATGCAAATAAAAAAATTCATTTTGTATGTAAAAAGGATTATTACACAAATGCTATTGAATATATGTCAAAAAGCATTAATAATCCAAAATTTTTCGTTTTTTCGGATGATATTGAAGGCTCATGTGCGTATTTACCGGAGGGTTATGAGTATATATATGCTAATACCGCAAATTGGCAGGAGGATATGTATTTTATGTCGCAAGCAAAGCATAATATAGTTGCCAATTCCTCTTTTTCCTGGTGGGCTGCCTGGTTAAATAACAATTCTGGTAAAATTGTAGTAGCTCCTTCCAGATGGTTTACAAGAGAGGCAAAAATTAATGACAAAGATTTTATACCTGAAAGTTGGGTCAAAATTCCTGTTTAGTTAAGAGGCTGCTCGATATAAATGCCTTCGCCACCCATGTATTCAACTTGTTTGCCATCCAGATACAGGTAAACCGGTTTTTTTGTATTAAAAGAATCGACAGTTAGCTTTATCTGTTTTATTCTGTTTTGTATGCTTTTTGTACCGCCCCCATATTCAAAATTTCTGGTTAAGTTTACTATTATTTTGCCGTTTTCATCCTTAACCCACATAAGTTTTACATCTGTAGGGATTTCTGAATAAACACCCCGTGCACTTTCGTATTTGCTTGGTCCTTTTAAAAGTTCTTCAATTGCACCTTCAAGCGTTGCGTTTTGTACCTGTCTTTCAACATAATGAGTTGTGTTTTCATCGCTCATAAAGCAGATTTTCATTTTTTGCATCTGGGGTTGTTGATTTTCTTCTTTTTGAATTTTATTAAGTTTTTCATAATTTTCAGTTTTTTGACTTACGGTTGTTTTGTTTGTATCTAATGCTTGATAGCTTTCTTTTCCTAAGAAAGCATACAAATAATACCCTGCACAAATGATAAGACAGACAATTAATGTTCTTATAAAAACACCCATTTTATTACTCCGTTTTAAAAACTTTTTCCATTTTTAATATATTATCCGATAAATTTGCAATTGAAACAAGTGTGTTGTTGAAAATTAGCATATATTTTTTACTGTTTATTTTGTTTTCAATATATTTAAGTGGATTGCCGTTTATTACTTTTTTATATTGTTCTTCTGTAATTTTAATTTTGTTTAAGTTTAGTGCGTCAATAGGATTTAGCGCAAAATTTTTAATTTCTGCGGATAATTTTTGTGAATTTTCTATATGAAAGTTGCCGGCTTTTGTGCGTGTCAGGTTAGTTAAATATGCGCCGCAATTAAGTTTTTCACCAATATCTCTTGCAAGAGAGCGAATATATGTACCCTTGGAACAATTAACCTTTATTTTTGCACAGTCGGGTGCATGGAAATTTATGAGTTTTATTGAATATATTTCTACATCACGAGGTTTTATTTCGGGAATTTGTTTATTTTTGCGTGCCAAATCGCATAATTTTTGCCCGTCTATTTTTATTGCACTGTATTTTGGTGGTATTTGTGAAATTTTACCGTTGAATTCATTTAGAGTATACTGCAGTTCTTTTTCAGTGAAGTCGGGTTTTTTAATAAATTCTTTTTCACCTTCATCATCATCTGTTGTGGAATTGTATCCGAATTTAATCTCTGCAATATATTCTTTGTCGTTATCCAGATATTCAAGCAATCTTGTTGCATCGCCGACTGCAATTTGCAAAACCCCTTGTGCAAGAGGGTCAAGTGTTCCTGAGTGTCCGATTTTTTTTATGTTTAAAATTTTTCGTAACTTATGTATAACATCGAAAGAGGTAATGCCTTTTTCTTTGTACACGTTTAAAAAATACATTGGTAACATAATGCGTTACTTTATTTCTCCACGAGAAATTTTGTCTATAAGTTCGGTAATTTTTGCACCACGCTCAAGTGATTCATCTAGTATAAACAAAAGTGAAGGTGTATGTCTTAGTCTTATTCTCTGTCCTACGGCATGGCGAATTCTGGGGGTATCTTTTTCAAGTGCGGCTTTTGTTAGTTCTTTTGTTTTTTCATCGCCAAAAACACTATAAAACACTCTTGCAGCAGAGTTATCCGGTGAAACATCAACATCTGTAATTGATACAATACCTGCAATTTTTGGATCTTTTATTTCTGTGCGCAAAATGTCGGAAATTTCACGCATAAGGGCTTTTCTAACTCTTTCGTTTCTTAAAGACATTTTTGTTTTCCTATACCAAAGTTACTCTTTCAACTTCTTTTGTGGTTGAAACTTCAATGATGTCGCCTTCTTGTATGTCGTTAAATTTAGCAAATGATATACCGCATTCAAAACCTGTTGCCACTTCTTTAACGTCATCCTTAAAGCGTTTTAGTTGATCAATTTCTCCTTTAAAGATTTGTTCGCCGTTTCTTATTAGAACTGCTGTTTTTGAGCGGACAATCTTACCTTCAAGTACATAGCAGCCTGCTATACGGTTTGTTTTGCCAACTGTGAATACTTGCCTTACTTCTGCTTTACCCAGTTCTATTTCTTCAATTTCAGGTTCAAGCAATGAAAGCATTGTTTTTTCAACATCTTCAAGAACTTGATATATTATGTCATACTTTTTGATTTGTACTTTTTCTTTATCAGCTGCAGCAAGAGCGTTTGCATCTTCTTTTACCGTAAAGCCCATAATTATTGCTCCTGATGCGGACGCAAGCATAACGTCTGCTTCTGATATATCACCAACGCCGACGTGTATAATTTTTGGTATGACTTTAGAGGACTTAACATTTTGAATAGCTTGTGAAACTGCCTCTGCTGAGCCATGC
Organism: Candidatus Gastranaerophilales bacterium; assembly: GCA_944324875.1. Lineage (GTDB taxonomy): Bacteria > Cyanobacteriota > Vampirovibrionia > Gastranaerophilales > Gastranaerophilaceae > Galligastranaerophilus. The sequence goes on along the minus strand of CALUXZ010000011.1, from coordinate 17,288 downwards.
GTATTTGCTTTTATAATAAGATTAAGATTTTTAATCTCGTCGTTATTAAGCGTTTCTTTTTTAATATGTGCGGCAGTCATCGCTTCAAGCCTTGTTGAACGTTCTTTTTGTTTGCGTTCTTGGACAATTTGACGCATTACTTTTTCGTTTTCAACTGCTTCAAATGTGTCGCCTGCTTGCGGAACTTCATTTAGCCCTAAAATTTCGACAGGTGTTGAGGGACCGGCAATTTTAACACGTCTGCCCGAGTCATCAAGGAGTGCCCTGACTTTACCGCCAACAGTACCTACGACAATGGAATCTCCAATTTTTAATGTTCCATTTTGTACAAGCATTGTTGCAACCGGACCCTTGCCTTTGTCAAGATTGGCTTCAATTATAACACCTGTAGCAGGGCATTTTTCAACTGCTTTTAATTCTTGCATATCTGCAACAAGCAAGATATATTCCAGTAACTCATCTATACCTGTTTTTTGCAGTGCTGAAACAGGTACGCAAATTGTATCTCCACCCCATTTTTCAGGCACAAGCCCATGTTCTGTCAGTTGTTGCAGTACTCTATCGGGGTCTGCATCAGCTTTATCCATTTTATTAACAGCTACAATGATGGGAACATTTGCAGATTTTGCGTGGTTTATTGCCTCAATTGTTTGCGGCATAACGCCATCATCGGCTGCAACAACAAGTATTGCAATATCTGTTGATTGTGCGCCACGTGCTCTCATCTGGGTAAAAGCTTCATGACCCGGGGTGTCTATAAATACTATTTTTCTTTCATCTAACCAAACTGTGTAAGCACCTATGCTTTGTGTAATTCCACCTACTTCAGTTGATACAATTTTGTGTTTTGAAGCACGAATTGAGTCTAAAAGTGTTGTTTTACCGTGGTCAACGTGTCCCATAATTGTAACGACCGGTGCACGTTTTATTAGCATGCTTTCATCAGCGTTAAGAAGATATTTGTTTTTTTCTTCCTTCATTGTTTCTTCTTCAATGAAGGCATCCAAATCCTCGTCTAATACTTCTATTTCAAAGTTTTGTGCAGCTTTTTTTGCTGTTTCCACATCAATAGGAGAATTTACCGTCACCATGATACCTTGCATCATAAGAAATTTAATTATTTCGGCAGGAGTTTTTTTAATTTTATCGGATAATTCTCCTACAGTCATAGGTCTGTTAATAACAACCGATTTAACTTCTTCTACCGCTTGTGTTTCTTGTACATGTTTTTTATGTTTTGATTGAACAGCTTTTTCAAGACTTATTCTTTCTTGTTCTTCCTCTTTATTGTTGTAATTTCTTTCTTTCTTTTTCTTTTTATTTCGTGAATCTTGATTTGCATATATGTCTTGCGAAATTATATGACGTTTAATAGGTGTTCTTGGGGCTTGCGGCTCTGTTGATTTTTTAGCCTTTTGGTCTTCTTTTTTTGGTTTTTCTTCACTTGGTTCTTCATTTGCAGGTTTTGCAAAATTTCTTTTTGTAAGCGAAGGTATGTCTTCAACCTTATTTATTACCGGTTTTTTGACAACTTGTGTAGCAGGTTTTGTTTCATTGGTTGTCGGAGTAACTTTTTTTGGTGCAGGACGAACTATTTCGAGCCTTGATTTTAATTTAGGCTCACCTGTTTCTTTTTGTTTCTCAACTTCTTGAGTTTTATTTTCAGGCTTTTGTTCGTTTTTTGTTTCATCTTCTTGCGGTTTGGTTTTTTGTTTTTTTACAATAAAAGCTTTTGGTTTTGCTTTTTTTTCGTCCTTTTTATTATACAAAGCCTTAATTTTATCAATATTTGCTTCACTAACCGTTGCACTGTGTGATTTTAGGACAATGCCAAGTTGTGCATTTGCCTTTTCAATAAGTTCTTTTGCTGTTGTATTAAGTTCTTTAGCGAGTTCGTGTACTCTCATTATGCTCCAATATCAATCTTGTTTATTACTTATACTATTATTAATAACACAAGCATAATATTTAGTACAGTTTTTTACACTATTTTGTGAAACTTACGGTTAAATAATCTATCATTGTCCAAGGGGAGCGCACGTCTTTTCTTGCCAGTATTTGTATTTCGGCATATTTTGATATAGAGTCTAATTTTGATGAGTTAATTGGAATTTCAATTCCATAAGATGTTTTACCTTCTGCTATAGGATTGCTTCTGCTTATTACCTTTAATTCGGATTCTGATTTTTCTCCGCCTTGGGGATGAATGATTAATTTAATAAATAAATTGTCTAATGGGTAATTTGAATTATTTTTAATATCAAACATAGCAAAGTATTGCTTTTTACCAATAATAAACTTTCTGTGGGTAAATATTTTAAGGTCTTGAATTTCAATGTCACCTTCAAAAATATTGCTGTTTATAATTTTTCTTTTAAAATTGTCTGATTTCAAGCCGTAGAATCTTGATTTTGAGTATTCACCCTCCGCCCTGTATCTTTCAATTAGTTTATTTAACAGTTTATTATATATTTCGATGTTTACTATTTCAGGTTTTATATTGTAAGCATTTTCTATAAAATGTAGTGCTTTTACATCGTTAACATTTTGGTATATCAAGCCTAATTTGTACATTGCGTAAGGGTCGGGGAAGACTTCCAGTGCATTCTCAAGCATTAATATTGCATGCTGCGGGTCATCTTCGTTAATGAATTTTTCGGCAAATTCATTGTAGGCATGGGCATAATCTTTTTTAACTTTTTTTTCTAAATCAGCATTTGTATTTTTTGCGTATTTTAGTGACATTTTATATACTTTTATCGAATTTGGAAAGTCTTCATCTTCAAGAAATTCTTTCCCTAGTTTTGAGTAAAAGCGTGCTTTGAGTTCGTAATATTTTTTGTTACCTTGTTCAGGTATAAGTGAAATATATGTTATTGCATCGTGGTATTGTTTTTGTGAGGCATAAAACATTGCTGCTTTGTATAGCGCAAAAGGATTGTCATTTGATTTTGACAGAGCTTTTTCGTAATGTATTTGAGCATTTTGAGAGTCTTTTAAAACTTCATACAAAAAAGCAATTTTAAGATTTATCATAAAATCATTAGGATTTTGTTTTTCAAGATAAAAAAGCTCGTCAAGACTTAGTCTTATATTGGTGAGTTCTTTTATATGGTAATCAACGCTTTTTTTCTTGCCTACATTTATCCTTAAGTCAACAACCATTATTGCAACAACAATTGCTGCAATAAAAATTGTCAAGAAAACTGTTTTTAAATACTCGAGTATTTCATTTATATCTTTATTCATAGACTTCCTGAACTTCAAGCGAGTTTATACATTCAAGGTGTGCAAAAGTTTCATTTATACTATATAAACTGCAGTTTGTAAGTACTGTTAAATTTATTTTTAAATCATTTCCGTTTAAAACTTTTTTGTCCAGTTTTGTAATTCTTTCAAAATTTTTTTCTATTATTGCATTAATCTCATCTATATTTCTAATACTTGTGCTTAGTTTAATTTCTATATTTCTGTAGTGAGAAATTCTCTGTTGTATAACTTTTTTTTCAAAAATTCTAATAAGGATTAAAATTGCCATAGTAGAAATTGTTGCTATGCTCGCTAATGAAATTTGTCCCGTACCGCATGCCATACCTACTGCTGCACATACCCAAAGTGTAGCTGCAGTTGTAATTCCCAGAATATTAGTGCCACTTCGCATGACTGTACCTGCGCCAATAAAACCAATACCTGTAATTATTTGTGCTGCAATACGTGCAGGGTCATTTGTTCCGACAAAACCGGCAATTTCTTGCATTTTAAAGCCGTAAATTGAAAGAATAGTAAAAATACAAGCTCCCGTGCAAACAAGAATGTGTGTTCTTAAACCTGCAAATTTACCTGTAATTTCACGTTCAAAACCAAGTAAAAATCCAAAAAATATCGAAAGACCTATTCTTGAAAGTACAAGTATATTGTAATCATTAATTAAGTTAAAATTATCCATGCTATCCTATTTAATTTCCGATTTTGGGTCTAATATATCCCTTATTGTATCTCCTATTAGATTAAATGACAAAACCGCAACAAAAATTAAAAAACCAGGAGTCAAAAGCCAAGGGCGATACATTATGTTTGCAAACTCTTGCGCTTCTTTTAGCATATTGCCCCAGCTTGCATCGGGTTGTTGAATACCCAGACCTAAAAAACTTAAGCCTGATTCTGCAAGTATATAACTTGGTACGCTTAGCGTTATTGCAATAATTACATAACTTGATGTCTGTGGCAGTATATGTTTTAGAATTATTCTTGCTTTTGATGCACCAATTGAGCGTGCAGCCTGCACAAAATCTTGGGTTTTAATAGATAAAACCATGCCTCTTACAACCCGAGAAAAACCAGCCCAGCCGATAAGTGCCAAAATTACTGTTATAAGTAAAAATCTTTGCGAGCTTGTCATACCCGAGGGCAAAATTGCTGCAAGTATAATCAATAGATAAAAACTCGGTATTGACATTATTGCCTCAGCAAATCGCATCATAAGCATGTCTGTTTTGCCACCTAAGTATCCTGCTATGCCGCCATAAATTAAGCCAATAGGGAATGAGATGAATAAAGCAAGAAAACCTATTGTAAGGGATACTTGTCCTCCGTATAAAAGTCTTGAAAAATTATCTCGTCCATTAATATCGCAGCCGAGTAAGAATAGCTCGCCACCCTTTTGAACTCCAAAAAGGTGTTTTTTTGTTTTAAAAATCCCTAGAAATTTATATTCAAAGCCATTAGGAAATATTGTGAGGTAGTATTTTTGGGTTCTATCCTGTATAAAATACATCCTAAGCGAATTTTTATCAAATTTTCTTATGTAATTATATGTATATGGTCTTGTTAATTTGCCCTCAGGGGTTATAAAATAAATGTTTGATGGCGGTGCATAAGATAATTTTCGGTTTGAGTAGTCTTTTGGATATGGTGCAATAAAGTTGGCAAAAAATATTGCTAAATAAAGTAAAATTAATATTACAGATGAAAATATCGCAAATTTATCTTTTGTGAATTGTTTAAAAAAGTTTTTCATCTACAGCCTCACTCTCGGGTCTGTAAGTTTTAAGAGTATATCAGCTATTATGTTGCCTAAAATTAGCATAAAAGAGCCTATTACAAGACTTGCCATTACAAGATTGATATCTGATTTCATAACTGCTTCAAGAATTAACCTGCCAAGACCGGGGTATTGAAAAACGTATTCGGTAAGAGCGGCGCCACTTAAAAGTGCTGCAAATTCAAACCCTAATAGTGTAACAAGCGGGTTTATCGCATTTCTTAGGGCATGTTTAACTATAACTTTAAAAGGGGTTAGCCCTTTTGCTTTTGCAAATTTTACATAATCACTATCTAGTACATCAAGTAAATTTGAGCGCATTTGTCTTGATAAACCTGCAAGAGATATTGTTGTAAGTACAAAAGTCGGTAAAAACAAATGGTGCATTATATCAAGAATTTTATGCCATGTGTCAAAACTTGAAAAGTTCGGGCATGTTAGCCCGCCTATTGGAAACCAGCCTGTTTTTTGTGCAAAAATTAATAAAAGTATGGCAAAGAAAAACGAAGGTATTGCCATTCCAACACTTGATAATACTGTTAAAATTCTATCAAAAGTACTTCTGTAATTTAGTGCTGCAATTATGCCCAGGGGAATACCAATTAGCCAGGTCCAAAATATTACATTTGCTGAAAGCAGAATAGTATTAAAAGCACGTTCTTTTATTTTTGTACTAACTTTTTCCCCGCTTACTGTTGTACCCATATTTCCGCCAATAAAGTTTTTGCCCCATATAAAATATTGGACAATTATTGGTTTATCAAGCCCCAAGCGTATTTTTTCGGCCTCAAGAGTTTGTTTTGTAATTGAGGGGTTTAATTTTAACTCTGCCAAAGGGTCAACAGGTGAGAGTCGTATTAGAAAAAAACTTATAAAGGATACAATAATAATTATTGGTATCCCTTGTAAAATCCTCTTTAATATATAGTTCCATATCGACATAGAATTACTCTACACTAAAATTTAAAAAAATATTATTAGTCAAAAAGATTATTTAATCTTTCTTGAATATCCTGCGGGTCAATTTCCTCGGTTACGGAATTAACATCGTAGGCAAGTTGAAAATATTTTGCAGCTTCGATTTTTTCACCCTTTAGGGCGTAAGCTCTGCCAAGGTTATAATATGCAAGAGCATAATTGGGGTTTGCTTCTGCTGCATGTTTAAAACACTCTATTGCATTTGTTATATGTGCTAAGTCATCCAAGTATATTACTCCAAGGTTGTTATGAGCTATATCATAGCTTGGGTCATATTTAATAGAGAGCTTATATTCTTTTATTGCTTCTGTCAGATCACCCATACCCCAATGTAAATACCCGAGATTACAGTGAATTTTTGCATTATTCGGATCAAGCTCAAGTGCACGTCTGTATACTATAAGAGCATTTTTGTAGTCTTCTGCATCGTAAAATGCGCTGCCAAGACTAATGTATATGTCAATTTCTTTTGGAGCTAAAAGATGTGCAACATGAAAAGACGAAATTGCAGCTTGAACATTTTTTGTGACATTTTGCTGTATGTAACCCAGTGTTTGAGCCACAAGGCTTGTCCAGTCGTGTTTCGGGTTTAAGGTTATTGCACTTTGATAATGAGATATTGCTTCTTCTATTTCACCCTTCATAAAGTAAAGATTTGCGACATTACTATGTAATACAGCACTGTTGGGATGAATTGAGATAAATTTCTTGTATGTTGAAATAGCATTGTCGTAGTCGCCCATTTCTTCATAAGCCTGTACAAGACCGGAGTAGGCACTAAAACATAATGAATCAATCCAGCGTGCCATTTTGTATTCAACAATTGCTTCTTCATGCTTTCCTACTGCCCTGTACACATCACCTAAAAGTGCGTAAAGTGGTGCAAAACCGGGCATTTTATCAATTGCTTCGGAGTATATGCCGATTGCTTTATCAAAATCTTTTAATGCGTAAAATTTATACGCATTAACAAGTTTTGGAAATATTGTAACTATTTTAATTTTGTTAACCACATCTTTTATTGCTTCTTTGTCAAATGGCAGGGTTAAAATAGCTGCTAAGAGGTTAAAATAACTTTCAATTTTGGTTTTTATTGACTTGAAAAATAATGCTTTTAGTAGTCTGTATTTTAAATAATGTATTCTGGAAGATTTTAATAAAGTATGCTTCAAAGCTTCATTTGCTTCATCAAGTGCATCATGATAACGATCTTTTTTCTTTAGGGATTGGGCTATCATGTAATGGCACTGTGCTTTATTTGCTCCTTTTGTAATTGCAAGGTTGAAATAATTTATTGCTCTATCCAACTCGCCTTTGTGGTAGAATGCAAAACCTATTTTATAATATATTTGAGAGTCGTCTATGAGGCTTTCTGCGGCTCTTTGGTATTGCGTTATTGCTTCGTCAATATATTGTTTTGCCTGATATACATCTAGGTGCCAATCCATGTATAAGTCACCCAAGCGTACACAGAGTGCTGTATTTGAAGGTTCATTCATTAATACCGACTGGCAATATTCAATTGCTTTTTGAATTTGTCCGCTTTTTGTAAGTTTATTAATTTTTCTGTTTATTTCGTTATATGTTTTCAATTTTTACTCCAGTATGTTTAGCCCAGTTGACTTAGGAGAGTTAGACAAAATTTTGATATTTTATCTCTGTCAAATTCATTTATTTGTGTATATTTTGCTATAACATTTGCTCCTGCAATGTTTATTATAACACTTTCGATATTCAGATCTTTACCAAAATCATCGTCCTGAAATTTTATTTCAACTTTATCGCCTATGTCAAATATAAATTCGTCGGGTACGAATTTTATTCCGCCCGCTGATATATCCTTGCTCAACGCCCCAATGAGTTTTTCACCTTTTTTAATAAAAAATCTTAACTCAACGGCAGTGCGCACATATTCCCTTTTTTGTCTGATTGCCATTGCTTCTGCATTTTCTATTACCAGCTCGTTATCGCTTGATGGAGCGCAAATTACCATAGATTTCATTGTCTTTATGCCAAATTGTGTATGAACCCTTACAAAGAGTTCATCTCCTTCACTTAATGCCCAAGCATAGCTTTCAAATTCTTTTGAATAATGCACCTTTAGCCTGTCGTCTTCTACGGTTTCAACTATTCCTTCAAGCTCGGGAAATTTTGGATTTTTAATAATAATTATTTGTCCACGTTTTACTTCTATCATGTTTATTATTTTAAATTATGCATTATTTTTGTGCAAATATATTAAACTAACTTAAAAATCAAGATATTTTTCGGGCGCAAGTGCGCAAATTAAAGATTTTCTTTTTAAGATACATTTTGCCGCTTCACATACATCATCTGCACTTACTTTGTTTATTAAGTTTATAAACTTGTCACTGTAATTAAGCCCTAACCCCATTAAATAGTTATAACCTTCAATGGATGCCAATTGTGAATTTGTTTGGGAAAAATATTCTAATTTTCCTGTTATATTTTCCTTTGCTCCTTTTAGTTCATCTTCACTCGGTTTTTTGTCGGCAAGTTTTGATAATTCCTCTATAAACCCATCAAGAGATTTTCTTATATTTTTTGGTTCTGTCGCTATGTAAAAACTGAAAACAGCCGCTTTGTATAAGTTTTCGTAACTGCTTCTTACTGTATAAGCCAGACCTTGTTTGTCCCTAAGTTCTACAAAAAGTCTTGAACTTAGACCTGATGAGCCTAAAATATTGTTCATAACTGAAATTTTAGGATATAGGTCGCTGCCAATATTTGGCGCAATGTAGCCTTGAAAAAGCTGTGCCTGATTAAGGTCATTTTTAGGTATTTTTATAATTTCTACATTTCCGCTTTCAGGTTCAAAGTCATCATATGTTTGTATTTTAGGATTTATTTTGCATGATTTCATAAAATCAAAGTTTTGTACAAAAAATTCGATAAGCTCTTGCGTATTTTTAATATCTCCTGCTATAGAGAGAACTTTTCTTGAATTAAGAATTTTTTTATGAGTTTCAAATATGTCTTCAATTTGAATTTTATCTAATTCTTCAAGGGTTTTTGAAGCCGTATTTGAATAATAATGTCCTTTAAAAAGTCTTTTTACAAAAGCATCTGAAGCAAGTAATCTCGGATTATCAAGGTCCGCTTTAATTTCGCCCTTCATTTTAAATTTTTCTTTTTCAAATTCTTCAAAGGTTGAATTTAGCAATATATCTTTTGCATAATCCATTGCAAGTTTAAAATCTTCGTTTAAAAATAAAAAATTAACCTTAATGTAGTCTTGCTTTGCCTTTACGGATACATCTATGCAATTATTTTCCAGTTCGGTTGCAAGAGTTTTTGAGCTTTTTGTTTTTGTCCCCTGTAAAAGAAGTTTTGCAAAAAGCCCGTAAGTACCCGAGAATTTCTCCGGTTCATCTATGCCAAAATAAAAGCAAACAGAGGTTCTCGGTGTATTTTTTCTGTTGTTTATTATAATATCTATATCATTTTTAATGATGTGTTCCATTATTCTTTTTCTCCTTTCGGGAGCAATGTGCTTATTGAACAAACATTTTTGTTTAAGTATTTTTCTGCAATTTTACCAATATATTCCGTATCGATTTCTTCAAGTGTGTCAAGGTATATCTGTGCAGGCTTTAAATCTTCGCAAACTGTCATATAATAGCCTATAGAATCTGCAATATCGGATACAGTTTCGGTATCTTGTGCAAAATTAACTCTTGCCCGTTTTTTAGCTTTTTTAAGCTCTTCTTTGCTTATTTGTGTAAGTTTATCAAGTTCTTCTTTTAGTTCTTTTATAAATTCATCTTTTTTACTCGGGTCAAATACTGCTTCTATAAAGAAATTATCCCCGTCTTTAAATTGGTAGTGACATGTTTCAATTTGATACACGTAAGGCTTGTCTTGTCCTTCAATAAATTTTGTGTTCAATCTTGAGCTTTTGCCTTCGCCTAGAATGTTCGATAATACATCTAAAGCAATTGTTTCTTTCAAGTTTTTTGCACTGTCGCATAAAAAACCCGCCATAAGGTAACCCGTATTTACATCACCATTTTGTTCAATATATTGCGGGTTTTTAATTTGGACTTCTGGTTCTCTTTTCTCTGTGGTACATTTTTCAATATTAGAAAAGTCCTTGAATTTAAATTCTTTTTCGAGTTGTTCAAGAACTTTATCGTCTTCAAAATCTCCAACAACAACTGTTGTGAGATTTTCAGGTGTGTAAAATGTTTCGTAATACCTCATAATTTCATCACGTGGGATAGAAGCAATTATTTCACCTGTTCCAATTACTTCACGCTTGTATGGATGTTTTTCATACATTGCCTCATTGAGTGTTGAGTATACTTTTCGCCAGTTATTGTCTTTGCCCATTCTTATTTCTTCAATAACCACATATCTTTCTCGTTTTTGTTCGGGCACTTCTTTGTTAAAATCAAATGCCGGTCCTACTTCATCCTCGGGGATTATTGGGTCAACCATCATATCTGCATGCATGTGAAGTGCTATATCAAAATAACGTTTTGGTATGGTAACATAGTAAAATGTGTAATCTTTCCAAGTTGCAGCGTTTATTATTCCGCCTTTTGATTCAAGAGTTCTATCAAAAACTCCAGCTTTATATTTTGTTGTGCCTTTAAACATTAAATGTTCCAAAAAATGCGACACGCCGTTGTTATCTTTGTTTTCATTTATTGAACCTGTTTTAACCCATGTGCTAATATTTGCCATGTGGCTTTCTTTTTTTGCAATTACAACTTTATGACCATTTTGATAAGTATAAATGCATACCGGTTTTGACAGGTAGGGATAGTTTACTTCTTCTTTTTTTATATAATTTGGCATGTTTCCTCTTATTCTTTTATGTCCGGACGTAGCCTGACGGCTCCTTTTAAATATTGATGCTTAATATCTTTTTGATTTTTGGTCGTATTAACACATATTAGTATACGTAAGCATTTTGTTATTGCGCCTTTTACATCCATTTCCCGATAACACATCATTGGCACATTTTCAAATCCACAGTATTCACGTGCGTACTTTGCCGGAAAATCTGCATCAATGTCAGATGTTACCGTAAATATTACAAAAGCAATGTTTTCTATTTCTATATTATTTTTATCTAAGATTGCATCTATTAGCTCGACAGTAGCTTCTTTAATTGATTTTTTATTATTATTTTCAAGTGTTGTCGCTCCTCTAATTCCACGCATCAGCATAATTCAAAAATATCTCCTATTTTAATTTTTGCACCTAAACTCCAGCTATATGCACTCATTTCACCCTTGCCTTCAGGCTTTACGCTTATTAAAAGTATCGCTTTGTCTGCGCAACAGATACAAATGCCGTTTTTATCTATACTTAGTACTTCGCCGCATTTTGCTTTTTTATTATTTTCACTAACTTTAGTTTTTAAAATTTTAACAAGTTTCCCGTTAAATTTTGTATGACAGGTGTTAATTGTGTGCATGGCACGAACTTTATCGTGTATTTTTTTTGCACTTTGTGCCCAGTCTATGTTTTTGTCTTCTTTTTTGATTTTTTTTGTAAAAGTTGCATTATCGCTATTTTGTTTAATTGGTTTTATCGAATTACTATAAATGCCCCTCAGAGTTTTATCCAACAAAACTGGCGAGAGGTTTGATATTTTTTCCATTAACTGAGGCGTATTAATTTCTTCATCAAGGGGAATTTCTTGTTGCAAGCAAATATCTCCGGCATCAAGTTCAAGAACTGTTTTCATTGTTGTGATACCTGTTTTTTTATCGCCGTTTAAGATAGCTTCACATATAGGATTTGCGCCACGATAACAGGGTAAAAGTGATGCATGTAAGTTTATGGTTGCAAATTTTGGTATATCAATAACTTCTTGGGATAAAATTTGTCCAAAGGCAAAAGTAATAAAAAAATCACATTTATATGATTTCAATTTTTCAATTATTGCAGGTTCTTTAGAAATTTTTTGGGGTTCAAGAACTTCAATATTATTCTCGATTGCAATTGTTTTAATCTTGCTTTGAGTAATTTTTTTGCCCCGATTAGATGGCTTTGGCGGTTGCGTTACAAGTGCTAAAACCTCATAGTCTTTGGAATTTATAAAGTATTTAAATGATTCTATGGCTATATCGGGTGTTGCAAAAAATGCTATTTTCATTCTTTAAGTTCACTCTCTTGTTTTAAAATTTCCTCTTCCAACTCAGGTTCGTCTATAATTTTATCCTGTTCTATTGATGGAAGTTCGTTTTGTCTTAAAACCTCTATTGCATCGAAAATGTTTCTTGAATGGTCTATAAATAAAATACCTTCTAAATGGTCATATTCATGTTGAATTGCTCTTGCCAGCAGTTCGCCATTTTTTGCTTCAAGTACAAAAGATCTGCCATTTAAATCAAGTGCTTTTACCATGACATTTTTATATCTTCTTACGTCTACATAAGCCTTTGGAAAGCTCAAACAGCCTTCGTTGCTTTTAATTGCTCCGCTTTTTTTGATAATTTTCGGATTGATAAAAACAATTGGATTTAACGGTTCGTCATCTTGCGACACATCAATTACAAACATTCTTAGATTTTCGCCTACTTGAGGCGCTGCAAGACCGACACCATTATTTGCATACATGGTATCAATCATATTTTCAGCAAGAATTTTAATCTTTTTTGAAACTTTTGATATTTCTTTTGATTTTTGACGAAGCTTTTCATCTCCGTATTTTAAAATCTTCAATATAGCCATGGTTTTATATTACCACAATCTTTAATTTTTGAAAAAAATAATATATAATTAAATGTATTAAAGTATTTATATAATAGGAGAATGTGAGTATGAAAAAGTTTTTTGTTTTAATATTGGCTTTGGTTTTTGCCGCTTGTGCACCAACTTTAGCACGCACCAAATACGATAAATACGGACATAAAATAGAACCTCAAAAAAAATCAAAAACTCAAACTGCTAAAAAGTCGGTTAATAGCAAAAAAAATCAATCAGATTCAAGAGTAATGATGGGTGTTGATAAAGCCGGGCAAACTCAACCGGAAGTTAAAAAAGAAGAATTGGTGAAAGAGAAAACTATAATGGACGCACGTGGTCGAAATATGGGTAAGGTAGTAAGAGATGGCGAAAGTAATAACTTTACCATGTATGACCAACGTGGTCGCAAAATGGGAAGTTATGTTGAAGATGAAAACGGAAACGGCAAATTTTATGATGTTCGTGGGAGAGAAATTTCTCGCACGAGTCGTCAAACGAAAGATGCTGAGTAAACTAAATTACTCCGTATTTTTTGCCTGTTTTAGTAATAATTTCAACTGCGCTGTCTATTTGAGAGCGTGTCAAATCTTTCATTATACACAATCTTATCCTGCAATCTTTTCTTCTTACGGCAGGGTAAGTTACAATATTTGTGTACACCCCGCTGAGCCTTAAGTCTTGATACATTTTAAACAGTATGGGCTCATCTCCTATTATAATAGGCACAATTCCTGATTGGGAGTTTCCGGTATTAAACCCTGCTTTATTTAATTTGTTTTTAATATAATTTATATTTTCCCACAATTCTTTTCTTCCCGCACTGTCATGTTCAAATAATTTAAATATTTCGTTAAGACCCGCAACTATTGGTGCAGGAAGCGCAGTTGAGAAGAAATAGCTTCTTGCGTAATGTCTTAAATATTGTGCTATTTTTCTTGATGTTGCACAGTATCCTCCTACCGCCCCTGCGGTTTTGCTTAACATACCTACGTTTAAATGTATTTTGTTTCCGACATTGTATATTTGTGCAGTCCCTTTTCCTGTAGACCCAACTATTCCTAGCCCGTGGGCATCATCAACCATTACCTTTGCCCCGTAGTATTCGGCTAAATCACATATTTTATCCAGTTGTGCTACATCTCCGTACATAGAGAATACACCATCTGTGATGATTAACTTTGCCGCAGTTGTACTTTTTAGTTTTTCTAAAATTCTTTCCAGTGCTTTAATATCATTGTGCGGATATACTTTTAATTCTGCACCTGATAATTTTGAGCCGTCAAATATTGATGCATGGTTTGCGCTGTCATTTATTATTATGTCGCCTTTTGAACAAATTGCCGATATTACACCAATGTTAGTGCCATAGCCGCTTGGAAAGAGTACTGCATCTTCCGTATTGTAAAAATTGGCAATCCTTCTTTCCAGTTCTTTGTGCATGTCTGTTATTCCGGCATAAACAGATACCGCACCCATACCGTAACCAAATTTTTCTATTGCTCTTATTGCCGCCTGACATACTTTTTTGTTCGTTGTTAAATTAAGGTATGAATTTGAACCAAGCATTATTACTTTGTGTTCGCATCCGTTTTTTTCTTTTATTTTTACTTCGGGAGATGTTTTTTCACAAAGACGTATGCCCAGCCCTTCACTGCCTGTCATAATACCGCTTGAGAGAATTTTATCCAGACCTTCTGTTTTGTCAAATAAGTCTGAACCCTCTTGTGTGTATAAAAAATCCTCAAATTTCATTTGTTTATCTCCTCTTTGTAATAATGAATAAGTTTAAAATCCTTATTTTAATTATTCAATTGCCAAAGAAGATATGTACATGTGGTGTTTATTACGCTGCAAGAGCATCAATGTATTTCTTTTCAAAATCACCGTTTTCAGCACGTTCGTACAATATTTTAAGTGCTTGTTCATCTGAAAAGGCTTCTTTGTATGACCTTTTTTCCTTTAGTGCACTCCAAATGTCTGCTATTTGTAGTATTTGGACTAATGGTGTATTTTTCGACGAGTATGTATGATGATTTTTAACCAATTCAAGCACAGGACCTTTTACTCCGCCGCTTTTTAATGTTTCATAGCTCAATTGTGCATGCCTGTTGACAATTTGCCTTTCTTCTTCTGTTAGTTTACCTTTTTTGTTCAATATTTCAGCGGGGATATATGCCTTTCCTATATCATGTAATAGTGTTGCTTTTCTCATATTTTCATAGTCGTCTTTTGTGAAATTTTCACCGCATTTTTCCATTATTTTAAATGCTGCCGTGTTTGTCGGTATGAAATGATGTTGTATTTCATTTGTTATATTTTGCGGATAAACTTTCCCCTCTTGCGCTAATGACATTGCAGCAGGATTTGTCTGCAAAACTTCTTTTAAAAACGGTGTGCTTGAATATTTACCTACGAGAAGCGACGGCGCAACTTTAGCCAGGTAAGCATCATTAATTAAATAAATCGGATTTTGTTGTGCAGGGTTTAATTTTGTACTGTACGATTTAAATGTGTCACGACCGCTGGTGGGCTTGACATTTAATTTTGCGTTTGTATTTATTGCCCCTGATGTAAAATTCAGAGCACTAAAAATTCCATCTACTTTCACTGCTTCGAATACCACACACTACCTATGTATATATAAAAAAAATTTTAAGTGTAAAATTGCAACCATGTTAAAATTTGTTAACATTATTTTTTCTTAATATAACTGTATTTTGTTTATTTTTATAATTTTTATATACAACATATATCAATTTTATTTTCTAAATATTTTTTTATTATGTATACACACATGAGAGGATATTAATATGACCACAGGCGCAATTTATGGCGACAGTTTTTCAGCGTATAGTAATGCTGGAGGAATTAGTTCTGTTCTGCAACAAAAAGTAGATAATGTTGCTGAAAATGAGGTATTGTTTCCCAATGTTGACTATTCAAAGGGTTATAATTCGGTATTGGACTCGTATCAGTCAAATTTAAGCAAACTTGAAGAAAGTGACGGCTCTGTTTCTGCTGATAATGGGTTAACCTCTGGTGATTCTTCATCTGTAAGCGGTGAGTTGGCACAAGATGGCGGTTCAAAAGCAACTGAAGAACAAATTGCGCAGTTAAGAGCAGCTTATGAACAAATTCAAGATGACCAAGGTTGGGTCGGCAAGGCTTGGAATGGAATTAAAAATTTCTTTGGGCACAGCAATGGGTCAAACGCTGTTGAAGAAACTTTAAGCAAAGCGGAAGCGGGCGAAATTTCTTATGAAGCTGCAGTAGAAAAACTTAATAATTATGCACAAAAGCAAGATTCTATTGTTGATACATTTGCCAATGTTGCATCAGGTTTAGCTGTTGCGGCCGGTGTATTAGCAGCCCCATTGTCTTTTGGTGCAAGTTTAGCTGTAGGTGCCGGAGTTGGTGCTGCTGTTAAAGTAGGTATTAAAGCTAGCGATAAAGCAACTAATGATGTTGCAGGTGATTATACATTTAAAGATGGTTTAAAAGATGGTATAACAGGCGGTGTCGGCGGTGTTGTAACTGCTGCAACCGCAGGCATAGGTACAGCCGGCATGGTTGCTGCTAAAGAAGGCGGCAAGGTTCTTGTTAAAGAAACAATTAAGCAAGGCGTTATTGCAGGTGCAAAGGCGGGTGCAATTGACGGTGCCGTTATGAGTGCTACAAACTATACTGCTGATGCCGTTTTTGACGGAGATGAGTTTACATTTGGCGGATTAGTAAGCACTACTGTTTCCGGAACATTAACAGGTGCTGCTGTCGGAGGTGTAGCAGGCGGTGTTACATCAGGTGTAAGTGCCGTTAAATACAATAAGGCAGTTGATGCAAGTGATATATTAAATGCAAGAAATTTGAGCATTGATAATGAATTAAAAAATCTTGATAACTTTGATGCTGATGATTTAATTAGTGCAAAGCAAACTGCTATTGATGATATAGATGCTAAATTAGAAGGTCTTGACAGTGTTAAAGATGGCACTCAAATAAGACAACTTAAGCAACAAAAAGAATATTTGGAAGCGGATGTTGCTCAATTGAAAAAATCAGGTAACGTTGAAGATTATACAAAATACTTAAAAGGTGAGCAGGCAAGCATTACAAAGGAAATAAAAGCAAATACTAAGACTATCAAAAAGGGTGATGCTACAAAAATAGAAAATCAAGGCGATGATGATGCACTTAATGCAGCGAAAACTTTGAAAAAAGGTGATAGTGCAAATCAAACAGATGTCGATAATCTTATAGCTGCAAGAGATAATCTGGCTAAAAAATTGGAAGATCCAAACTTAACGTACGCTGAAAAACAAGCTTATAAAACTCAACTTAAAGAGTATAATAAAACCGTAAAAAAACTTCAAGATAACGGCTTTATAGACGCTGATTATAAAGTTGTCGATAAATCCGCAAGTACTGATGTACAAAAGTCTGTTGATGTACAATCAACTGCAACTGAGCAATTAGACGGCACTACACAAAAGCCGGTATATAAGAAGAACGGTAAAGTTGCAAATACTGATGCACAAAGAGCTAA
>CALUXZ010000010.1 GCA_944324875.1 Candidatus Gastranaerophilales bacterium | reverse complement strand
ACAATTAAGGCTTATAGACTCATAAATGATATTATACCCTACCCATTACATGTTGGAGTAACTGAAGCAGGAACACTCAGGGGTGGAATAGTAAAATCTTCAATAGGTATAGGTACGCTTTTAGCAGAAGGTATAGGAGATACAATTAGAGTTTCTCTGACTGAAAACCCGATTGAAGAAGTGATTGCAGGCTGGGATATTCTAAAGGCTTTAAAATTAAGACAAAGGGGGGTTAATTTTGTTTCTTGCCCAACTTGTGGAAGGACAAAAATTGATTTAATCGGACTTGCAAAAAAAGTAGAAGAACGTTTTAAAAATCTTGATATGCCACTTACAATTGCAACTATGGGTTGTCCCGTAAATGGTCCAAATGAGGCGAAGGATGCTGATTATGGCATAGCTGGTGCCATTGGCGAAGGGTATATTTTTAAAAAAGGGGAGATGATTAAAAAAGTTCCTCAAGAAAATCTTTTAGATGAATTTGAAAAAATTATAAAGGAAGATTTGGGTGAATTAAAATTCTTCAAATAAAATTTACATTAAATAGTTGGTCAAAAACAAAATATAATATATAATAATTATTAGTGTAGTATGAGGTATATTATGAAAAAAACTATATTAGCTCTAAGTGTATTATGTATTACTCAGTCTTGTTTTGCTTATCTTGAAGAAGGCAAAACCGCAGATGTTGAAATGCTTCAAAATAAAGGATACTCGCAAGCTATCCTTAAAATGATTGACAGGCAAACATCTCAAGCTCAAGGTGCGCAAGGCTCAGAGCACTATGTAAAGTATTATCAAGATTACAAACCAAAAAATGGCATTGCCGCATTTTACAACAAAGCAAAAATATATATTGACCCTGTGACAGAAGATGATTACTTTGGACGCCATGAGTCAGATTTTTCAAACGCTTGGTTTTTTGATATGCATGACAGTTCTGTCCGAGTTAACCCAAACAGAACTACTATAGAAAGTTTATAATTAAACTTGCACAGTGTCCGCTAAATATAAATAATACAAGCGAAATAACAATTGATAAAAAGAGGATTGAATAATTTAAATTCGTCCTCTTTTTAAATGCCTTTAAATCGGAGATGTTGGCAGGTTTTTTATAAAATGTTATTACAAAATTTATAGCAGATGAGATTACAAGCGTATATGTTATTGCGAAAATAAACATTACTATGCTACTCCAAAGCCCTGTTTGTGCAAGAGTGGTATTTGTATAAAATCTGCAAATAAAAATACCCGAGGGCAAGATTGACGCCGAAATAAAAACAATCACACTTAATAATTTGCAGTAAAGCGGGTTTGAGTAGCAAATGCCTTTAAAATTATCAAAGTCAAGATTTGTATTTTTATTTATATTAAAAATAATGCCTGAACTTAATAAGCCGAAGTTTACTATTAAAATGTTGAAAAGTAGTAGTATTGCGCATGCATGAATTTGAACATTTTGTATGAAAAATAAAAATCCTAAAATACAGAAATTAAATGTATTTAGACCATAAGTAAAGTTTTTGAAATTATTTGCCCTTGTAATTTTAAACGCTGCCAGTAAGGCTGTTATAATAAAAAACAGTGTGAAAAATATTTGTGCAAAGCTACCTGTTTCAAAAATATCGTGAACCATTTTATGTAATGCTACTGCATAAGTGAAAAATATTACAGTGTTTGCAAAAACAAAGTATGGGTAATTTTGAACTTCATTTTGTTCTTTGCCCCAAGCGAAAGCCAAACTAAATCCACCTTTTAAAAGTAACGCTACGGTGAATAAAATTTTTGAAACGACCGGCAAAACTCCGCTGTTTGTTTCAAAACCGAATGAAAGAGCATAGCATAATATCATAATTACTGTTGCGCAAAAGGAAAATAAAAGATATTTGTACGCTTGAAAAAATACGGTCCTGTTTTTGAAACCAAGCATTATAAAAATTGCGCAAATACTAATTGTTTCAAGGGATAAAATAAAAGGTATAAAACCTTTGGTGATAATTAATGCGTTTAGGGCAAGTACACTGCAGAGAAAAAGTGAATTGAAATAGTATTGTTTGAAACGTAATTTTGCCAAGTATTTTTTTAAAATTAAAAAAACTATTAGTACCATAATTTGAGAAACAAAACATAATAATATTTCAAGCCCGCCAAAAGCAATGTTTTTGTTAAAGAAATAAATTGACTTTAAGCTATTGGGGTTTAAAAAACCGAAAATAAAAGGCAGAAAACATAAAGATGATATGCCCAGAGTTAAGGTTGTAATTGCATTTGAAAATCTTTGAGAATTTTTTTTAAATAATCCTGCAAGGGCAAAATTTAATATTGTACCTATGAATAATATCATAAAGCCTGAAATCGTATATAGTGTCCTATGTGTGATTATAAAGTTGTCAAAGAAAAACATTTTAACTCCTTACATTAAAAATGATGAAACAATCATATCAGCATATTTTGTAATTGCCCCCGTTAAAACATAAGGTATAAAACCAAGGGTAATAACACAAGCACTTAGCCCCAATAGTGCTAGAAATCTATGCCTTAAAAGATCAGAGGTTTTGCACTTATTACATTCATCAGTTCCGAAAAATATATTTTGAAAAGTCTTTATAAGATAAAATGCGCCAAGTGTAAATCCCAGAAATATAAATAAATTGCAAATCCAAATTACATTCTGAGAGTAAACTTGAGTTGAAAAACCTCCCAGAATACAAAGGAATTTTGCACAAAACCCCGATGTGAAGGGCATTCCTATACCTGCCAGCGTTAAAACAAAAGTAAAGGCTGCAAGTTTTGGTGTATGGGTTGCAAGCGCACCCATAAAAGGTAATTTTGTCGTATTGAATATTTGTGAAGCAAAACAGTAGCAGCTAAATAACCCCAGCAAAATTAAGCTTTGTGAAATACACTGAAATATCGCACCACAAATGCCATCTACACTTATTGAACACAGTGCACACAGTGCAATTGAACTTTGTGAAAAACAAAAATAGCCAAAAGATTTTTTTATATTTTTTTCACCAATTGCAAGAAATGCAAAATAGCACAAGTTAAAAATTGCAAATATAGCAATTGCGGGTGCAAATATTTGAAAAATATCTTTTAAAATATACAAATTAAATTTTATAAAAATAAAAAAGCCTAAAATAAATTCGCTCAGAAAAATGCAGGCTAACGAAGCATTTGCGTTTTCTATAATTCCCAAAAGAGGCTTATGGAAACCAAATAAAGGTATTTTTATTGCACTTATCAAAAGGAATGCAATAAATAAAATTAATTGAATTGTTCCCGATAAGTCGGTTGACGAGTAGGCAAAATTTATGATATTAGCTTCTATTGCGTTGTATTTTAAAATTGCATAAACCAAAGCAAAAGCGCCGGATAAAATAAATGCAACAAAAGAGTTCAAAAGTAAATAATGTTTTGCTGCATTTTTTGCATGTAATGATGAAAAATTAAATATTAAAACATAGTTGCATAATGCTGCAAAAAGTAATGCTGCACAAAAAATGCAGAAATCATGTGATGAGAGTATTGTTAAAAATGCAGATTCAAAAAACAAAACAAAAGAGTAAAAAATCCTTTGTTTGGTATTTATTGTACTTTTAGCAATAACAAAACATATTAATATTAAAAAGCTTACAAGCAGTGCAAAGATACTGCCAATTGTATCAAAACCTATGCTAATCCCTCCTGTTGCCCAAGAAGTAATGTAAAAACGGTTTGTAAAAATGCTTCCAAATTCAGAGTTTGTATTTCTGTTGAAAAATTCAAAAACTGCATAAATAAAATAAAACAAACTAAAATATTTTGCAAAACGCCTAATTAGAACCGTATTATTTTTGAATAATCCCAAGAAAATAACAAGACCTGCAACGAGCGGTAAAATTGTAAAAATAATCGTACTTGAAAAGTTTTCCATTACTTAATTACCCCCGTTTTAAAATAAAGTAAACAAGTTAAAAGCATAATTAAACAAATCCATATTATTATTGCAAAAAACTGAGAATTTGTATTTTTAATTTCCGATTTTAAAGTTAAATACGAAATAAGCCTTGTGGTTGTTGGAGGTATGGCATAAATACAATTTAGGATATATTTTTCAAAAAATGCCAATATTTTTGCTATTAAAAGTATCAAATCTCTAAAGATAAATTCTAAAAAACTATCTATGTAAAAATGTTGCGCAGCAAGTCTTCTTAATGCCCTTGTTCTTAGTGAGCGCAGCCTTTTTGTAAAGTAAATATTATAAGCCAAATAATAACCCGCTGCACTTACAATAAAGGCAAAAACATTAAGAAAAGGGTTTGTTGAGGCAATTTTATTGTAACCTAAAAGTGTAAAAATTGAACCTGCATAATTGTTAAAAAGAAAGCCAAAAAATACGCAGGATATAAAAAGTATTATAATTGCAAAATTCATTGCCCTACTGACCATTTTAGGTTCAATTGTGCCTCTGTAGTCGCCTTCGAATATCCTAAAATACGCCCTGAACAAATAAAAAGCGGTTAAAAAAGAACATAATAAAACTAGTATTATATATGCAAAGTTTCCTGCCGCAAATAAATTTCCAAGAATTGTTGCTCTTGAATAAAACCCGCTGAAAATAAAACCTGAAAGAGAAACTGAGCCTACAAGAAAAGCTACGGCAGCAAGCGGCAATTTTTCTCTTAAGCCTCCTAAAAATTTAATGTTTTCTTGAGAGCCAGTAGAATAGCTTATGGTATCAAGGGTGCAAGATATAAGCGCAACTCCAAAACCGGAACAAAGCAAGTAAAATATGCTTGCTCCATACATTTTAAAGCCAAGAGCAAAAACCGCTATTCCAATTTGGGATACCGCTGTCCAAGCACAAACGTTTTTCATATTATTTTCTTTTGAGGCAACTAAAGCACCAAGCAGTGCGGTTATTATTCCGATTATCTTTAAAATTTCAAAAACAACAGGGGTTAAATTTAATAAAGGGTATAGCCTCAGTAGTAAAAATACTCCCAAGCCAAGCATTACAGGGCTTATTATAACCGTAAAAGCAGGATTTGGAGCGCCCGAGGTAAGATATACCTTCGACAAAAAAGGGAACTGAGCGCTTTTTATAATTGAACCTGTTATAAATAAAACACAAATAATTGCAAAAATTATAGGGTTTAAACTTGCAAAAGAGTATAACCCCAATGAATTTATATTGTTATAACCCATTGTCGGCACGTTAATGGTGTCCGGTACAAGTGTTGAAAAATATAAAAACGCTATAGAAACTATCAAAATGATAAAATCTGCAAATATGTTGATTTCAAGAACTTTTTTTGAATTTTCTTGCGATAAAGGTTTTTGGAAATAAAAATTTGCAAAAAGATACTCAATTAAACTTAAGATCATTAAAAATGCTACACTTTGAATTAAATTCGAGCTTATAAAAAAGCACAACAGTGAAAATTGCAAGAAATTCAGATAAATATAAAATCTTTCAAATCCTTGTCTGTTTTGCAAAAGATATCTGTATGAAAAAATATTTGCAACAAAAAACATTATTGTAAGAAAGAATACAAAAATTGCACTCAAATTATCTGCATATATACCGAAATATAAGGGAATATTTTGTATTATACAAATAGGATAGTTGTTTTCAAGAGTGTAACCCTGATATGTGATTGTGTAATCAAACAGCAATATAGAAATTAAAAAAGTAATTGCAGAGCCTGCTAAGCTTATTATAAAACTACCGTATGAAGGAATTTTTATATTTATTATTTTGCAAATTGCAAGAGCGCCTCCGCAAAAAAGCGGAATAAAAATCATAATATAAACAAGAGCTAATATATCTATCATCTTTCTTCCTTTATGATTTTTTCTATTTTATCCGTTTCAAAGGTATTGAATTTTTTGTAAATTTTTATTGTTAAGAATATACCTAAAAATGCTATAAAAGGTGTTAGTGCAGATAATATAAAGCAGAATGCAATGTTGAAAGGATTATCCGATATATGCAAAAGCAAAATTGTCGCAGAATAAGAAATCAACAATCCAATAAAGATTTTTAAAATATTTCTTGATGCGACAGTTAAAAATAAGCCCGCACAAAAAATTATTAGTGCTGCATAAACCACTTGATACGTCATTTTTTTCTCCAGAAAGCAACTGTGTAAAAACCGCTGAGTACAGTAATTATAATTATTAAAAACAATATTAAAACAAGGCTTACAAAAGAATTTATTTGTACAAAGGTTTGTTCTATGCAAAATGTGCTAATTACCCGTGATTTAATTTGTTGTATTAAAAAAGGTGTGCTTAAAAAAACAAATAATGCTAATAAAAATAATGAAAATACTGTTTTTACATTAAGGTTAAAAGTTGATTTTCGTTCGGGTTTAAAATTATTAATTCCAAAAAGCAAAATTGAGCCTGTGCCAAGGGCAAAAAATACCAATTGTGCTACAAACATGACAGGCGATTTTAGTAAAATATATAATCCGGCAATGCTTGTAAAAGCAATAATTGCACCTGTAATGTAAATTTTCGCTTCTCTTGAAACAAGTATTGTAACAACGGATGCAAGTGTAATTAACAATAAAAGGTAAAAAACTACATTTGCAAAAATTTCCATAAGCACAAAACTCCCTTAAATAATAATAGACTAAAATTTTATTTTCTGGCAACTTGGCAGAGATTTTTGTTAAAAAACTTTATTTTTATATAGCTTTTTCTACTTTGTTGCTATAATGCTTATATCAAATAATTTTATTTACGAAAATACTACCACTGACCACTTTGGAGGCTATTAAATATCATGAAAATGTCTAAACTCTTTGTTCAAACTTTAAGGGAATTTCCAAATGATGCCGAGGCAATAAGCCATAAATTGCTTGTAAGGGCAGGTTACATTAAAAAACTTACATCGGGAATTTACAGCTATTTACCTTTAATGCAAAGAGTTATTTCAAAAGTTTCTAAAATTATTAGAGAAGAAATGAATGCTGCAGGAGCACAAGAGCTTTTAATGCCCTTTGTTCAGCCTGCAGAAGTTTGGGAAAAATCAGGCAGATGGGAAGTGTACGGAAAAGAACTTGCAAGATTTTTAGACAGGCATGGAAATAAAATGTGCCTTGCGCCAACACATGAAGAAGTTATAACTTCTGTTGTAAGCGGTACTTTTACTTCATACAAACAGTTGCCTATTAACTTATATCAAATTCAAACAAAATTTAGAGATGAAATTCGTCCACGCTTTGGTTTGTTGCGAGGACGTGAGTTTATTATGAAAGATGCGTACAGTTTTCACACTTCTCAAGAGTCATTAGATGAAGAATATGAAAATATGGCGCAGGCGTACAAAAGAATTTTTGAACGCTGCGGACTTGAAACAAAAATGGTTCAGTCTGACTCAGGTGCAATTGGCGGCAGTGTAAGCCATGAATTTATGGTTTTAACATCTACCCAAACAGGTGAAAATGATGTATTTTATTGCGAAAATTGCGATTACAGCGCAAACTCAAATCATGCAATTTCAATTTTAAATATTAATGAAACAGATGGTGCAAAATACGGCTATAGTGAGAAAAAACTTGTCGATACTCCAAATGTAAAAACTATAGAGGATTTAGCCAAGTTCTTAAAAATTGATTCTAACTGTATTTTAAAATCAGTATTTTATATTGCAGACTCAAAACCTGTCCTTGTTATGATAAGAGGCGATAAGGATGTTGAAGAAACAAAACTTTTAAATGCACTTAATGCGCTTGAAATTCGCCCTGCAACAAACGATGAAGCTCTTGAATACCTTGGTTGCGAAGTTGGTTATTTGAGTTATTTAAATGTCGATACAAATAAAGTTAAAGTAATTTTTGATAAGTCAGCACAAGGTATGAAAAACTTTGTAATAGGCGCAAATGAGCCTCACAGGCACTATGTGGGTTGTAATTTTGATAAGACGCCAGAGTTCGTTGACGTATCTTTAGTAAAAGAAGGTGAGCTTTGTCCGATTTGCAAAAAGCCTTTAAGGGTTACACGAGGGATTGAAGTGGGCAATATTTTCCAACTCGGCACAAAATATTCAAAACCGTTGGGCGCAACTTACACAGATGAAAACGGTGAAGAAAAACCTTTTATTATGGGTTGTTACGGCATTGGTGTTACTCGTACTGCTGCTGCTGCAATTGAAAGATACCATGATGAATATGGAATAGTTTGGCCTAAAGAAATTGCGCCATATCATGTTGACATTGTGCCTGTAAATGCAGATGATAGCGAGCAAATGGAAGTTGCACTAAAAATTTATAACGAACTTTTGAGTGTCGGTGTTGAAGTTGTGCTTGATGATAGAGCAGATAGAGCTGGAGTTAAGTTTAAAGATTCCGAGCTGATTGGTTTTCCATACAGGATTACGGTGGGCAAAACAATTAAAGAAGGTCTTGTTGAATTTAAAGAAAGAAAAACGGGTGAGGTTGAAAAGCTTACCCCCGTTGAGGTAGTTGAAAAATGCAAAAAACTCCTCTTAAACTAAAAGTTGCACATCTGTATCCCGATTTACTTAATATTTACGGGGATATGGGCAACATTTTAACTATTGAAAAACGAGCTAAATGGCGTGATATAGAAATAGAAATTGTAAAAATCACTGCAGGCATGACAGTTAATGCCGATGATTACGATTTGTTTTTTGCAGGTGGTGGGCAGGACAACCAACAAATATTAGCTGCAAACGAGTTAATAAAAAATGGCGTTGAGTTAATGAAGGCAGCGCAGATGGGAAAACCTATGCTTGTTATATGTGGCTCTTACCAACTTTTTGGAAAATATTATCTAACCTCGGACGGACAAAAGTTAAGAGGTATATCAATTTTGGATGTTCATACCAAAGCGGGTGACTCCCGTTTTATTGGCAATGTTACGGCAATTTGCGATTTTTTGCCCGTCAGAACAATTGTAGGTTTTGAAAACCATAGCGGGTTAACATATCTTGGAGAAAAAGTTGAGCCATTGTTTAAAATTAAAATAGGACATGGAAATAACGGTATTGATAAAACAGAGGGGGCAAGGTTCAATAATGTTTTTGGAACGTATTTACATGGGCCTATTTTGCCTAAAAATCCTCATTTTTGCGATTATTTAATTGAGCTTGCGCTAAATACAAAATACAATTGCAAAATTCCTCTTTTACCATTGAATGATGAAATAGAGTATTATGCCCATGAATCAAGAATTTGTGCTAAGTATTAATTTAATATGTTAAGTTTTGTTAAACAATTTTATTTTATTTGGCAATTAATTGGAATAAAAATACTTTATTAAAGAGTAAGGTTAGTTTTAGATATTACTAAAAAGGTTAAGTTAAGGTTAAAGATTAAAGGTTAAAGGTTAGGAGGAAGCGCAATGACTTGGGCGTTTTTATCGCTAAGAAAAATGCAGTTAAAGCAAAGACTTAGCGCTTATCAAAACAGGCTTATTCAAATCAGCCAAAAAATTATGGATATGCAGGAGTTGGCAGCATCTGTTGCTGACGGTAAAATTACTTATCAAGAGGCAACTTCAGGTCCTTCTTCAATGTTTGGCACCCAATTGAATTTCTTGGGGCAATCTTCAAATATTGCTTATCAATCTGCTCAAATCAAAACCAACGCCTACCTTCAACAAATGCAAGCCATTAATCAGGCAACCGGCGGACAATATCAATACGCCCTTGACCCCAATTCAATGACAAGTTATATGCAAAATGGTCAAATTCAACCGTTTTTGGTATTTAATGACATTTATCAAGAAGAATTAAAGGCTTATGCAGATCAATATGCTCAAATGTTGAATCGCGAAGAACAAGATTTAGAACAAGAAAAGCTTACTTTGGAAACTCAAATAAAAGCAATAGAGGCTGAATATCAAGCAGTAAGCGAACAAGAAGATCAAAATATTCAAAATGATGCAATAAAACTATCTTAACTTCCTAAACTTTAATCTTAACCAATTAATGCCGACTTTTAAAGGTCGGCATTTTTAATTTTAAATATTTTTCTTTTAAAATAAAATTTTATATGTTAATATATGTTTAAGAAAATAAATATTTTGTAATATAATGATTTTAAGTTTAAGCTAATAAGGAAGAAAAGGATAAAGACAAAATGACCGAAGAAATCCAAAACGAAAGCGGTGACTCAAAACAAAGAATTCTGGTTGTAGATGATGAGGCCAGTATCAGAAGAATTTTGGAAACTCGTCTTAAAATGGTGGGATACGATGTCGTAACGGCAGAAGACGGAGAAGAAGCAGTTGAAGTTTATAATAAAACTGCTCCTGATTTAGTTATACTTGATGTAATGATGCCAAAAATGGATGGTTATGGTGTAACCCGTGAAATCAGACGTACATCCGATGTGCCTATTATAATTTTAACTGCTTTAGGTGATGTCTCGGAAAGAATTACCGGTCTTGAACTCGGTGCTGATGATTATGTTATTAAACCCTTTAGTCCAAAAGAGTTAGAAGCACGTGTTAAGGCAGTGTTAAGAAGAACTACGACAAAAGAAATTGCTGCACCTGCAGGAAAAACAGCTAAAAATGTTATAACAACCGGTCAAATAAAAATTGATACTGCTCGTCGTCAGGTTTATCGCAAAAATGAAAGAATAAGATTAACCGGCATGGAATTTTCTTTACTTGAATTACTTGTCAACAACTCTGGACAAGCATATTCAAGAAATGAAATTTTGCAACATGTATGGGCTTATCCTCCGGATCATAGAATTGATACACGTGTTGTTGATGTTCATATTTCACGTTTGCGCTCAAAACTTGAGGCTGACCCTGCCAATCCTGAGCTTATCCTTACCGCTCGTGGTATTGGTTATATGTTTCAACGTATAAACTAGGGTAGCATATTGAGTATTGAATTAAAAATCTTAAATAACTCCGGCTTAAAGAAGATTCTTATAGTCGGAGTTTTTCATGGTGATGAGCCTCAGGGTGAATATTTTATAAATGAATATTTAAAAATGCAAAAAAATAATATAAAAAATTCCTTCTATTTTATACCAAGGCTTAATGAAAATAATTTACGTACAAACAAAAACGGAGTTGATTTAAACAGAAATTTTCCGACAAAGAACTGGCAAAAAAGTAAGCGTGATGATTATTTCGGTGGCGATATACCTGCATCCGAGTATGAAACACAATTCCTTGTTGATTTAATAGAAAAAAATAATTTTGATGCAATAATAACAATACATGCTCCTTATAAAATAATAAATTATGACGGGCCCGCTCAAAAGCTCGCAGAGAAAATCTCGCAAATTTTAGGCTATCCTGTTGAATCTGATATAGGTTATCCTACCCCGGGGAGTTTTGGTACTTATTGTGGGGTTGAAAGAAATATACCAACTATAACAATTGAAATAGATGAAAATAAAGCCCCCCATGAGCTTCTGGAAGGCTTTATTAAACTTTTTGATTTTCTTGCTATCAAATATTAAGCATTTACAACTATTTCATAAGCAACATCAGGAGTTATATTTCCTCTTTCTCCAAGAATTGTTCCTCTTTGATTGAAACGTTTTTTAATTTCAACCGCTGCCTCTTTTGGGTTTATGTTGTATTCTTTTAATTTTGTTTTTCTGCCTATTTTATGGAAAAACTTTTCTGTTTTCTTTATGGTAATATCTGCAAGCAGGCTTTTTGGTAAAAATTCATTTGCTCCATAGACTTCAATTGCCATTTTTGCAAGTTTATCCATTTTATCTTTCTTCATTATACGCCATAAGCTTGGCAATATTATGGCAAGTGTTTCACCGTGATCGAGCCCGTAAAGAGCAGTTAATTCATGCCCTATCATGTGTGTTGACCAGTCTTGAACAGCACCAAGGCTTATCCAGTAGTTCAAACCGCAAGTTGCACACCAGAAAATATTTGCTCTAGCGTTATAGTTTTGTGGGTCTTTTAGAACCTTTGGACCTTCTTCAAGTAATGTTTTAATTATTCCAAGTGCCCATTGGTCTTGTAAGGGTGTATCAACATCATAAGTTGCGTATTGCTCCATAACATGGGTAAAAGTATCAACAATACCGTTTACAGTTTGTTTTTCAGGTAAAGAGAATGTTGTTTGAGGATCGATTATTGAAAATTTAGGATATACTTTTTCAGACATAAATGCAAATTTTTCTTTTGTTGATATTCTTGAAATTACTGCACCACAGTTCATTTCCGAGCCTGTAGCGGGAAGTGTTATTACATCTGCTAATTCAAGCGCATCATTAATTTGTGCTCCTTTTGCAAGTATATCCCAAGGGTCGCCTTCAAATTTTGATGCAGCAGCAATAAATTTTGTGCCATCAAGCACGGAGCCCCCGCCAACTGCAAGAAGAAAATCATACCCGCCTTCTTTTACCATAGTAACTGCATCCATGAGGGTTTCAAATTTAGGGTTTGGTTCTATTCCGCCAAATTCGCTATAATTAAAACCATTAAGAGCTTCTTTAACTTGTTTTAATACTCCGTTTTTTCTAATCGAGCCACCGCCATAAGTGATTAATATTTTTTTGTCATGCGGTATTTCATTTTTAATTTTTTCTATGCTGCCTGCTCCAAAGATAATTTTTGTCGGGCATCTGAATTCAAAGTTGTCCATCTTCACCTCTTAAATTATAATTACTTTGTTATCTTATCATACTTTTGGGGCAATGTTTTATTAAGTAGTAGACTTAATTTAAAAAATGTAATACAATAATGGAAAATAAGTAAGAGTAAGGATAGAAAAAGTATAAATAGAAAGGTTTAGCAAAAATGAAAAAAAGTTCGGCATTTACCCTTGCGGAAGTTTTGATTACACTGGCTATCATTGGCGTTGTCGCTGCAATGACTATCCCCGGTGTTATCGTAAGAACCAACCAACAAGAGTTTAAAACAGGTTTTAGAAAGGCAGTTTCTGTACTTAACCAAGCGGTTACAATGAATATGGCAATTGATAATGAATCGCCTTCTGATATTTCAAATGAAACAGAAATGTTAGAATACTTAACAAAAAGAATGAATGTTATGAGAAGTAACGTTACTGCAGGTAGTAACACTGCATTTTATACTGCAGACGGTTTCAGATACGAAATTCCTACAGGGGTTAGCAATTGTACTTCTACCACCCCTTGTGTAATTGCAGTTGATGTTAACGGTGATAGAGGTCCTACTTCTGCAACAGAACGTGATGCTATTACAAATGACTATCCGACAGCTGATGAGTCAAGAGTTACGGATTTCTTTGCTATTATGGTTACTGATGTTAGTGTACAACCTTTCGGTGGTACTGCACAAAGAACAATGTACCAAAGCGACAGCAACTAATATTAAGTTTTATTTACAAAAACCGCCCGACAATAATGTAGGGCGGTTTTTATTTGCAAAAAAAATATTTTTGATTTAAAATTACTCTATCTTGAAGTGCTCTTAGGTATAGCACAAAAGAATTTGTTACACATTATAAAGAAATGGAGTAAAAAATGCCTAAAATGAAAACACACCGCTCTGCCGCAAAAAGATATAAAGTTACGGCTACGGGCAAAATTTTAAGACGTCAAGCAGGAAAAGGTCACCTTCTTGCACACAAGAGCATGTCCAGAAAAAAACGTTTATCAGGAATGGTAGAAGTTTTTGAAGGTAATATTGCTTTAATTTCAAAAGAGTTACCCTATATGAGATACTCAAGATAAGGAAGGTGAAATATGAGAGTTAAACGCGGAAACGTTCTTAGAAAAAGACATAAAAAAATATTAAAACTTGCAAAGGGCTTTATTGGTGCTCGTTCAAGAATTTTCAAAGTCGCAAATTGCGCTGTAATGAAAGCTTTAAAATATCAATACAGGGACAGACGAGTTCTAAAAAGAAGTATGCGCTCTCTCTGGATTGTTCGTATAAATGCGGCAGTTCGTGCAATGGACTTAAGCTATTCAAAATTTATGAATTTGCTTAAAAAGGCAAACATCCAAGTTAACAGAAAAATGTTAGCTGAGCTTGCTGTAAATGATCCGGAAGCTTTTGAAGTTCTTGTTCAAACAGCTAAAGCTGCAAAATAAAATATGTCTTAAAAAATAAAGGCCGCCAATTGGCGGCCTTTTTAATTATAATTTTAAATATCCGTTTGCTATATCAAAAATTAACTCATCAAGTTTATGATTTTGTTCTTCGGTTAAAATTCCTCTGTAGCGTGATATATAGTATCTTTTCTTCTGGCTTGCAATTGCTTTTTGTAGTTGTATTTTATCATTTAATTTTTTTATTTCTTCAGAGTTGTCTTTTTTATTGTCTGCCAAAAGCTCGTTTAACCTGACCTCATTTGTTGAAATTTCATTCATTAATGGTGCAAGTTTAACCATTTCTTCCATTTTTATACCGAAAGCTTTTCTTTGTTGTGTAAAATTTAATTCCAGTCTGTCTGTTATTTTAAAATAAATATCTGCTCCACGTTGAAATTTTTCAACAGTAGTTTTTTGAGCGAATGCACTTCCTTGTAAAAGTATAATCAAAAACACGGTTATAATGATTTTTTTTGTATTCATTTTACGCTCCAGTCAATATTTGTGTCGAATTTTGTGTCAATGTAGTATCTACCCTTTGCACTTGGTGCTTTAAAATCTTTGCGCACAAGTTCTTTTCTTAAGAAAAGCGCATAAGTAGGACTTTGCATTGTCAGTATAAATTTTTTATTAGCTTTAAGGTTTTCAAAAATTTTATACTTTTTGTTTATTATGATAATATCTGTGGGATAAGTTTCAAGGTGTTTTTCCCACCCGTTTTTTACCAAATTTATATCCTTTAGTACATAAATTAAATTATTAGGATAAACTTCCTCATATTTTCCATCCATGAAAATAAAATTGTCAGGATACAATTTGTATGCAACATAGCTGCCATCGTGAAATTCGCATAAAATATTCCCCTTTATTTTATTTGCTTTTAGAAATTCAACTTCAAGCGCAGGATAGTCCCAAGCCATACAAATCATTTTTTTCATATAAACGGCACCGAGGGCAAAAATTATGATAATACCCATTAAAATCAGTTCTTTAATGTTGTCTATTTTATCGGGCAGCTTTTTAGTAAAAATTTTGTAAAAATCATTATAACAAAAAGCTAACGTGCTAAATATAAAAAACGGTTGTAACCTTATGGACTTAATTGCCGTAAGCAGAGTAATAAAAATAACTAGTATTTTTGTTTTGTCCGTTTTTTTGAAATCAGGCTTAAATTTAAGTAAATAAACAATAAACAAGATTATAAATATTGCAAGGTAGATAATAAATTTAACGCAACTTTTTAACCCAAGTGTGCTGTATAAAGGTTGCCATTCGGTTATAAGTTCCCTTTTAAGGGTTAGTGCACCAAATAGAAATTTTAAATATTCAATTCCATACGGGTTTATAAAGAGCATACTTAAGCTTAAAATTAGGGTTAAAATATATTTTTTAACAGGCTTTTTGTTTAAAAACTCTCCAACAATGTATAATCCTAAAAGTCCAAAACCTGCTGCACAACCACCGTGCATATTGCCCCAAATCAGCATTGTTGCAGGCAATATCCAGAGTAGTCGTGTGTTATTTTCCAATCTTACTCTTTCTAATACATAAAGCCATAGGGCAAAAAAGAAAAAAGTGAAACTTTGACATCTTACGGTTGAGAAAAATAAATTTGCTATAGCATTTATTGCAAATAAAAATGGCAAAAAGTGTAATTTTATATTTTTGTTATGTAAAATAATTATTTTTGTTAGAAGGAAAAATGTTGCAAAATAAATTATGGCTTTAAATATCAAAAGTCCTGCATCGCCAAAATTTGATTGCAAAAAATAAAAAACAAGACTAGAACCCCACTCGTGGTCTATAAATCTGTGTGTAGGTGTGTAGGATAAAAAATCCCAATTTAAAAGACTTGCTGTTTGAAAGTAAGTCTTGCCTACAATTAAGCGTGCAAAGAAATCATTGTCTATATTATTAAAATATAACCCTTGCCCAAATATAAATAAAAAAAGCGTTATGTAAAATACTAAATGCATGAACTCCTCATTTTTATATAAAAATTTTACCACAAACTTTGTTTCTGGTATTATATTTGCGGGAGATACACTATGGAAGAACAAATTTTAAAAATTAAAGAAACTGCAATATCAGATATCGAAAAAGCTCAAAACACTAAGGAATTGGAAGAAGTTAAAAATAAATACTTATCTCGTTCGTCTGAACTTAACAATTTAAAAAAAGGATTAAAAGATATAGACCCTCAATTGCGCCCAAAAATAGGTGCACTTACAAATGAGATTTCAAAAACAATTGAGGAAAAAATTAGTCAAAAGCATGACGAGTTTTACAAACAAGAACTAAATGCAAAATTGGCAAGTGAAAAAATTGATGTAACGCTTGATTCAACATATATTCCATTTGGCAAGGTTCACCCTCTAAGTGAAACAGTTAATGAAATTGTAGAGATTTTTGAGCATTTAGGTTTTTCGCTTATTGAAAATAAATTTTCTCCTGAAGTTGAGCTTGAAAAATATAATTTTGATTTGTTAAATGTTCCAAAAGAGCACCCCGCACGTGATGTTCAGGATACATATTATTCTTATGCAGCTGATAATATAGTGTTGAGAAGTCATACATCAAACGCACAAATCAGGCAAATGGAAAATTCACGTCCGCCGATTAAAATTGTTTCTCCCGGACGAGTGTATAGAAATGAATCTGTCAGTGCAAGAAAAAACAACCTTTTTCATCAAGTTGAAGGTTTATATGTTGATAAAGGTGTTACTTTTGCACATTTAAAAGGTGTTTTGAACGAATTTATAAGGCTTTATTTTGGTTCAGCCCGTCCAACGAGATTTCGCAACAGCTTTTTCCCTTTTACAGAGCCGTCTGCTGAAATCGATGTGCAATGTATAGTTTGCCAAGGTAAGGGCTGCCCGACATGTTCAGGTTCTGGTTGGCTAGAGATTTTAGGTTCAGGCATGGTTGACCCTAATGTTTTAAGAGGTGTTGGGATTGATCCTGAAATATACAGCGGTTTTGCTTTTGGCATGGGGGTTGAAAGACTTGCTATGCTTAAATATGCCATAGATGACATAAGACTTTTCTTTAATAATGACGAAAGATTTTTAAAACAATTTTAGAAACTGTTTTTATCTATTTTTAATACATCATAGAGATTTTTTCTTTCTATGATGTATTTTGAACGAGTGTCAATTCTTGCGCCATGTTCAATTAAATCACGTGCTATTTCGTACTGTTTAAGCTTTAGCGCTGTATATAAAATGGTATTTCCACTCATAAAATCGTCAACATTTACTTTTGCACCATGTTCAATTAAAAGATGTGCAATTTGCGGATTTTTCTTTTTTATTGCCTCAATTAGCGGTGGGTTGAAGCCAAGGTTTGGATTTGCACCATTTTCAAGTAGAAATTTTGCTGCTTCATATCTTTTGTGTCTTGTTGCATAGTAAATAGGGTAATCTGTGTAAAAGTCCGTATTTACATCAAACCCTGCATCAACAAAAATTTGCAAAACCTCGATGTTATTCTTTTTCACATACTTTATAAAAGAGTCCACGCTTGCAGGAATTTTTCTTTTTTTAAGTTCTTCTTTTGCTGCAAGCATTTGGGGTGTTTGTTCTTTTTTCTGACTTTTTTTGAGTATATTAAAAAAATCATCACTAAACCCGCTATCAAATGCAAAAGCGCAGCCGTTTAGTATAAAAACTGCTACGCTTATTATGGTAAATATTTTTTTAATTTTAGATAACAAGACCGCCATCCACTCCTATAACTTGCCCTGTAATATATGTTGTATCAAGTGCTAAGAATTTAACAGTTTTTGCAATGTCTTCAGGTTCGCCTAATCTTTTAAGAGGTATCCTCTCAACAATTTGTTCCTGAGGTAAATCTTTTGTCATATCCGTTTGAATAAAGCCGGGGGCTACTGCGTTAACCCTTATATTTCTTGATGCAAGTTCTTTTGCAAGCGCTTTTGTCATGCCTATTAAGCCGGCTTTTGCGGTTGAATAATTTGCCTGACCGGCATTACCATAAATGCCTGAAATGCTTGCCATATTAACAATTGCGCCAGAGCGTTGTTTTATCATAATTTTTGCAACAGGATTTGAAACATAATATGCGCTGTTTAAGTTTGTGTTAATAACATCAAGCCAGTTTTGAGCATTCATTCTCATAAATAAGCCATCACGTGTTATACCTGCGTTATTTACAAGAATATCAATTCTTTTATACCCATCCATAATTTCTTTTATTGCATTTTCAACAAGTTCCTGATTTGATACATCAAACTTCATTGCTTTAGCATTTGAACCAAGTGCTTTTAATTCTTCAACAGTTTTATTTGCTGCTTCTTCATTTCCTGCATAATTTATAATTACATCACAACCTGCTTTAGCCAATTCTATAGCGCAAGCCTTGCCTATACCTCTTGAGCCGCCTGTTACAAGTGCTACTTTTTTATCTTCCATATATTTCTCCTATACTAAGCTCAAAATGCCATTTAATGTGTCATTCAATGATTGTGAATCATATACGTTATATGTTTTTACCTCTGGTGGACAAATTTTTCTATTTAAACCTGCAAGGACTTTTCCGTTACCAAGTTCAATAAAAGTATCAATGCCTTCATTTAACATTAATTGAATTGTTTGAACCCAATAAACGCTGGATGAGATTTGTTTTGGCATTTTTATTCTAAAATCTTCCTTATCTGTTGTAATTTTAGCGTCCACATTTGTTATAACAGGTATTGTTGCATTGTTTAAATTTAAATCTCTAACAAATGTGCTAAAGCCTTCTGTTGCACTTTGCATAAGCGCACTATGAAAACCGCCTGAAACTGCAAGGGGCACAACTCTTTTTGCGCCTGATTCTTTTATTAGTTCGTTTGCTTTTTCTATGGCTTGTGTTTCACCTGTAATAACGGTTTGTGTCGGGTCATTATAGTTTGCAATTTGCGCTACACCAAGGCTTTGCACCTCTTGCAAACATTCTTTAATTTTTTCGGTATCAAGACCCAAAACTGCACTCATTGCGCCGGTTTTTAGTTTTGTAGCTTCATCCATTAAATCTGCTCTTTTTTGAATTGCCATAAATGTTGTTTCTAAATCCATAACATTTGCAGCATACATTGCACCGTATTCGCCAAGGGAATGTCCTGCAGCCATTTTTGCTTTTATTTCACCTTTTGAAGCTTCTTTAAGTGCTTCAAGTGCTGCAATTGAGGTTGCAAGAATTGCACTTTGGGCATTTATTGTTTGCTTTAGCGTTTCATCAGGACCTTCAAAACAAATCTTTGAAATACTTTTGTTTAAAATTTTATCAGCCGTTTGATAAACATTTTTTGCGCTTTCAAAATTGTTATATAAATCAAGACCCATGCCGGTTGCTTGTGAACCTTGCCCGGGGAAAATAAAAGCAATATTTTTCATTAGTATATCCCTTCTCTTAGTCTGACAATCACGCTGCCCCAAGTCATACCTGCACCGAATGCGCAAAGTATAGCGGTCGACGGTGTTTTAACTTTACCTTCCTCAATTGCTTCACTTAGGGCAATTCCGACGGATGCAGCAGACGTGTTGCCGTATTTATCAATATTTGTTATTACTTTTTCATCAGTGTAATTAAGTCTTTGCTGAAGTGCATCGATTATTCTTAAATTTGCCTGATGTGGTACAAGATAATCAATGTCTTCAGGTTTTAAGCCGCAGTTTTCAATGCAGTTATTAACAGAATCCGGCATTGTGGTTACAACAAACTTATACACTTCTCTGCCGTTCATTAAAACTCTTTCATTCGCTGGAGTTGCAGGTTCAACCAGCGGGCAGTTTGTACCATTTAGGTGCATTGTGATGTGTTTACCCTGTTTACCGTCAGCATTTATATCGATTGCGATAATATCATCTATGCCATCAGGTGATTTTTCAAGAATCATAGCACTTGCTCCATCGCCAAAAAGCACGCAGCTGCTTCTGTCTTCCCAGTTTACAAACTTTGAAACAGTATCTGTTGCAACAAGCAAGGCTCTGTTATATTTGCCTGATGAAATCATTGAACGTGCTATTTCCATAGCATAAATCATGCCTGTACAAGCTGCAGTTATATCAAAAGCAACTGTTCCCATTTTTGTCTCAATTGCTTCTGATATTGCACAACCTGTAGAAGGGTAAATATTAAAAGGGTTTGAGGTTGCAGCTATTATAAGGTCAATGTCTTCGCCTTTTAAATTTGCCTTGCTTAACGCCTCTTTAGCTGCCTCTATGCCTATTGTAAGTGAGTTTTCATCACCTGAAGATATATGGCGTTGTTTTATTCCTGTCCTTGTTGTAATCCATTCGTCAGATGTGTCTAAAATTTTTGTTAAATCATCATTTGTAATAACGGTTTTTGGTACTGCTTTACCTAAAGACACTATCCTTACAGGTGTATTACTCATTTTCTCTCCTCACTAAATGGATTTTATTGATATATTTCCATAATTTTTTTGTTAACGCCTGACTCTACTGCTTCTTTTGCAACTCTTACGGCGTTTCTTATAGCATAAGCCGTACTTCTGCCATGGGCAATAACCGTAATTCCTTTAATACCTAAAAGCAGCGCGCCGCCGAATTCTTCGTAGTTGATTCTTTTATAAATTCGTTTCATAAAAGGTTTTGCCAAAAGACCTATTATTTTTGAAATAATATCAGTGTTAAACTCTTGCTGAATCATTTTAAACAGCATAGAAGATGAACCTTCTATTATTTTTAGCGCCACATTACCGACAAAGCCGTCACAAATAATAACATCGCAACTGCCCTGAAACATTTCTTTACCTTCAATGTTGCCAATAAAGTTTAGACCGTTTTGGTTTTCTTCAAGCATTTTGTATGTATTTTGAACAAGTTCGTTACCCTTGCCTGCTTCTTCACCTATGTTTAGCACGCCAACTTTTGCTTCTTTTCTGCCATAGACGTTTTTAACAAAAGTTGTACCCATAACCGCAAACTGATAAAGCATTTCGGGAGTACAAGAACTGTTCGCTCCGGCATCCAATAGCAAAAATGGTTTTTTCATTGCGGGTAGCATTACAGCAATTGCAGGGCGTTCAATACCCGGCAATCTGCCAAGTCCAAAAAGCGAGCTTGCCATTGCAGCTCCTGTTGACCCTGCTGCAACAACTGCATCCGAGCTACCTTTTGCTACTGCATCAACTGCTAGCACGATTGAAGATTTTCTTTTTTTACGAATAGCTTGCCCAGGGGCTTCACCCATTTCAATAATTTCTTCGGCATGGGTAATTTTTATGTCGAGTTTTGACAAATCAACTTTTATGTTTTGACGAAAATAGCCTCCACGGTTTGATCTTATACCATAGCGTGCAATGTTTTCCAGCTCTGCTTTTATTGCATCTTCTTTTCCGACAAGCTCTATTGGGACATTGTAATCAAGTGCTGCCCATACAGCGCCTTTTACTATCTCCCTTGGAGCATGGTCTCCCCCCATTGCATCTATTGCTATTCTCGTCATACTAATTTCCCCTGATTATATATTGCTATTCTTCAGTTTTTTCTTCAACAGTTTCTTTAGCTTCTTCTTTTGTTTCTTCTGTTTTAGTTTCTTCTTTTACTTCTTCAACTTTAGGTTCTGCTTTTGCTTTTTTAGCTCTTGTTTTTTTAGGTTTTTCTTCTTTAACTTCTTCTTGAGCTTTTTTATTTTTTAAGCTTGCAAAATCATTTTTGTAATAGCCGCAATTTGAGCATACAGTGTGAGCTAAAACTGTTTCTTTGCAGTTTGGACAAGTTGTTGTAGTAGGAACTTCACCCTTCCAGTTTGCTCTTCTTGATGCTTGTTTTGCTTTTCCTGTTCTTTTCTTTGGTACTGCCATTTTATTATTCCTTTATTAATGTAGTCTAATGTCATAATTTTAACATGAACAAATTTCATTGTCGTAAAAAAAGTTGCCCTTGTCAATATTTGAGCAAGGGCAACTTTAAATTCTTTAACCAAAAACTACTTATCTTAAGCTAACTTTTGTGTAAGAACCTTTTTTAGAGTAGTTAACTTTGTCTTCACGTGATAACCAGCCAAGACCCATGTTGATGAAATTGTCATTAAGGTCTAAGTCTCTTTGAAGTTTTTTAGTTGTAACTTCGCCGTTTTCATTTAAGTAGTTCCAGATTTTTCCTGCTGCTTCAACGATAGATTCTTGCATTGTTTTCTCCTTTTTTAATACTTCCGTTAGTGTCTATCACAATTTGTTATTAACAAATTTCTTTGATATTATATTAAATATAAGTTGAAAATTTGTAAATGGGGTAAATGGATGAGAAATTTAATGACAGGTCATACTTTTGTATACGGAGATGATGTTGATACAGATGTTATCATTCCTGCAAGATACTTGAATACTCAATCGGCACAAGAGCTTGCGACACATTGCATGGAAGATATTGATATTAATTTTGCGCAGGATGTACAAGAGGGCGATTTCATTGTTGCAGGTGAAAATTTTGGTTGTGGATCTTCTCGTGAGCATGCTCCATTGGCGATTAAAACATCAAAAGTAAGTGCTGTAATTGCAAAAAGCTTTGCAAGGATTTTTTATAGAAACGCAATAAACATTGGGCTTGTAATTATAGAAAACAGCAAATTGCCTGATGAAACAAAAAAGGGTGATAAACTTGAACTTGATATAGATAATGGAATTGTAAAAAATTTAACAACAGGTAAAGAATATACTTTTGCGCCATATCCGAAAGAAATTCAAGAACTTGTTAAAGCAGGCGGGCTTGTAAACTACACAAAGCAAAAAATGGGAGTTAAGTAATATGTATAAAATAGCAGTACTGGCAGGGGATGGCATAGGACCTGAGATAGTGGTGCAAGCAGTAAATGTTATAAGAGCGACAGGCGAAATTTTTGGTACTAAATTTGAATTTCAAGAAGCACTGATTGGTGGTTGTGCTTATGAAAAATATTCAAAACCGCTGCCTGATGAAACGATTGAAATTGCAAAAAATAGCGATGCTGTTTTGTTAGGTGCAGTTGGTGATTGGAAGTATGATACATTACCACCTGAAGTTCGTCCTGAGCGTGCGCTTTTGGGTATAAGAAAAGAGTTAAATCTTTTTGCAAATTTAAGACCAGTTGTTATTTTTGATGAGCTTATTTCCTCATCTGCTCTAAAGCCTGAGGTTATAAAAGGTACCGATATTGTTATTGTAAGAGAGTTGACGGGTGATGTATATTTTGGTACACCTAAGGGCATTGAAGTTAGGGTGGATGAAAACGGCAATGGCGTTCGTTATGGCTATAATAATATGATTTATAGTGAAAATGAAATTGAGCGCATAGCGCATGTTGCTTTTAAAACAGCGCAGAGCCGCAACAAAAAACTTTGTTCGGTTGATAAAGCAAATGTACTTGACGTTTCAAGATTGTGGCGTGAGATTATGATTGATGTTTCAAAGAAATATCCTGATGTAGAATTAATGCACATGTATGTTGATAATGCTGCAATGCAGCTAATTGCAAATCCTCTACAGTTTGACACAATAGTTACGGGAAATATTTTTGGCGATATTTTATCTGATGAAGCCTCAATGATTTCAGGCTCTTTAGGCTTATTGCCAAGTGCAAGCATGTCTTATGA
>CALUXZ010000009.1 GCA_944324875.1 Candidatus Gastranaerophilales bacterium | reverse complement strand
TTGCTCAAAATCCCCAAGGGCAATTGCCAAATATTTCCTTATAGCGCTTTTTGTTCTTATTTGTTCTTGCAAAGACCCTGCAGCCTCATCAGTTTTTGCTGCAAGCATAAGACCTGCTGTGTTTTTATCCAGCCTGTGCACAATACCACGTCTAAAGGGCTCGTTTTTATTTGAAAGATTATCTCCACAATGGTATAAAAGCGCATTAACTAAAGTATTTTTTGTTTCATAAGCGCTTGGATGAGTTAGCATATTTTTTGGCTTATTTAAAACAATTAAATAATCATCTTCATATTTAATATCAAGCTTTATATCCTGAGGCTCAATTGCAACTTCTTTTTCTTTAAATATTTCAGGGTCATATTCAATAATCTCATCACCTTTTATTTTATATGAGGATTTTTTTTGAACTCCCTCAACCAAAATGAGCCCGTTTTCAATTGCTTGTACAACAACTTTTCTGCTTAAATTTAAAAAAGCAGATAAAAAAACATCAAGCCTTTGATTTTTGTATTCTGAATTAAGATTTATTTTTTCCATTTTTATTGCAAATTAAAATTATATCTTCGTACAAAACCATAAGAATAAATATAAAAACAGAAGCGCAAATCATAACATCAAAGACATTAAAGACTGCAAAATTTACAAAATTAAGCTTTACATAATCAACAACATAACCAAATGTTATTCTTTCATACAAATTTCCTAAAATCCCTGCACTAAATAAAACAAGCGCCAAAATTTTAAATTTGTCGTTAAAAATAACTCTTTTATAAACGTAAGTAACAAGCGCACCCAATACAAGAACTGCAAAAAGTGCCAACAAGTAAGGATGTCCCTCAAACAAAGAAAAAGCACCGCCTGTATTTTTAGCGTAAACAAAGGATAAAATTGCACTACCCTGAGTACTAATTTGCGCAAAAGTATCAACACACAAATCACGGATTGTAGCACCTAATTGCCAAAGCATAAAAGTTGCAATTATATAAAAGAAAAAAGCTCTTTTATCCTTTATTTTCAACATTTTCTTTTTTATCTTTCTTTTCCTCTCGTACCGGATTTAAATCCGTGTATAAATTCACTCTTTGCATTAAAAATGCAAGACCAGTCATTTTAAATTGAATCATGCTTAAATCTTGAGCCAAATTTATTTCGGTTATACCAACAGATGCCATGGCATACTCGTTGTATCCGTCTTTGTTGGCACGCACAATACGCTCTAATATACCGTCCTTGGGTAATTTTCTAAAAATATCTTCAGGTTCTGCACTGGGATATAAAATTTCTTCCTTTCCTAAAGAAGCTACAACCTTTATTCCTTTTTTTACCGGCATTTTTAATGTAAGACAGTACTCTTCATCTTTTTTTGCACTAAGCGGTGCTAAAAACTCCATAGGATAGTTTTTTGCACTGCCATATTTAACAGATGTAACTTCAGATATTACATTATCGCCAATAATTTTCCACTCGTTATTAATTTTTTGAAGATAAATTGAATAATTACACTCACCTTCAAGGCTGCCGGAATTTAATTCCGAGTCTGTAATTTTTTTAACTTTTTCTTGCGTATTTTTGCTCTCAAGCGTAGCTGTAGTAACATCTACCAAATTTGCAACAGCCTTATCTCCATATAATTGAATACTCTGTATGTCACTTTTATATGTTATATCATCATAAGCATCAAAAGTTTCTTTTAACATTTTTATAAAAGTGTCATAATTAAAACCGTCAAAACTTCTGTAGCTTTTATCGTACAGTGTAACAATTTTGTCCACGTTATGTTCATTTGAATATTTTGTAAGAAGTTTCAAAACTTCTTTAATTTCTCTTATATCACTTGCGTTTTGAGCACAAATCTTATCTTGTCCGGCTTTTTTTATAAAAAATGATTTTACGGTATTTTTGTTTTCTTTAT
This sequence comes from Candidatus Gastranaerophilales bacterium, assembly GCA_944324875.1. GTDB lineage: Bacteria > Cyanobacteriota > Vampirovibrionia > Gastranaerophilales > Gastranaerophilaceae > Galligastranaerophilus. The sequence goes on along the minus strand of CALUXZ010000009.1, from coordinate 22,983 downwards.
TATCTTTTTTAAAAAACGAAAATGCCCAAGCATTAGAGTTTAGCATGGTTAAAATCATTAAAATTGCAACTGTTTTTTTCATCTTTTTTCCTCTGTCTTAAGGGATTAAATTTATTATCTCATAAAAATCATATTATATTTGGTTGTGCCATAATAAAGTACAACTTGCCAGTAATCTGTGCCAAGTTCATTTACATCAATATACGATTTTGGCGGGGGTGTTCTTTGTGTTTGTTTTGAAAAAAGCCTGCCCATGGTATTACTGGTTTTTTTACAAACGCTTTGCCACCAAGTTAATTTTCTCTCAGGAACATATTTTTTATAAAACATTGGTTCGACAAGTTCTTTTTCATAAACCGGAATTATATATTTTACTTTGCCGTTTGTTTTAAAAAGTACGTAAGATTTGCCGTTTTTTTCTCTCGGCGTTAAAAGATAATACCCCGGTTCTATTACGGTATTTTTAAAAACAAACCTTATTGCAGTTCTAAATAACGGATAGGGAGCATACATATATTTTTGATATTCTTCTGTTTGGTAGGGATCGAGGTCAAAAATATAACTAAAATCAGCTTCAGGCAAATCTTCGTAAATCTGTGCATATTTAGAATTTTCGTTATCGCCCTTATTTTCCTGCGCAATAGCATAATTTATTGGGGCAAAAAACACTACAGAACAAAAAAGTACTGCAAAGAAAAATATTTTTTTAAATTCTCTGAAGTTTGCCATATATACCCCCTTAATGTTAACATAACAATTATGGAAAATAAAGTATTAAACGCAAATCTTGAAGCTATAAAAAGGTATGATAAAAATCTTGCCGATGAAATTTTAAGAATAAATAACATAAAATCAACATTTGAATTAATTCAAAACCAAAACAGCGAATACAATATTTTATATAATTCAATCCCGCTTCATAGTCTTGAGGGCGCAAAACTTGAGGCACAAAAAGTCGTTGATAAAATTGAAGAACTTGACAACAAAAACGCTATAAGGGTCATTTATGGCTTAGGGCTTGGATATTTGGCAGATGAATTTATTTCAAAAACTTCAGGCACAGTAATTATTTATGAACCCGATACTGAACTTTTAAGGGCTGTTTTTGAAATTTTAGAATTTAGCGAAAATCTCCTTAAAAATAATGTTTTTATTACAAATAACAAAGAAAAACTTTTAAAGATTATTGATATTATTTCTGATAAAGAAACAAAAATAACGGTTTCTTTTTTAAACTCATATTTTAATTTATACAAAAATGATATTTACACCCTTGCAGGCTTTATAGAACGTAAAAGAGGCGAAAAACAAGCTAATACAAACACAATTAATAAAATTGCACCGCTTGCAACACTTAACACCCTTCAAAACCTTGAAAAAATTACAAAAACACCGCTTGTTTCTTCACTTAAAGACTTATATAAAGGCTCTTGTGCACTAATTGCATCTGCAGGTCCATCACTTAAAGACAATATTGAAACAATAAAAAAATATCGTGATAATTTTATTTTATTTGCAGTGGGTCCTGCAATGAAACTTTTGGAAAGCAACAATATTAAACCCGATTTTTTATGTGTTGTAGAGGCACTTGACACAAGTGCGCAAATAAATGACATTGACTTAAGTGATATAAATTTAATATTTGAACCATATTCTAACTCCTACTTATGGGACTTAAAGGTAAAAAACAAATTTTTATTCTTTTCAAAAGATAATTTTTTAAATGATTTTCTTGCAGATAACCTTGGAATTAATATTTCAGGAAATAAAACAGTGGGAACTGTTTCATATTGCGTACTTTCTAGTGCAAAAATAATGGGATTTGAAAAAATTATTTTATGCGGGCAAGATTTAGCTTTTAAAAACGGTGAGTGTTACGCAAAAGGTAGTGTTTATGAAGATTTAGAGTGTGTTTTTAATCCGGAATTAAATAAATATGAAATTAGAGCAAAAGACTACGAACAGTATAAAAAGAAACTGCTTGCCAAAAAATATTTAGATGGCAAATATGCTGATTATTTTGCAAAAAATTACATAAAAAGACTAAATTCAACAATTTATTCAGTAATTGGTCAAAACGGGAAAATGCTCCCAACACAAGCATGTTACGCTATTTTCATAAAATACTTTGAAGAATTTGCAAAAAATAACCCAAACTTAGATTTAATAAATTCTTCAACAGGCGGTGCGCAAATTAATGGATTTAAAAACTTAGCATTAGAGCAAGTTATGCTTGAAACAGATAAAGTACAAAAAGTACAAATCCCTTGTCAAATTCCACAATATGACCAATCTAAAATAATTAAGATAAAACAAAAAATGATAAAAGTATATACTAAACTGCAAGAGAAAACAGCACCCCTTGAAAACTTGCAAAATGAAATTATTAAAGAATTTTCAAGAAGAAAAACTGTAAATAAAAATATTGAAAAACACGAGCGGAAAATTATATTGGAACTCAATGAAATAATAGAGAAATACTACACATTACCCTATGTTTTATTCTTATGCGCATCTTACACAAACAGGTATTTCGACAATCTTAAAAAAATTAATTCCGAGCAAGACGCAAAAAAATACACAAAACTGCAAAATGCAAATTTAAGACTTTTAATTGCGCTTAATAAAAGAGTAAGTGAAGCAAAAAACTTTTTACTTAATGAATAATTTATCATTATTAAGCATCTCGGGAACGTTGATTATAAGATAAATTTCACCATCTTTTACATATTGCATAAGCTCGTTTTTGTTTTCTTGTTTTTTAAGGGATGTAATTTCATCAGGTTTTATTTGAATATTATCACTTATGGCATCAGCAAGAACACCTATTTTAAACTCATCGGAATTTAAAACAATTATTGTGCCCGACCCGCTATATGGAACATTTTGAGAATGAAAATAGTTCTTTATATCAATTACACAAATAAAATCACCTTTTATATTAACCAGTCCTAATATAAAATCAGGTGTGCAGGGAACTTTTATCATTTTTGTTTCTTGTAATTTATAAAACCCTTTTATATCGTTCATTTTTATACAATATCTGTTTTCACCGACAAAAAACGAAACAAACTCGTCCTTGTCGCTCATAATTGCATAAGGGTTTTTACTTGCTTTTTCAATATATTCAAATTTTCTTTCCTGCAAAATTGCAAGCGACTGAGGATCACTCGGTATAAGATTAAAACCGTTTGAACTTTGACTATCATCGGGGTGATTTTTAATCCAGTTATTTACCGAAGATAAATTTAACACATTACATTGAATATCATTGTAATCGTAAATATATTCAATAAAGCCGTTTTGTGTGCGATAAGGTACGGGCTGTATATTTTCTCTGTCAATCCTTTTTACGTCTAAAACTTTGTTTACCATAATTGCAAAAATATCTTCGCCCGTTTTGATAATAACTATCATTGAATTAAGATCATAAGGGGTAGGCTCTATATTTAATACGGATTTAATATCAACTACATTTATTATCTTTCCGTCATACTCAAAAAGTCCCGCTATATGTGAAGGCAATCTTTCCGGACGGGAAAGTTCTACAAATTTTAGTATTTCAAGCACGTTTGCAGCATTAATTGCATAAACATCATCAGCAATTGAAAAAATTGTATAAATTTTCTCCGGTTGCTCGGGTATAAAACCCTGAATTTGCTGCACTTCTATAATTTGATTTTCCATAAAACTCGCCTTGCCTATTTAATTATAATATCATTTTTTGAATGACGTGCCATATCAAGAACATCATAGAGGGCATCTATATATTCATAATGATTTTTATACGTTTCATCTAACATAAGTGCCCCTGTTTTTAGAATGATTTGTTCACCTTCTTCAAGAAATGCTCGTTTTGGGTCTTTTATTTGAGATATTAAAAACCCCAATTTTTCAGAAGCAGTGTCTTTATTAGAATTCGTCATTAGTATTGTAAATATATTTTCTTCATTTCTGTATATAAAATCTCCGTCAGATAAACAACCGCTTAGAAAATTTGAAATTTTTGCAAGCAATAAATCCGCATAATAGTTACCATACTTATTTTCAATATTTTCAAGAGTTTTTATTTCAATAAAAGCAAGACACAAAGGCGCATTATTCCTTTTGTGCCAACCGCATTCATAACTTAAAATCCTGTCAAAATCCAACTGGGTATATAATTTTTTAGGATTAGCATTTTTTGAATTTTGGTCATTTCTGCAAATTTTAAAATATCTTAGCCGCATTATATGTTCAACTAAATCTTTTATTACGCCCGCTTGTTTTAACTCTTGAGAATTTAGATTTTCTTTTGCATACAAATATAAGCAACCTATTGTTTTTGAGTCTATATTTATTTCATACTCATACTTGACACAAAAATCATCAATACTTGAAATTTCACCACGCTTATCTTTTTGCAATATTACATTTATTTCGGGATTTGCAATTGCAGTTTTGTTCTTAATTTCATCAAAAACCGCATCCTTTAATAAGAAATGTCCCATATCGCAAAAAAGTTGATTTTTATCAACATTATCAGCAAAGCAAATTAACGCACAATCATATTTAAAATAACGATAAATAGTGCCCAGTATTTTTACGGCAAGAATATCTCCATCTGTGTCAACTTCTTTTATTAAATTAAAATCTTTTATCAAATCCACTTTTGATAATATTTTTGACTCCTCATCAACATTGTTTTTTTGTTTTGAATTTAAGAGTTTTCCTTTTGTTTCAAGAGAAACAGGGTTATTCTTTATGGTTTCAGTGCAAACATTTAAAAGCTCTTGAGTCATTTCGGCTTTATTAACAAAAGCATTTGCACCCGAACGATACGCCCAAAATCTGTCTATATTCTTATCCAATTTAGAATACATAACAATTGGTATATCTTTTGCACAATCATCAGACTTTATCATGCGACAAAGCTCATAACCGCCCAATTCCGGCATTAATATGTCTAAAATAATTAAATCAGGCGCTTCTTTATATATAAAATCAAGTGTCTTGAAAGCGTCGTTGTTATACAAAATATTTATGCCTGACTCTCTAAAAATATTTAAAACTGCATTTACATCTTCTCTGCTATCATCTATTATGAGTACTTTTTTTGCCATATACCTAAATATCTTATATAATTGAACGTATAAAAATTATACATTATTTTTTAAAAAAAGGGGATTTATGTCTAAACAAATCAAACAAAAGAACGGTATAAATGATTATTTGTCCAAAAAGCAAACAATGGATTTAATTACTATTCTGCTTATTTTTGTTTTTGTGTTTGGTGTTGTAGAGTTTACAGACCTGTCAAGAGCAATAACAGCAGGCGTTTTAGTTCTCCTGTTTTGCTTAACGGTAGTAATCTTTGAAGCTACCAAAAAACAATACAGAAAAAATACTGCAAACACTATTAATCAACTGCTTGAAAATGCTCTGGACAACACCAAAAAAATGGAGGGTGCAACTTCTGCGCAAAAAGAAAATATAAATCTTACCTTTGCTAAACTTTCAAACATTAAATTGTTAATCGAAAATTTAAAAAATCAAAGCTCTGATTTAAATGAACTCATAACAAATACTAAACAAAAGGCTATTGATTCCCTTAATTACACAAACACCGAGTATGATGCAGTCAAAGCAAACATTGAAAAAATGTTTACAATAAGACACAAAATACAAACTATTGCAGAGTTGATTCTTGAACTGTCAGACTTTATACAATCCATATCTTCAACCATAGGGCTTGTTGAAGACATAGCGGAACAAACAAACCTTCTTGCACTAAATGCAGCAGTTGAAGCAGCCCGTGCCGGTGAACACGGCAAGGGTTTTGCAATTGTAGCAGGTGAAATCAGAAAACTTGCCGATGAATCAAAACAAGCAACAACAAAAATAACATCTCTTATTACAAATATTCAACAAACTGCAAATTCAACAGTACTTGCAACAGAAGAAGGTACAAAAGAAGTTGAATCAGGTATTGAACTTGCACATAACATTGGTTCAAACATTGAACAGTTAATATTGTTAATGAATGAAATATCACAAGGTATTAATGATATGACAGGTTCATCAAAAAAAATATCTACTGATACCCTGACAACAGAAAATGCAGTAGGTGATATAAATTCAATGCTTGAAAATAACTACAAATCTACGGAAGAAAATTTTCAAAACTTGGAAAGCTTACAAAATCTTTCAAAAAACTTTAAATCAAATATAAGCGAGGAATAACGGGCGTCTTATATGGATTTTTTAGATGACGAACTTGATGAAATATTAAATATATTCCAACAGGAAGGCGGAGAAATTCTGCAATCCATGGATAAAAGTCTTTTTGCGCTTGAAAAAGACCCTAAAAATCAAGATATTATCATCCAACTTGCAAGAGATGCTCATTCCCTAAAAGGTTCGGCAAGAATGCTTGGCTTTAGCGGGATACAAAGTGTTGCGCATAAGGTTGAGGATGTTCTTGGACTTATAAAAGACGGGAAAATTGACACTACAAGCGAAATTACCGATATTATTTCAGAAGCATTGGGGCATATACAGTTTTTAATCAATAAAACCGTTGAACAAAAAAAAGAATATGAAACATCCCAAACAAAAGATTATATTGAAAAACTTGACAAAATATCATCAGGTGGAGCAAGTGAAATAAAAAAAACTCAACAAACATACATCTACAGTGAAGATGTCAAAAAACTGCTCTCCAGATTAAACAAAATAGAAGAACTTATTGTTCAAATAATATACATTTTTTCATCAGCAAGGCAAGAAAATAATTTTTCTGAAATACAAATAATAAAAACCCCTCTTGCGGAATTAAACATGCTTATAAGGGAGCTCAATATAAAACCCCTTGAAGAACTAATAACTCATACAGGAAGATTTATCTCATCAATAAAACCTGAAACAATAAACGAAAATGAGATTCTTGAGTTAAACTCTAAGATTGATGCTATAGAAGAATTTTTCACAAACTATTGCAAAGAAAAGGGAGTAAATACACAAAATTACTTTAATATTGCAAATGAACTTTTGCTTAACACTGATGAAGGCAAAATAAAAGAAAACAAAAAAGAAGACAAAAAAATTATTGCGGATTTAATTGATAGAATTTATGAAAAATTAAGCCTACTTGAAATAAATCTTGAATTCTTACCTGACATAAAAGGTTTATTGGCTCAAGTTTTGACAAAAATAAAAAACCTTGAAATTAAAAAAATATTTGAAACAATTTTAAATACTTTGAATTTATATGAAACAAATTCAAAAAATCTTGAAAACGACACCCTTGAGGCAATTAAAGAAGTTTGCGAAAATACAAGAAAAATTTTTGAACCTGAAGTCATTAAACCTGAAGAAAGAAAGTTTGAAATAGAACTTTTACTTCAGAAAATCACCATTGTTGAGCAAATGTCAAAACTCAATATTGCAAAGCCAAAACCTAAAAAAAGCTTGCCCAAAGAAGAAAAAAACACCCAAGATTGGATTAGCACAATCGACACAAGTGACATTAAAACACTTAGAATTGATTCTTTTAAATTAGATAAACTTGTTAATCAAATAGGGGATTTGATTATTACAAGAATTAAAACAAACGAGCATTTAAGTGTTGCAAAAAATATACAAAACGAGCTTTTGGAATGGCAAAAAAGCTTTAATAAAATGGGCTACTATATAAAATATTTCGACAGAAAATATATTGCTAATTCAAACTTAGGAGTTTCTCCCGACCCAAGGGCAATTTCAGCTTTTAACAAACAGCTTATGGTGCTGCAAAATTATCATGCGGAAAAAATGGTTAATTTAATAAAAGAAACATCCGACCTTTTTAAACAAATGCAGGAAAATGATACAAAATTAAATTCCGCAACAACAGAAATTGAAGGTATGGTTAAAAATATGCGCATATTGCCATTATCTACAATTTTTCACCTTTTTCCTCGCATGGTACATAACATCGCAAAAGATAAAGCTAAACAAATAGAATTTATAACAGAGGGCGCAGATGTTGCAGCAGATAAAAAAATCATTGAAGAAATAAAAATCCCGCTTATTCATATTTTAAGAAATTCAATCGACCATGGTATAGAATTACCTCAAGAAAGAAAAGAGGAAGGCAAAAATCCTGTAGGTAAAATCACAATAAGCGCAAAGCACCACGAAAATAAAATAATAATTAATGTAACCGATGATGGCAGAGGCTTGGATGTTGAAAAAATTAAACAAAAAGCATTGGAAAAAGGACTTTTAACTCAAGATGAACTTGATAATATTGATGAAGAACACCTTGTAAACCTTGTTTTTTACCCCGGCTTCACAACAGGAGATTCTGTAACGGAATTATCAGGCAGAGGCTTAGGACTTGATATTGTTCATACTAAAATTTCACAATTAAATGGTCGAGTTGATATTTTCAGCGAATTTAAAAAAGGCACAATGGTAACAATAGAACTGCCTGCAAGCATGGCAACAATTAAAACATTTATAGTGTCCGAACAAAACCAACTCTATGCCATACCTACATCTTCAATTAAAACGGTGCTCAGAATCGACACAACAGATGTTTTCGAACGTGACGGAAAAAATTACTATGTGCATAATGATGATGTAATACCTGTTTTTACTCTTTCGCAAATTCTTGAACTTGAAAACAAACCCCGCAAAGCAAATAAATACACGCTGATGATTGTAAAATCAGAAAATTCAGCAGTTGGAATAATCGTTGAAAAACTTGTCTATGATCAGGAAGTACTGCACAAAAAACTTGAAGCGCCATTATTTAAAGTTAAAAATATCTCAGGCATTACAACGCTTGCAAATGGTGAAATATGCTTAATTTTAAATGTAGGAGATATTTTCAGCTCAACCCTGCCAAAAAAAATAAATACAAAAATCATTGCTTCAAATAAAGCAATTAAAATGAAAGAGAATTACTCGCATAAAATATTAGTAGTTGACGATTCCCTTACAACAAGAACTTTGCAAAAAAATATCCTGCAAAGTTACGGCTACAGAGTGCAAATAGCTACAAATGCACCTGATGCATTAATTAAAATGCACAAAGAAAAATTTGACTTAATTATAACAGATAACGAAATGCCTCAAATGAGCGGACTTGAGTTTGTAAAAGAAATAAGGAAAGAAAGCTCTTGGGCAAATATTCCCATCATTGTACTTACGTCCATGCCTGAATCCAAATGGGGCAAACTATTTAAAGAAGCAGGTGCACAACTTTATATCCAAAAAGACAGATTTGAACAAGAAAGCTTTGTAAGGAGCGTTGATGGCTACTTAAAAAAGGCTGAACTATGAAAATCGAAGAATATTTAAGAAACTATTTAAACTCAAAAAATGACTTTTACCATGCTCAACAAGTTGAAAGATTAAGTCTTGAAATATATTCCAAATTAAAAAGAATATTCCCACAAAATCATCTCCTTAATTTTCAAAATGCACAAACATTAATTTCTAATAGCGCACTTTTGCATGACATAGGTACATTTTTAAGTATATCCTTATTTAAGCCACACAACAAAGTAGGCGCAAGATTAATTCTCGAAAATAAAATAGATAATCTGAATGACAAAGAAACAAAAATAATTGCCCTTTGTGTAAGGTATCACAGAGGCCCTAAACCAAAAGAATACAAGCATAAATTATTTAAAACACTTGATGAAAAAGATAAAAACACGGTAAAAGTCATATCCTCTATTTTAAGACTTGCGGATTCACTTGACAGTAATCACTTGCAAAATATCCAAAATATCATACTGACGTATGATTTTAACCAATCTGCTTTGACTTTAAATCCTTGCATAAATATAATGTTTAACAGGGGAATTAAAAGGGTATTTGACAAGAAAAAAGCCCTTTTTGAGGAAGTATTCAAAACAAATATTTATCTTAAAAATGACTGATTTAATCAAAAAAAATCATTTATTTGTAATTCTTTTGCTGGCTGCCATATCCTACGGCATTAACTGCGCATATTGTGATGAAAGAATAAATGCCGGAGTTGTTTATGAATTTTATCTTGACATAGGTAATCAAATACCAGAACAAAACACAATAAATATAAAAAAATTACCGGAAATTAAAAATGAAGAAATAAATATTGCATATTTTAAAGATTTTCGTCCTTTAAATATGCTATCTGCAAGAAATGCATACACGGTTAAAAAACCCTCTCATAAAATTGCAAATTACGAGCAAATACCCGAGCAGTATAATTTATCCCTTGAGCAAAAAAACATCATTGCTGCAGCAAAAATAACCCCAACTTTTGATGAATTATTCTCTAAGGCTTTGAATTATAAAAATAAAGAAAAATATAAAGACGCTCTCGAAACAGTTAATATCGCCCTTAAAGAAAATCCTCTAAGTGTTGAAGGGCACTTTTTAAAAGCGGACATATTAAGACTTACCAGAAATTTTAAAGAAAGTGTTTTTGAATATACGCTTGCAATAAATATTGACCCTTATTGTACCGATGCTTATTTTAACATAGCAAAAATCCTTGAAAACACTAACAAAAAAGAGCTGGCTCTTGAATATTACAGATACGCATACACAACAAAGCCTGATGATTATGAAATTAGGAATATTATCTTGAGTTATGAAAAACAAAACTTTCAATAACTTAACTTTTTAAAAGATTTTCTTTCATTTTTGCCAACATCAGCTTGAAATTTAAAATATCATCTTTGGTGGAAATTATTTTGCATAGTGTTCCATATCGCACAAGCCGCCTAAAAAGCCTGTTTTTATCTTCAAAATTATTTGATACAACTATAGAATCATCTCTTACCTTAATTACCCTTTCTCCCTCATATAATGTGTAAGTTTTTGCAAGTCTGCCTCTTAATTCAAAAACAGTATAAGGTGCAAAACCACTATTGGGAGATATTTCAGGTGTAGGTATAATTTCTTTTATTGAATCCAATAAAATCAGTTCATAGTTTTTTGATACTTCATTAAATGCATGGACATATACGGAATTATCAATATATTTGAAAGAAATATGAGAAATAACAAGTTTTTCGTCGTTATATAAAATTTTAATTTTTGAATTATCATAACCATATTTTAAAAGTTTTGAAATTTTATCTTTGAAAATAAAGGGCAAAGGAGTTATATTTTTTGTTTTTGAAAGAGATAAAATATATTTTTCAACCGCATTTTTATTTGTTAAAGAAAAAATCTTTTTTATGGCAGATTTTAAATCACCTTGCACATTTTCACCATATAAACCAATACCGAGATTTACAAAAACTGCAAGGTATTGAGCATCCGTATCGGATAAATCAAGCGTAAAAGGAACGCTCTCAATTGAAAATCTTCCCTGTCTTTTTCTTAAAATGCAACCTGATTGTCTTATTGTCTTAAAATATTTAGCAAGAGTTTCTTTATTAATTAAAATATCCTCTCTGTACAATTCATCTATTATTTCCGTCATAGAATGAGGTTTGTCATAAAGCATTTTAAATATTTTTATTATTCGATAAGATGCGTCAATTTTTCTCAATTATACAACTCCTCGACATCTTGAATGATTTTAATCAATTCTTCTTTAATTTTATCGTCTTTAATACCTAAAAGACTGCTGCCGTAAGAAAGCAGCTTTTGCTTTATTTGAAAATCATTTGTATATTCTTCCCTTATTTGAATAAAATCCGGTGTTATTTTTATAATTTTTGCATTTTCACCCATGTTTAATTTTGGATTTTCATCCCCTGCAATATCATATATGCATTTTTTTATTTTACATTCACTTTGAGCATTTACTTTTATTATTCTTGAAATTTTCTTAATATGATCACATCTCAAATAAACACTGCCGTATTCATCACACTCGCCCCAAAGATATAATTTATCGTTTTTCTTTGAATACTCGATTTTTGCGCAAATTATCTCCATTTCACGTTTCTTTCCGGAGGGGGAATTATATAAAACAGCTATTTTGTTTTTATGCTTAGCATGGACATCAAGTTCTTTTAAAATTTTAAAATTAGTTTTTAAGATGTTTCCAAAATTCAAAAGAGATTCAGATTGCTCATCAGACTCTATTAATTTAGAAATTTTTGCAAATGTTTCGTAAATGGAAATAATATACCTGAAATCCATAAAATGAAACATTGCTTTTTTAGCCAGCGAAAACGCTTTTATTTCTTTTTTTGAAAAGCTAATTTTTATTGGACTTAATTTTAATTCATAACAGTAATTATTACTTTTGTTTCCTATTACGATATCAAATCCTGCAGACTTCAGTGTATTAATATCAAGAGTAATGGTATCCGGTGCTACATTCTTTAAAAAGGTTGTTTTTGAAATTTCCTCTATAATTTGCGCTTTTGAAACAGGACCTTTTATTAAAAGCTGCAATACAAATAATACTCTCAACCCGGTCTGGGCAACATTACTATCTATCTTTAACATCAATATCCAAAAACTTTTTTAATTAAATAATTACTATATACATATAGTAGCAAAAAAAGAGTGTATAACATAAATTTTAAGTTTTTATCTCATCCGAACGGTCTATTTATTAAGAAATATTAACAAAAAAATATGTATTATGTTAAAAAATTTGTTATAATCATAAAGGATGATAATACAAGGAGATTGTTTGAGTATGTGCCCATCAAACCAGCTTAGTGATAAAGAATACGAGGAGCTTCTTCAAAAATACGAATACAACTTTCAAAAGGGTGACCTTGTAAAAGGTATAGTATGTACTTACGATAGCGAAGGAGCAATTGTTGATATTGGTGCCAAAACAAATGCCATTTGCCCTGAAAAAGAAGCAAAATTAAATAAAGACGACAATATTGAAGAAATACTTGAAAAAGGCAAAGAGTACGAGTTTTTAATTATAAAAGAAGAAGATGAAGACGGAAAATTTACCGTATCCTATAGAAAAGTTGCAATGGCATACAACTGGAAAGTCCTTGAAGAAGCCAAAGCACAGGATAAGGTTGTTGAGGGTACAGTTGTCCAGGCAGTTAAAGGTGGTATATTAGTTGACGTTATGGGTATAAGAGGTTTTGTCCCATCAAGTCATCTACGCTCAAAAGATCCTGAAACTATTGTTAACCAAACAATAGAACTCAAAATACTTACCATGGATATGGCGCAAAATAACTTTATCTTATCCAACAGAAAAGTATATGCAGACAATATTGAAGAAATCAAAAAAGACGTCTTTGGACAACTTGAAGTAGGTGCAGTTGTTAAAGGTGAAGTCGTAAGAATAGCAGATTTTGGCGCTTTTATTGATATAGGCGGTGTTGATGGACTTTTACCACTATCGCAAATTTCATGGCGATGGGTAGATCACCCATGCGACATTTTAAAAGTTGGCGAAAAAATAGATGTAGAGATTATAGGTATTGATCTTGACAAGCAAAGAGTATCATTAAGCCTTAAAAATCTTGAACCTGACCCATGGGTTGAAGCTAAGGGTAAAATAACAGAAGGTGCTAAAGTTAAAGGTAAAATAACAAGAATTAAGCACTTTGGCGCATTTGTTGAGGTTTACCCTTGTGTTGAAGCACTTTTACCGCAAGCAGAACTTGCACAGTATCAAAATGAACATGGCACAATCCTTGATGTTGGCGATGAAATTGATACAACAATTTTAAAATTTAACCCTGACGATAAGAGAATTTCGTTAAGTGTCACTCACAATGAATAACAAAAATTGGCGCAGTTTTTATAACTGCGCTAATTTTATAAGCTCATCCACACTTATTTCATAATTAGTTTTCTCATCGGTTGATTGAATTAAATACCCCTCGATTTTATCCATTATGGAAATTGCCTTATCTGTCAGAGGGTCTGCGCCTCTTTGATATGCACCGATATTTATTAAATCCTCATTTTTTGCATAACTTGCAAGCAAAGCACGAATTTTTCCCGCAGCCTCTTTATGTTCTTTTGAAACAACATTATTCATAACACGTGAAATACTCTGTAGAACATCAATTGCAGGATAATGATTTTTATGCGCAAGAGAACGTGATAGCATAATGTGCCCGTCTAAAATACTTCTTGCAGTATCTGAAACAGGCTCATTAAAATCATCACCTTCAACCAAAACCGTATACAATCCTGTTATTGTACCATATTCATTACAACCGGCACGCTCTAAAAATTTTGGCATAAGCGCAAAAACAGAAGGAGTGTAGCCTCTTGTTGCAGGCGGCTCACCAACTGCAAGACCAACTTCTCTTTGCGCAAGGGCAATACGGGTAACACTATCCAGCATAAAAAGAACATCTTTACCTTTATCCCTAAAATATTCGGCAATTGCACAAGCTACAAAAGCAGCTTTTATCTTAACAAGAGATGGTTGCTCAGACGTTGCAACAACAACTATAGAGCGCTTCATGCCATCAACACCCAATGTGTGCTCAATAAACTCCCTTACCTCCCTGCCACGCTCACCAATTAAAGCTATTACGTTAATATCAGCAGAGGTATTTTTTGCCATCATAGCAAGAGTTGTGCTTTTACCAACACCTGAGCCAGCAAAAATTCCCATCCTTTGACCTTTGCCAATGGTTATAAGCCCGTCAACTGCACGTATTCCAAGACTCAACGGTTCATCAATCGGTTTTCTGTTAAGCGGATTGATAAGCTTGCCGCCTGTTGAATAGTATTTATCTGCGCCAATTTCACCAAGTCCGTCAATTGGATTCCCTAAGCCGTCTAAAACCCTACCTAACAAGGAGTCAGACACTTTTACTTTCATATCTTCGCCGGTATTTACAACCTTTGCCCCCGCCTTTAGCCCGTCAATTGACCCCAGTGGCATAAGCAAAATCCTATCTTCACGAAATCCGACAACTTCTGCCCAAATGGGAGGCATATCATCAGATATTATATGACACAAATCACCAATTGAAGATTCAGGTCCGTCTGCTTCAATTATAAGACCTATAATTTCAACAACTTTACCGATTTTATTAATTGGATTAATTTCTTCAAGAATTTTCTTGTAAGGCGAAAAATCAAACTTCTCCAACTTCATCCTCATCTTTCTTATCAAAAGAGGTGTTTAGTTCCTTTAGAAACTCTTTTGATATTTTATCCAATTGAGAAGTAAAGCTTAAATCCAATCTTTCTTTTAGAGTTTGAATAATTAAAGTATCATCGTGCAATTTTGAATTATATACAAGTTTTATGCTTTTTAATTTATCAATATCAATCTCTAAATCGGGCTTTTGCTCTAATAAGTCATCATTTAGTACTTGATTTAAAAGTTTCGCATACTTTTCACTTAAAATAAGCTCAATGTTTTCTTTATCATTCAAAAGAGAAAGTGAATTATTTACAACCTTAGCAACGCAATTTTCATCAACAGAGTTAATCAGCAATTTGCGTGCAATTAAAAGTACAAGTTCTACAATTTCCTTACTTGAAGATGATAAAATCTTATTTTTCATTTCAAAGGTATTTTTAACGACCTCATCCATAGCACAAATTTTATGCAAAAGTTCATCCCTGATTTTATTCAAGCCGTCGTTATATCCGGATTGATAACCTTCTTTTGCACCTTCTTGCGATGCATTTTCTCTTATTTGCACGGATTCGCTATTTGCTTGTTCAAGCAGACTCTCAGCTTCAGTCTTTGATTTTTCTAAAATTGCGTTCGCATCTTCTGTAATATTATTTGCCTCAAGTTGTGCTTTATTTTTTATATCATTAGCTTGCAGCGCAGCAGCTTCAATGATTTCTTGAGCTTTATTGTTGGCATCTTCCAGTATTTTTTGCGCCTTATCTTCTGCTTCTTTTAAAATTAAATTTATTTTAGTTACTTCAGCTTCTGAAATAATTTCGCTATTTTCCTGAGGTTGCTCTTGCCCTTCTTCAACAGAAAAAAAATCAACCACAATTGAATCTGCTAAACTAATTTTATCTGATTTAATCCTACTCAATTAATTCATCTCCGGCACCGTCTCTAACGACAACAATTTCGCCGTTTTGCTCTAGCATTCTTATAATGCCAACAATTCTTGACTGAACTTCTTGAACTTCACGGGCTCTGACAGGACCCATATATTCCATATCTTCTAACAATATTGCCTGAGCACGCTCTGACATGTTGCGTAAAATTTTATCTTTGACATCATCCCTTGAACCTTTAAGCGAAAGTGCCAAATCTTTTGTATCAACCTCACGCAATATTCTTTGAATTGCTCTGTCATCAAGGTTAACAATGTCTTCAAATACAAACATAAGACTTCTGACATCTTCTGCCAATTGCGGTGTTTCTTCTTCCAGCATTTCTATAACGTTTTTCTCAGTAGCTCTATCTGTTCTGTTTAAGATACTTGCAAGAGCTTCTGTACCACCTGCTTTTGAAAAGTCTTGTATAACAACGTTAGAAAATTTACTTTCAACAATTTTTTCAACTTCAGAAATAATTTCAGGATTAGTTGTCTCCATTTGAGCAATTTTTAAAGATACTTTATGTTGCACACTCGGCGGCAGGCAATTTAAAACTTTAGCTGATTGTTCAGGTTTTAAATATGCTAGAATAAGCGCAATTAATTGCGGATTTTCATTTTGGAAAGAGGTTGCAAGCTGAATTGGATCAGCATCATTAAAAAACTGGAAAGGGTTAGAATTCAAAATTGTAACAAGTCTGTCTAAAATTTTATTTGCCTGATCCGTACCATAGGCTTTTTCTAAGAGTTGCCTTGCATAATTCATACCACCTGATGCAAGCATTGAATTCGCCTGAAAGATAGTATGGAACTCATCTACAATTGCCTCAAGTGTTTCAATGGGCAATTTGTTCATTGCTGCAATATCAAGAGTTACCTGTTCCAATACATCATCGTCTGTTATATTTTTCATAATTTCAGAAGCAGCAGCAGGACCTAGCACTATCATAAGTGCGGCAACCTTTTGTGAATGTGTCATAGCTTCTAATTGTATTGGTAGCATCTCTCTTTAGTTCTTCTCTCTTTTAATTTTATTCCTTTATGTATGATGTAAGTAATCTTGCGGCATCTTGCGGGTCGCTCATAATAATATCGGTTATTTCAGCCCGTTTTTTATCAACAACGGAAGTAAATACAGGCTCATCGCTTTCGGCTTGTTCTAAAAATGCAGGGTCGCCTCCATCATTATTACCAAGCATAAGATACGGATCAAATGCATTGTTGTATTGATTTTCTTCCTGATAAACAGGTTTTGGAGGCTCCGGCTTTTTGAATATTGATGAAAAAGTAGTAAGACCCAATATACCAAGCACTAAAACCACAATAAGCGGTGCAACATTTGAAAATATAAATTCAAGCATTTCCATAACTTTTGAATATCTTTCCTGATTTAGTGTTTTTAATTGTTCTGCCTTATCTATTCCCATAAATTTAAGACTTGAAACATTAACAACATCTCCACGGCTGATATCCATACCGGCAGCAGCTATTACGAGATTTTTAATGTCTTCTTTTTCTTCATCGGTTAAAATTTTATTAACCGCAACTGCAACGGACAGACGAGTAACAGAGCCGGGGGCATATACAACCTGCTTAACTTCTTTTGTTACAGCATAATTAACTGCATTTTTCTCTTTTTCATAGCTTAATTCACGTCCTCGAACTTTATCGGTTACGTTTCTTGCATTCTCATCCGCTTCACTTATACCACTTTGTTCTTCAACAACTGTCATAACATTTTGAGTTTGAGGGTTTTGAGCATTTTCACCTTGAGCAGCACCCTGAGCGCCTTGTTGTTGATTTTGCGCATTTGGATTATCAGGATCAAGCGCAACTTCATCCTTCTTTAATACAATTGGCTGAGGCTTTTTATATGTTTCTTTTTCGCTTTGCTGTCCTAAAATTACACCTGCCTGAGTACCATCAGCCGGAACATAGCTCTCAATTGTTGAGCGAGTTGAGTTAAAATCCATAACAGCACTTACCTGCACTGATACGTTATCCTTGCCCATTATAGTTTCAAGAGTATCTTGGATTTTCTTTGCAGCTTCTTTTTCAAAAGATGTTCTATAAGATTGCATGTCTGTATTATTTTTTGAAACATCTTCACTCAGGGCATTTCCGTTTTGATCGGTCAAAAATACCCTGTCGTTTGTAAGACGTGGAACAGAATAAGCTACAAGATTTTTAATTGCAAGAATTTGAGAGGGTTTTAGCCTATAACCCGGTTCAAGAATTAATATAACACTTGCGCTTGGTTCTTCATCGTCATCAGAAAATACTGAGCGCTCAGGTTCAGCAAGCTGAACACGAGCTTTTTGAATACCGCTTATTTTTTCAATAGAACGTGTTAATTCACCTTGAAAAATTCTTTGTTTTGTAAGTTTATTTTTAAAATCAGTAGAGCCCATTTGCAAATCATCTAAAAGTTCAAACCCGGGGGATGAATCTTTTATAAGGTCATTTTCTGCAACATAAATTCTAAGATTTTCTTTATCTTGTTCACGAACTAAAATTGCAGACTTATCATCAGATAATTTAAAAGCATAACCGCTTTTTTTAAGGCTTTCTGAAATTGCCGCCACATCATCACGAGACAAATCAGAATACAAAACAGACCAGTTAGGCTCCGTTGCTTTAAAAATAAAATAAATACAAACAACCATGGCAACAACTAAAAGCGCAGCTATAATAAACTTTTGATTTAGGTCGAATTTGTCCCAAATCTTTTTTATATCCAGTGCCATGGCTTTTAGATGTTCGTTCACTTTATTAAATATCCCTGATTATTTTGACTGTAATACTACAATATTTTAGACTTTTTTATAAATTAATTCAATTTGTTAAGCTTTTTAAACTCTTAGGTTTTTAAATTCACTGTATGCATTAATCATCTGATTTCTAAGTTGAATTGCCATTTGCATTGCAAGAGAAGACTTTTGAGAAGCTATCATTACCTCGTGCACGCTTATATCACCACCTGCAGCAAATGTTTCCATTGCATCTTCCGCTTCTTTTTGAGTTGAACTTAAATTACCTATTCCTTTTGAAAAGCCCTCCCCTATATCACGTGCCATTCTTGCAGTATCTGAAAGGTTTTCAATCTTTTGCGCATTTATAGCATCAGCCCCTAAAAACATTTCGACAGAGCCCTTTAACTTTTGTGGTTCTTTTGTATTTTTAGGCTCGTTAGATGTAAGCGCATTAAAAACTTCGTTAAAATCTGATGCATTATCGATTTGCTCGTTAAAATTTTTAATACTATTATTAAAACTTTTATTAAAATTATCTATTGAACCAATATTTGTATTAATTTGAAAACTCATATTTTAAACCTTATATTTGAAGCGCACTTTGTATCATGGTTTTTGTGGTTTGAGCTATTGTAACATTTGCCTCATAAGCTTTTGAAGCATTTACCATATTAACCATTTCTTCAACAACATTAACGTTGGGCAACTGCACCATACCTTTTTCATCAGCATCAGGGTGAGTCGGGTCATATACCATTCTGTATGGATTTTCGGATTCTCTTATCTCATCCACCATAACACCTTGCGCCATGCCATCTTCCTGAAAAACTACCCTGCCTCTTAAATAAGGTCCGTTTTCCATATCCATTTGAACTTCATGATTGCCTGTCGGCATTGCAGGGCGCAGAGAGTTTTTATAAACAGCTTTAAAAGTAACCTCTTTTTTTGTATATACTTCTCTCTCGCCCTTTGCATTTCTTGTGGTATTAGCGTTTGCTATGTTTGATGAAACGGTATCCATCATAACACGTTGCGCATGCATACCTGAACCTGCTATATCAAATATATCAAAACTCATTTACTACCTCCTTTATTGACCCTTAATTACGCTTTGTAAGCTTTGAAAAGACCTTGACATAAGGGTTGAAAGTATTGTGTATTGTGTACCGGTTTTGGCTTCATCCATCATCTCTGCTTCAAGATTAACGTTATTTCCATCAGCACTTATCGGATCGGAATAATCAGCTAAAATTTCAGGGCTAAAGCCGTTATTAACAGAGCTTCTTAAAAAAGCAATCTGAGCAGGGTCTTGTTTTTTTAACGCTTCAACAGGGTTTTCCACTATTTTTTGAGAATTTTGAGCTTTAATTTTTTCTTTTAAGTCCTCCCTTTCAATCATATCTTGAATTTGATCTTCAAAAGCTACGTCTTTTCTCTGATACCCCGGGGTTGTAGCGTTTACGGTATTAGCTGAAATTGCCCTTGAGCGTTGATATAAACCATCAAGTGCAAGTGCTGCTATTTCTCTTGTTCTATTGTTAATTAAATCCATAAAGCATAGCTCCTAGTTAATTGCTTTCTGCGACAATGGAACAGTAATTAAAAACTCAGTTTCATTGTCATCACTTTTAACAAGCGAAATTGAACCCAATTGTGCCGCAAGATATTTTTTGCAAATATTTAAACCTAAGCCCCAGCCGTTTTTCTTTGTAGAAAAACCTTCAGTGAATAATTTTGTTTGAATTTCATCGTTAATTTTTTCACCATGGTTTTTTATAAATATTTTTGCATATTTCTCATCTGTTTCAATTCTTATTTCAATTTCGTCATTTTCAGTAGATTCATCTGCATTTTTCACAATATTGTTTAGTACTGCAAAAAATCTTTCTTCGTCAATAAAAACTATCGCCCTCCCTTTAACATTGTCGATGAATTTAATTTTGTTGTTTCGCTCGGGCAAAATACTGTTAAAAACTTCAATTGAAGATTTAATAACTTCTATTAAATCCTTTTCTTCAAAATTAAGATTATCATTTGCTCTTAAATCATCCAGCTGCAAACGTATTAAAGAAATTGATTTTTGGATAAGACCTATATTATTGTCTTCGCCAAATTTCTTTTCAAGAATTTTTGAATAAATATCAAGTACGCTAAGTTGATTTTTAATTTCATGACAGCAGTAGCGTATATTTGCATTAATCTCATCCATAGAATCTTGAGTTTGAAGACTGTATGCAAATGCTTCTTGTTCCTTTAAGTTGAAATCATTTTCTTTAATGTTTTCATTTAACATTTTTAAAACATTATAAATAGCATCGTTTAAAAGAGCATTTTCACGGCGTTCAGGACGGTAAGAATAAAATTTTTCATCAAAATTAATTTTTAGCTTACCTTTTACAGCTTCAAAAACTTCGTTAACATCTTTTGAATTAACTCTTATGCAAAGTTTAGTTTCGTCTTTTTCTTTAGAATCCGAATAGTCCCATATTAAAACAGCGTTATATCTGTGCGATGTAATTATTACAAATTCAGTTTCTACAAGGTCATCTTTAGATACAATATCAAAGTCTAAAAAACTGTACATTTCGACATTTGAACAGTACTCAAGCCTTTTTATAATACCTTCAATGCCATTTGTGTTTTTAAATCTGGTAAATATTAAAGATTTAGCATTGTTTGAAGCAATCGGCTCCAATAAACTGCGAAGAAGTCCGCATACAGTTCTTTTGGAAAAAAGCTCTTTAGTATTATCAAATTCAGTGCTTAAAAAACTTTTTAAGTTTTTCTTGTTGTGTCTGTACATTTATAAACTCACCATTTTTAACTTTTGCCAAACTTATAGATTAAGCAATCTTTGCTTTTTTTCTTGAGCTGAAACCTTTATTAATTGCATATAATACAGCTTGTGTTCTGTCATTTACCTGTAATTTTTGGAAAATATTGTTAACGTGCGTTTTAACAGTGGTTTCAGAAATAAAGAGTTGTTGAGCAACACCTTTATAAGTAATGCCTTCTGTTAAAAGTCCGAGCACTTCCTCCTCACGATTTGTAAGGTAATTAAGGAGATTTTCCTCGTCATCTGCTGCATTATATGCCTTTTCATTCTTTTCCGCAGCTTGGAAATATTCAAAGAACTTTGAGCAAAGAACGGAAGGAAGATAAATTTTACCCATAGAAACTTCATCCAATGCACGAATAAGTTGTGCTGATGCCATTGTTTTTAAAATATAGCCTTTTGCACCAATTTTCATTGCACGATAAATTAAATCCGCTTCATCATAACCTGTAAGCGCAATAATTCTTGTTTTTAATCCTAATTTTTCAATTTCTGAAATCGCAGTAATGCCGTCTGTTTCAGGCATGTTAATATCCATTAAGACAATGTCGGGCTGATATTTTTTAATAAGAGAAATTGCAACATCAACATTGCCTGCATTAGCAATTACTTCATAATCCTGTTCAAGGTTAATAAGTTCACGAATACCGGATGCATGGTCATAATTATCATCCACTACAATAACTCTTGTTTTTCTTTTAAAATCAGCTCTCCTCATACTATCCTCCGCTTTATCCCTAATAAAAATTATTTTTTTACACTCAACGGGCTATTTTTTAACCCCTACAATTTTATATATACCCCTTTAAGATGATTTATTCATCAATTGAAAGGTTTAATTTTAGGGCATTTGGGGCGGATAATAAGTACTAGATCTAAAGATTTAGAGCAAGCCTGTAATTAAAATCTCATAATATTTTTAGGACTTGTCAATCCTACCGATTTTTAAAAAGAGGAATATTTTTAACATTTTTCCTCCAAACAGACCAGAACAAATATTGCCTTTAAGTGTATTATTGGACAATAAGCAAATATGGGGCAACAATATGGGAGAGCACTTAAGCACTCAAATTCTGGGTATGAACGTTAATCTGGACACATTGATAACAATGTGGTTTACTATGGCATTGCTTATAATTGTGTCATTTATTGCAACAAGAAAATTATCATTAATTCCAAATAAATTGCAAGTTGTTTTTGAGGGAATAATCAGTTATTTTTCAGATATTGCAAGTTCGAATATGGGTAAAAAAGAAGGTGCAAAACACTTACCGCTTTTACTTACTCTTTTTATGTTTATACTAACTGCAAATCTTATAGGACAACTGCCCTGGAGGCTTATACATCTTCATCAGGGTGAACTTGCCTCTCCTAATAACGACATAAATATGACTGCTGCAATGGCAATTGTAGTGTCAATTTATTATATATTCTACGGAATTAAAGC
>CALUXZ010000008.1 GCA_944324875.1 Candidatus Gastranaerophilales bacterium | reverse complement strand
AGAGTCCTCTATGAGGACTCTTTTTTATTATTGTACTGAGCATAATTTGCTCTTTGCCAGGATATATCGCCTCTTATTTTTTTTGCAGGCACTCCTGCAATTAATATATTTTCCTCATCAAATTTTTTATTTACAAGCGACATTGCTCCTACAACAGACCCGTCTGAAATTTTTGCACCCTTCAAAATTACGCAACGAAGCCCAATCCAAACTTTATTACCTATAAAAATATCATCAGGAATGTTTAAAATGTCGCCTGTTTTGTTATCTAAAATGACATGCCCGTCGTCATTTCTAATTACAACATCACGAGCTATCATGCACTCATCACCAATTTCTATAACCTTATGATTTTTAGATACCATATTAAGTTTTCTGTATACAGAAAGCCCACTGCCTATCTTTATAGTAGCGCCATTATCGAGTCCGAAAGTCGTATGTCTTATTGTTCTGTGTTTTGTAGGTTTTATGTGCAAATAATTTGAATCACCCGAAATTACAACAGATGTTGCTATAAAGTTTGAAGGCAGCTCAATTACAACTTTGTTATTATTGCCGTTTATATCTACACTTAAGCCTTTTAAGGTTTTGTATGGAATTTCAACACCGTCTTCAACAAGCACAATTTTATTATTAGTGCCTTTAATATTAAAACTTGAGCCATTATTCATTGTAAAATTATAACAATTGACACAAAAACGGTCAAATGTAAATCTTTATCTATTTTTTATTTGCGTAAATTATACACTTGTAATAGAATTTAAATTATGACAATAACTTTTCAAGAACTTGCACTAAATCTATCAAAATATTGGTCGGATTGCGGCTGTATTATTCAGCAACCTTATGACATTGAAAAAGGTGCGTCTACTATGAATCCTGCAACATTTTTAAGGTCATTAGGCCCTGAACCATATAGTGTTGCAATGATTGAGCCTTGCAGACGTCCGACTGATGCCAGATATGGCGAAAATCCAAACCGTTTGGGTCATTATTTTCAATATCAGGTAATTTTAAAACCATCGCCCGATAACGCACAGGATATTTATTTAAAATCACTTGAGGCAATAGGGATTGATTTATCTAAACACGATGTAAGATTTGTCGAAGACAACTGGGAAAGCCCTACCTTAGGTGCTGCAGGTGTCGGTTGGGAAGTTTGGCTTGACGGTATGGAAATTACGCAATTTACATACTTTCAACAAGTAGGCGGATTGGAAGTAAAGCCTGTTGCGCTTGAAATAACTTATGGTTTAGAGCGTATTGCAATGTATTTGCAAAATGTTAATTCAGTTTATGATGTTATGTGGAATAACAACTTAAAATACGGCGACATTTATTTGCAAAATGAAATAGAACAATCTAAATACAATTTTGAATATTCAACACCTGAGAGATTATTTCAAATGTTTGATTTGTGTGAAGCAGAAGCCTTTTCATCTCTTGAGGCGGGAATTGTACTACCTGCTTACGATTGGGTTTTAAAATGTTCACACACTTTTAATTTGCTTGACGCAAGAGGTGTTATTTCAAAAGACGAAAGAGTTAATTATATTAACAGGGTAAGAACAATGGCAGCCGCCGTTGCTCAATTATATGTAAAACAAAGGGAGAGCCTAGGTTTTCCTTTACTTAAAAAGTAGATTGGAAAATTCTTAAAGGATGAAAGAGATTAACAACAACTTGCACGATATGTGCGAAGAAAAATTTGAAGTCGGAGCAATAGGCAAATTTGTAAAAAATTTATTTAAAACAAAAAACCCCGATGAAATGATTGAAAATGCAAACAAGGGCGGACTAGAAAAAACCCTTGGAGCATTTGATCTTATAATTTTGGGTGTTGGCGCAATTATTGGTTCCGGTATTTTTACGGTTGTCGGTATTGCAGCGGCAGGTTCTCCTGAAAGCGCCGGTGCAGGTCCGGCTCTTGTAATTTCAATGATTTTAGCGTCATTAGCTTGTGTATTTTCAGCAATGTGCTACAGTGAATTTGCCTCTATGATACCTGCTGCAGGTTCAGCTTATTTATACACCTATGCTACAATGGGTGAATTTTTAGCCTGGATTGTCGGCTGGGTATTAATGCTTGAGTACCTTGTTGGCTATATTGCAGTAGTTAACGCATGGACAGGGTATTTAATACAGTTTTTAAAGGGCTTTCCTTTTTTGCCCTCATTTGTTACAAACCCACCCATCTGGCTTATAAATGACTATGGCAGCGCAGTTAATTTATTAAGCAAACAAGGGCTTGATGCGGCAAGCGTAATTCCAAGTCTTGCAGGAATTCCGATTTGTTTTAATTTGCCTGCAATATTAATAACAATTTTAATGGCTGCAATACTTATCAAAGGCATAAAAGAATCAACCAATATGGCAGGAATTATGGTTGTTATTAAATTGGCTGTGATTGCACTTTTTGTATTTACGGGTGCTTTTTATGTAAAACCTGAAAACTGGGTGCCATTTGCACCAAACGGTTTTGAAGGTATTTTTATGGGTGCATTTATAATATTTTTTGCATACATCGGCTTTGATGCCATAGCGACAGCAGCAGAGGAAACTAAAAACCCGCAAAAAAACCTTCCTATAGGTATTATTGGCTCATTGGCGGTTTGTACAATTGTATATGTACTTGTAGGTCTTGTGCTTACAGGCATGGTTCCGATTAGTCAAATTGACACCCACGCCCCGATAGCTCACGCTATGCGACTTGCCGGACAAGATTGGGTTGCAGGTTTAATTTCACTTGGTGCACTTACTGGGCTTACATCAGTACTTTTGGTTTTAATGTTGGCAGGTACAAGAATATTATTCGCAATGAGCAGAGATAATTATTTGCCTTCTCTTTTAAAATCAGTCCACAAAAAGTATAAAACCCCTCATATAATAACTATTTTAACCGCAGTTGTTTGTATGTTTGGAACATTATTTTTAAATATTTCAACTGCTGCAGAGTTATGTAACTTTGGTACATTTACATCTTTTATAATTGTATGTATAGCGGTTTTGATTTTAAGAAAAACTGACCCGAATAGAAAAAGACCCTTTAAAGTACCATTTTCACCATTTTTTCCGCTTATGGGCGTAGTTTGCTGTGGTGGGCTTATGATTTATTCTATGCAATTTTTAACAACGTCAAGAGTTCTATTCCCCCTATGGCTTGCACTTGGAGTATTAATATATTTTAGCTATGGCTATAAAAAACAAAGAAAAATAGAAAATAATGGAAAATAGCAAAATAAAAAACTTTGTAAATAATCTTTTTGAAAAAAAATCGATTGACGATGTAATTGAAACTGCTAAAAAATCTGAGCTTAAAAAAACATTAAGTGCTTTTGATTTAATTATATTAGGGATAGGAGCAGTTGTAGGCACGGGAATTTTTACAATTGTGGGCAGCGCAATTGTAGGAGGTCCCGAAGGAGCAGGAGCCGGTCCTGCAATTATTCTTTCAATGATATTGGCTGCAATTGCAAGTATTTTTTCTGCCCTTTGCTATTCTGAAATAGCCGCCATGATTCCAATAGCAGGTTCGGCTTACACATACACCTATGTTACAATGGGTGAGTTTATGGCTTGGGTCGTTGGTTGGATTTTAATGCTTGAGTATGCAATTGGTAATATAACAATTGCAAGTGCTTGGAGTGGTTATTTTGCACAATTTTTAAAAGGTTTTAAACATGTTTTGCCTGATTTTATAACACATTTTCCTATTTGGCTAAGAAATGACTATCGCTCAATCAGTGTAATGTGCGACAGGTTTGGTTTTGACATACATGATAAAGTACCATTTTTGTTTGATAAAATACCTTTTGCAATAAATCTCCCCGCAATATTTATTGTAGTATTTTTAACCCTGATACTTATTAAGGGGGTTAAGGAATCCACTCGTTTTGCAGGCGTTATGGTTGCAATAAATCTTTTTATAATTTCTACTTTTATTCTTGTAGGCGCACAATATGTGCAACCTGAAAATTGGACACCGTTTATGCCAAACGGATTTTCCGGTGTTGTAATGGGTGCATTTTTAATTTTCTTTGCATATATTGGTTTCGATGCTATATCTACAACGGCAGAGGAAACAAAAAATCCTCAAAAAGACATTCCAATCGGTATTTTAGGTACACTTGCAATATGTACTGCTCTATACATTGGCGTTGCGCTTGTTTTAACAGGTATGGTGCCATATAAATTAATTGACATTCAGGCTCCAATAGCACATGCTATGCATTTTGTCGGCAAAGACTGGTTTGCAGGCTTTATTTCAGCAGGCGCAATAGCAGGTTTAACATCAGTATTGTTGGTTTATCAATTAGGTACAGTAAGAATACTTTACGCTATGAGCCGTGATAAATTTTTACCTCGCACACTTCGCATAGTCAACAGAAAAACAAGAATACCAAATCTCCTAACCTGGATATGCGGACTTGCGGTTATTATTGGTTCATTATTTATGGATTTAAATATATCAGCAGAACTTTGTAATTTTGGTACATTTACATCCTTTATTGTAATTTGCATTATTGTCTTGATTTTAAGAAAAACCGACCCGGACAGAAAAAGACCCTTTAGGGTTCCTTTTGTTCCACTTTTTCCTATACTGGGTATAGTTTTTTGTGCAGGCTTAATAATATATTCTCTTAAAACATTGAAAACATCATCTGTGCTTTTTCCTATTTGGATTTTAATTGGAATAGTAATTTATTTTGTATATGGTTATCCTGCGCACAGGGATAAAAACAGAAAAAAATAAAACTCCCTTTAAAAAGGGAGTAGTCTAACTTTTGACTTATGCTAAGATTTTAATTTAACAAGAGCATCCACAACAACAGGATCCCACTTGATACCGCTTTCGCTTTTTAGAACTTCAAGAGCTTCTTTGCTTTCAAGAGCTTTTCTTTGAGGTCTGTCCTCAAGTAGAGCACAGTATGCGTCGGCAACGGAAATAATCCTTGACCCAAAAGGAATAGAGTTGCCATTTAGACCCTCAGGCGCACCCTGACCATTCCAACGTTCACGCTGATAATGAATATATGGAACAACTTCAGACATAAAGTTTATATTCATAAGTAAGCTAACGCCAGCGTTTGGGTGTTCTTGCAATCTGTCCCATTCTTCTTTTGTGAGTTTTTCTTTTTTACAGAACAAATCGTCGCTTAATGTAATTTTTCCAATATTTTGCAATAACCCTGCATAATATATTAAATCAGTTGTTTTTTCGTTTAATTCAAGGTAATGACAAATCTCTCTTGATAGCTCTGCTGTGCGTTTAGAGTGATTATTTTTGTATTTACCCTTGCAATCAACAGCATAGGCAAGTTTTTCAACAAATGCCTGTTGTTGATCACCTAAATCGCCAATTATTGCAGTTAATTGAGCACGCAAATTTTGCAATTCAGATGTTGAAACAATTTTTTGAGAGATAAGTCTGTTGACTTCATCAATTAATTTTTGCAACCCCAAAGATGTAACAAAAAGACCTGCAGTAATTTTAATAAGCTGTGCAAATTGTTCTTCAAGTGGTTTGTTAATGTTTCTTATAATTTCAATTGAACCAATACATTCAAAATTATTTTTCATGGGAAAAACGCTTATTTGCTTGCCGTCTTTTTCAAATACAACGTCTTTTTCTTCTTTATGGCAATTTAAAATATAATCTTCAATTTTTTTATTAACTTTATCTTCGCTGTTTCCTCGAAGCTTTAATTCTTCACCTTTGTTACAAAGATAAATATTACACTCATCAAGAGAGAGCATAAGCTTAATTGTTTTTGCTATTGAATTATAAATAACATAATCTTCATCATTTTTAAAACCCAAGAGCAACAATGTGTTATCTATTGAATAAATAGATACAAGTTCTCTTAACTGTTCTTTTAAACTTTCATTCTTATCCCTAACCTTGTCACCAATTTTATGCGCAAGTTCAGGATTAATAAGGTGCTCTGTTAAAAAATCACCTAAATTAAGCGCAAAAATTTCCTCAAGCGGGTCGTCATCAAGCAAATTAATTGAGCGCGAATATATTGAAACACCCGTATCTTGCCCTTCACCTTTACGGCTTTTAAAGTTTTCCATATAAATTTCCTGTATGTGTTTTCTTATATTTCTAATATCGGCACACTTTAGAAAAACTTTTGCTTTTTTTACAAAATTTATACTAAAGTTTACAATAAGATAAACTTTAAGTTGATTATGCTACAATGCTTGTATTATGGATAAAAAAATAATTGTCGAAACAAAATATTTTAAAATCGATAAACCTATTAAGCTTGAATGTGGCAGAGAATTGAAAGACATTCAAGTTGCCTATGAAACATACGGAGAATTAAACAAACAAGGCGACAATGCTATTTTAATATTACATGCTCTAACAGCAGATGCCCATGCTGCTTATTATAATTCCCCTGATGACAAAAAGCCCGGTTGGTGGGACACAATGATTGGCGACAACAAAGCTTTTGACACAAAAAGATTTTTTGTCATTTGCTCAAATGTTTTAGGCGGGTGCAAGGGTACAACAGGCCCATCCTCAATTAATCCTGACACAGGCAGAGAATATGCGCTTGATTTTCCCGTTATTACAGTAAATGACATGATTAAAGTGCAAAAAGAATTAATCGAGCATTTGGGCGTAAAAAAATTAATTGTAGTTGGCGGTTCAATGGGTGGAATGCAGGCACTTGAGTGGTCTATTGAATACCCTGATATGGTTAAATCAACAATAATTATTGCCTGTACTCCAAGGTTGACTGCACAAGGTATTGCCTTTAATGCTGTTGGCAGAAACGCAATTATTTCTGATAAAAATTTTAATAATGGCAATTATTATCATGGTGAACACCCGGAGCAAGGTTTGAGTATAGCAAGGATGGTAGGGCACATTACTTACCTTTGTGAAGAAGCAATGCATAATAAATTTGGCAGAGATTTTAAAGATAAGCCATCTTTTGATTTTGGTGTAGATTTTCAGGTGGAAAGTTATCTTGAACATCAGGGGCGGATTTTTGTAGACAGATTTGATGCAAACAGTTATTTATATATTACAAAAGCCGTTGATTATTATGACCCTGCAAGAAAATATGGAACGTTAGAGAGAGCAATGGAGAAAACAAAATCAAGATTTTTGATTATTTCTTTTTCTTCTGATTGGTTGTTTTCTACAGAACAGGCAAAAATTATGGTTGACGCTTTAATTAAAAATAACAAAGAAGTTTCTTTTGTTGAATTAAAAAGCACATGCGGCCATGATGCATTTTTAATTGAATGGGAAAAGCAAACAAAAATTATAGAAAGTTTTTTGAAAGGCTAAAATGCTAAACTACAATGCAATTATAAAACTTGTAAAGGAAAATTCTAAGATACTAGACCTAGGCTGTGGCTCAGGTGCATTATTTAAAATGCTTATAGACAAAAAACATGTAAGTGGGGTCGGTGTTGAAATAGATGAAAAATGTGTAATCGAATCGCTTGAAAAAGGTTTAAGTGTTATTCAAGGCGATTTGGATGAAGGATTGAAGCAATTTCCTGACAAAAGTTTTGACTATGCAATTTTAAATCAAACCTTGCAGTCAACAAATAATCCGGAGTATGTTGTAGAAGAAATGCTCCGTGTTGCAAAACGCTCGATTGTAAGTTTTCCAAATTTTGCATATTGGAAAATTAGATTTTACCTTTTTTTCAAAGGAAAAATGCCAAAAAGTAAAGTTTTGCCTTATGAATGGTACAATACGCCCAATATACACCTTTTGACAGTTAACGACTTTTTTGAATTTTGCAAAAAACGGAATATAAAAATAGAAGAATCAATTTATTTAACGAGAAAAAAAACAAGAAGCGGAATATTAATAAGAACAATTACAAACTTTTTTACTGAAGAAGCGGTTTTTGTGATTTCAAAATAAAAAACAACCTCTCAAATCGAGAGGTTGTTAAGTATTTTATATTATTTACATTGCACCTTTGATAATTTCAACAAAGCTGTCAGCCTTTAAACTTGCACCACCAACAAGTGCGCCATCAATATCAGATTGTGCCATTTGCTCTTTAATGGTTTCAGGTTTTACGGAGCCACCGTAGAGAATTCTTACTTTTTGCGCATTGTCTTTTCCTGCAATTTGGGATAATGTTGCACGAATGCCTTTGATTACCCTGTTTGCTTCAGCACTGTCGCAAGTTTTTCCTGTGCCGATTGCCCAAATTGGTTCATAAGCAATAACAACATTAGCTACATCATCGGGCTTAACACCATCTAGAGCTTTAACAATTTGAGAAGCAATGTGAGAATCCGTAACACCCAATTCACGTTGTTCTAAAGTTTCACCACAGCAAATAATAGGTGTTAATCCTGCTTCAATAATTGCTTTTGCTTTTTTGTTAATCATTTCATCAGTTTCAGAAAATATTTGACGACGTTCGGAGTGCCCAATGATTATGAATTTAGCGTCAAAGTCTTTAATCATATCAATAGAAACTTCGCCGGTAAAAGCACCTTTTGGTTCATAATAGCAATTTTGTGCCGCAAGTTGTATTCTGCCGCAACCACATTTGCAAATGTTTTCGCTTACAACGCCTAATGATGTAAATACAGGCGCAACAACAACTTCAGGAAGTGCATCTTTATCTATGTCTTGGATGGCTTCTTTAATTGCACAAACAAGTTTTTTACTTTCTTCACAATTGTTGTGCATTTTCCAGTTACCTGCAATAATAGGTCTTCTGCTCATTTTAAAACTCCTTAAAATCTATATTTACTTTACAATAATAGCACAAAAAAGAAGTTTTTTAGAAAAGAATTTTAACGCGGCACAAGCCGCGTAAAAAAATTTATTTTGCCATTAGGTACGGTTACGTGCGAACAGGAAGGCTCTGACAACGGCTTACACAATCGTAGTGCACGGGTCTTGCTTATCGCAAGCCCCTATCGCACCGGCTTACGCTGCCTGCTCATAAATTTTAACGCGGCACAAGCCGCGTAAAAAAATTTATTTCGCCATTAGGTACGGTTACGCGCTATCGGCAAGGCTCTCGCCTTCCCGTACGCGCTTACACACCTTAAGCCTGCTCATAAATTTTAACGCGGCACAAGCCGCGTAAAAAAATTTATTTCGCAGGTACTCTAGCCGTAAGCGGCAAATAACGGCATATATAATGATAATGCCAAGAATAATACTATAGCACCTATGAATATTAACATTGCAGGCTCAACAAGTTTTGTGAATTTATCAATAATGCTATCCAGTCGTTGGTCAATAAATGTTGTGCAGTGATGTAATAGTTCACCCAATCTACCTGATTGTTCACCCGTTGCAATCATGAATGTCATCATGCTTGGTATTTGATTTGATGCACGTAATGCAACCGAGAGGTGCGTACCTTGTTGCACTTTTGTTGTTGCTTGGAAAATTGCATCTTTTAAAACAAGATTATCAAGTGTCATATTTGCCAGATACAAACAATCAACAATTGGAATACCTGCTTCATAAGCAACTTGCAAAACGGCAAGGAAATTTGAATAATTAGAAAATCTTAACAAGTCGGACAAAAGCGGAACTTCAAGGAAAAAGGAGTCCACAGGTCTTTTTGTTACATCGTTTGACAAAATATGTTTCACTGCTAACACTAAAAAGGTTATTGCAATAATTGGTACAAACCAAAATTTTCTAATAAATAACCCCGATGACATGCAAATTTGTGTCATCAAAGGCAATTCACGACCCAAATTATCAAACATATCTTTAAAAGCAGGGAAAACAAATACAAGCATTACAGTAACGACAACGCAAGCAAGTAAAATTACAAAGATAGGATAAATTAAGGCACCTATTACCTTGCTTTTAATATCATCTTGCTTTTTTAACAACTCTAACATACGAGTAAGCGTTTTATCCAATTCACCTGAGTCTTCTCCGGCTTTAACAAGTCCAACATACACCCTACCAAAAATTCTTCTGTGGCGCTCCAGAGTTTCGGCAAGCGTTAAGCCGCCGACGATAATATTTCTTCTTAATTCATGCGCAACACTTCTTATTTGAGGCGATTGTGCATTATTTTCTAAGAAAACAAGAGTTTCGATAATCGGTATACCTGTAGAAGTAAGTATTTGAAGGGTTTGAGTGAATTCAATTTTATCTTTTAAAGAAAAAGTCCTTATCTTTTTAACAGAAATATTCTTTTTTTCTTCATTTTTTGCACCACTACTACTTGCCGAGTCATCGGTTATTTTTGTCGGCAAAAGTCCCATTTTTTTAACTGCTTCACGGGCAGAGCGAGCATCTAGGGCATCTATTTTACCCTTCACAATTTCTTTATTATTTTTAAGTGCTGTATATGAAAAAGTTGGCATTTATACCTCTATTGTTCTCGTGCAAGACCTAAAATTCTTACAAATTCGTCAATTGTTGTGACACCGTTAATGATATGCTCTACACAGGACATTTTTAATGTCTTCATGCCATGTTTTATGGCATAGTCCTCAAGTTCAACATCATGAGCCCTTTGAGCAATCATTTTTTTCATCTCTTTATTTATCAACATGATTTCAAAAACGCCTGTACGACCCGAATACCCGGTATCATTACAATATGGACATCCGCAAGCTCTATAAATTGTTGATTCTGTTAACCTCTTAATATCTTGAGGGTCGGTTAAAATTCTCTTTGCCTCTTCAACAGTTGGCTTATAGGCTTCTTTGCACTCAGGACAAAGCTTTTTAACAAGCCTTTGTGCAATTACACCCGTAACAGTTGAAGAAATCAGATAATCTTTTGCCCCCATTTCAATTAAACGTGTAATTGTAGCAGCGGCAGAATTAGTGTGTATCGTACTTAGAACCAAGTGACCCGTTAATGAAGCAGAAATTGCAACTTCAAGTGTTTCAAAGTCACGTATTTCACCTACAAGTATAATATCCGGGTCTTGCCTTAAAATTGCCCTTAAGCAATTTGCAAATGTAATACCCGCTTTTGGATTAACAGCAGACTGATTAACACCATCCATCTTTATTTCAATAGG
Source organism: Candidatus Gastranaerophilales bacterium (assembly GCA_944324875.1). Taxonomy (GTDB): domain Bacteria; phylum Cyanobacteriota; class Vampirovibrionia; order Gastranaerophilales; family Gastranaerophilaceae; genus Galligastranaerophilus. The sequence continues at coordinate 13,922 of CALUXZ010000008.1, read as the reverse complement.
GTCTTCAATGGTTGTAATATTAACATCTTCAGAATTTAACGTCCTAATTAAAGAATAAAGCGTGGTTGTTTTACCTGAACCGGTTGGACCTGAAGTAAGCACAATTCCGTTAGGCAAAGAAATCAGATATTCTATTTTCTTTTTGTCATCAGGAGAAATGCCATCAATACTAATAACTTTCTCATTGCTCATATCGGTAATGGCAGGTGCCAATACCCTGATAACCATTTTTTCTTTATTCCCAACAGGCAAAGTATTTACACGAAAGTCATGCTGCATTCTTTTATATTTAATAGAAAAGTTACCGTCTTGAGCACGTCTGTGTTCAGCAATATTCATACGAGCAAGAACCTTAAAACGTGAAACAACGGCAGAGTCAACTTTAGCAGGTATTTTTAAGACTTCACGCAATGTGCCGTCAACACGAAACCTGACAACATATCCGACAAGTCTTGGCTCAATGTGAATATCTGAAGCTTTTTGGTCAATTGCAAGTGTTACAATTTTATTTGCAAATTTAGCAACGGTACCCGAAGTGTCACGAATTTCACTTTCAACCTGATCCCAAAGAGAATCACCGGCATCAGCTTCAACACGCTCATTTTCAATTTCTTTGAGCATTTTATTTGCGGCTTCACGCTCATTTTCATAATAAGTTTGCAGAAAAGCTTCATACTCGTAGTGAGTAACCATTATAACCGTTGGTTTTAATCCGGTTTGATAAACAATTTCGTTTATTGTTTTTGAATTGCCCGGATCAACCATACCTACAACCAAAGATTTATCAGTCATACTAAGAGGTATAACCTTATTCTCGCGAACAAAATCTTCAGGTAATATAGATATAGCAGTAGGTAAAGCCTTTAACTGCTCAGCAGTTGCAAGTTTAACACCCATTTGTGCGCCCAGCGCCTCTTTAAGCTCTTTAATAGTAATAAAGCCCATTTTAACAAGCACTGAGCCTAATGGAATACCTAAAACTTTTGCCTCAGCTAAAGCCATTGTAAGCTGTTTGTCATTTATCAATCCTTCTTCTATAAGGATTTCGCCTATTTTTTTTGTCGTCGGGGCGTCAACAGCATTAATGTCGCCTCTAACCTTTTCTTCCTCTTTTTTAGGCGGAATTGGTGCACCGTTCTTAACAAGACTGTCCGGTATGATTGATGTTGTTGACTTTTGCTTATCATCACTTGTGTTATCAGACATATTGTCGTCAGAATCGTCTGATAAATCCATTACATCGTCATCTTCACTTAAATCTAACTCATCATCAAGATTTAAGGCATCGTCGTCTTCATCTAATGAAATTAACTCTGTCGTTTTTGAATTTGAAACACTTTGTTCAAAAGCGACGTCACCAAACGGATTATCTGCAGTCTCGTCAGAAAGAACCGAGCCAAAAGTTGAAGAAAACTTTTTTAAAAAAGCTTCAAACAAAGTGTCAAAGTTCTGTTTTGATAAAAAGACAAACTCAATTTTTTTATTAACAATAGGCTTTACGTACTCGATGATTTTTTCCTTGTCGGCATCATGTGGGACAGCAACAAAGAAAGAATCGCCCTGAACATTCACCGGAACAAAAGAGTACTCTTTTGCAACAGCCAACTCAAAATTATTGGCATGCTCGAAATTTATTTTTTTAATTAATTTATCTAATAAATCATTAGCCATTGTGTTTATTATTACAAATCTATAGGTTTAATATTCGCTATATCATCAGAAGAATATACTATATGAGGCGTAATCATTATAACAAGTTCTTCTTTAGTTTTTTGGTTTGAAGAAGTTCTAAAGAATACACCGACTAAAGGCAAGTCACCAAGAACCGGGATTTTAGTAACTTGTTGCGTTTCATTCTCTTTAATCAAACCTGCCAAAATAAGAGTTTCACCATCTTTAATTCTTATGTTATTCAAAGATAAATCTCTTCTTTGGAGTAAAGTTGCTTGCAGTTCATCTACACCTCCCTGACCAGGGGCATAAATTCTTTCTTTAATTGTTGCAAACTCAGGCTTAATATTCATAGAAACATAACCGTCAGGACTAATAAAGGGAAGTAATTCAATTTTTAAACCTTCATCATCTCCAACTTCGTAAGTTCTTGAAATACCGGCATTATCAATTGTAGTTAACATTTCAGATTTAACAGTTTTCACATAATCTGATGTCATATCAATAACTGATTTTTGACCGTTAGTTACCATTATTTTAGGATTTGTAAGAACTCTACCCTTGCCATTTTGAACAAGGTATTTTAATCTGTATACAAGTGTTGAATCACCTTTATATTTATCAACTGTGTATCTTGTAGTTGTAGTAGCACCGTCTTCACCTGTGGATGTTGAAGTTGTTGAATAACTTCTGCCCATAAAGAAAGTTGGATGATTAGCATCTGTAGCTAAGCCATTGGCAGTGTCAAAACTCAAGCTTATAAAAGGTGTCCACAAGCTCCATTCATTAGCAAATTCTTTAGAACCTGTTTCGTTAAGTTCAACAACTGACATTTCAACATAAGCCATTGGTTGCTTTTTGTCATTTTGTTCAATAAATTCTTTTATCATTTTGACTTGTTCATACGAACCGCCATTAATATTGATTGTGCCTAATTCTGGGAAATAAACTACGGCAAGCGGAGCTGAAGCAAACATTCTAATTGCATTGTCCATACCGCCAACAGCTGAACGACCTACACCTGAACCTTGGTCTTGAGAATCACCTCGAACTACTTCTTCAGTTGCACGGCAAGCCACAATACCGCTGCCAAGTTTAACTTTTTTAATTTCTTCATCTTCGGTATCACTGTCATCATCATCGTCATCATCAGCCAAATCATCTTCTTCTTCAGTTGAAACTTTTTTATTAACTTCGATAAAAGTGCTACAAATCAACATAGCCATTTCCTTTGGCGTGGTATGATTGACTTTAAAAGTATTAATCATTGGTTTTCTGTCTAATTTTTGAGCAATTTTTTTGGCTACTTCGTAATCATTTTGTGTACCAAATAACAATATCTCGTTAGTTGCAGGATTTGAAGTAACAATTTTATCTCCTGAAAGACCCGTAATATTTGAACCAAAAACATTATTATTTAAAAAGTCGGCAATATTTTGAGCCCTTTCGTATTTAATAGGAATAATATTTAAATTTTGCTTTGAAAAACTTAACTTTGAACCTTGAGAGCTTGAAGCAACGATAATATTTTTGCCATCGAGCACGTAAGTAAGCTCAGCAGAACGAAGAACAAGCAAAAAAGCATCATTCAACGTAACATTTACCAAGTCCAAAGTCACTTTTCCTTCGACAGAATTATGGAAAATAACATTCATACCTGCTTTTTGTGCAAACATTCTTAAAACTTGTTTAACATCAGAGTCTCTTAGAGAAAGATTAATCTTTGTCTTAGAATTAGTAATTCTGACATTATCATTTAAGTTTATTACGCTTGTTGAGTTGTCTTCTCTTACATAGTTATTAATATTTAATATATTAGATTCGGTATCAGCCGTGTCATAATAATTAGCAGGCGTATCAAAATTAGAATACGCAATTTTATCGGTTAATTGATGTTCATTTGCAAACTTCATATCAAGACCTGCCCAAGAAGACTGAACAAATGAAAATAACATTAACAGCACTGTGAATTTTTGTACTAGACTTTTCGTTTTTTGCGTAAACATTATATTTTATACTCCTAGATTATTTTTCTAATTATCTTCTATTGCGCGAACTTCTACATCTGAAGCAGAGGTGTAGTCCTCTGAAACACTTTTGTAGCGTCTAATTCCGCCCGCACCATATACTGCTGCACCGCTTATTTCGGGATTTTGGCTAAATCTTTCACCAACACCCGCTTTATAAACATTTGTACCTTTTTTAATAATTACAAATTGACGATTTATATCCATTACAAGATAATCATCAACCATATCACCCTTTTGAACAAAATAATCAATACCATTGATTGTTATTATTGCCGAAGGTTTGATATTATCAAACAAAATTCCCGATACTGAAACCCTTAAAAGCTCCTGAGCATCAGGTTCGTTACCGTATTTGTCAGGTGGCATTAATATTTGAGAAGGAATTCCGGCATAGTAGTTGTTATTAAAGTCATCAAAAGTAGGTAGGAACGGGTTAACTCTTCCTGCACTCTCAACCGAAACCACAACTTTTTTATCAGCTTTTAAATCTTTTGCCGAATTATCATCCACGACAGGGATTTGTTGTTCATCTGCTCCTGTTTCACCTTGAGAATTTTCAGTTTGATTTTGTTGAGCTTGTTCCTGAGTAACATTATTTTGAACGACATTCACATCTGTCTTTTTTGGTCCCATAAACATAAACAAAAGGGAACCAAGGACAAGAACCGTTGCAAATATTGCACCTGCGATTACCGGAATATTCGTACTTTTTTCTTCTGGCTTAATTCCAATATTTAAATCTTCATCTTCATTTAAGCCTTCGGTCACTTCCATACTGTCCAACTCATTCAGTATGCTTTGGCTCTCATCATCCATTACATTATCAACTTCGGCAATATTTTCATCATTATCCTTACCGCCAAAGACCTCAAAAGCATCTTTTTTTGGAGTATTTACAGCTTCATCCTCGACATCATCAACTCCAATGTCTTGTATTTCTTCTTTTTGTGTATTTTTTTTAGTTTTTGAAACATTTTCTTTTGATTTTGTCTTAACTGACTTTTCGTTAGATGATGCACCTTTATCTGATGCAACAGAAACAATACCTAGATCAGCAGAACTATCTTTTAATAACTCATCCCAGCTGATTGATTCATCATCTGCAGCATCTTCCAAATCCAGATCTATATCATCCAGATTTTCAATATCATCAAAAATTTCTTTCTCGTCCTCAAAAAACATTTATTTTCTCGATACTATCCGTTAGCTAATCCAATACTAATTTACATGTGTACTCAATATTTATTATCATATATTCATATTGTCTTGTCGTCAAATTTTGTAAAAAATCATCCAAAAAAACTATTTTTTTTAAAAATAATTATCAGTATAAATCATTTCTATCCCCTCTACTATAATAGTGTCTTCCTCTTGTACGCCCATACTTTTAAGCTGTGTCCAAATACCCATGGAATCCATAATATTAGATAAACGTCTTACCTGATGAACATTCTTAACATCTGTTACATTTACCAATCTTTTTAGTTTTCCACCTGTAATATTATATGTGTTTTTATTAAGTTTTGTAATAAAAAATTGAGAATCATCATTATTGTCAAACTCACTGTCATGCTCAACTTCTATTTTAATTTCATATCTTTCAAGTTCATCAACAAGACTAAAAAGATGATTCAAGAGGTCTTTTACACCATTTGAAGTTGCACATGAAATAACAAAAATATCTTTATCATGTTTTTTAAATTCACTTATTAACTCGTCAATTCTGTGCTGCTGAACAATATCGCTTTTATTTAGTACTAATACCTGATGACGTTTTAAAAGCTCATCATCATACTTTTTGAGTTCATTATTAATTTTTAAATAATTGGATACAGGGTCATCCGCACTCATATCAACTATATGTACAAAAAACCTGCAACGCTGAATATGCCGCAAGAATTCATATCCCAAACCAACGCCTTCTGATGCACCTTCAATGAGCCCCGGAATATCTGCCACAACAAAGCCATCTCCGTCAGGCTTTTTTACAACTCCGAGATTTGGCGTTAGTGTTGTAAAAGGATAATCTGCAATTTTAGGTCGTGCAGAACTTATAAGGCTTATAAAACTTGATTTGCCGGCATTAGGCATGCCTAAAAGTCCGACATCTGCAATTAGTTTTAATTCAAGTTCAAGTTCACGTTCAACAGCAGCTTCACCCGGTTCGCAAAACTGCGGACTTCTTTTTTGTGCAGTGGCAAACCTTGCATTACCTCTGCCCCCTCTGCCGCCTTTTGCAACTAAAACAGTTTTTTGATGTTCGTTTAAATCGGCAATAATTTTTCCTGTTTTTAAATCTCTGATGATGACACCAACCGGAACTTTTAAATAAATATCTTCTCCGCCTTGTCCATGGCAATTTTTGTTTTTCCCGTTCTCGCCATCTTGTGCTCTAAAAACAGATTTATATGTAAAATCAAGAAGGGTTGACATATTTTCGTCTGCAACAAAGTAAACATCGCCGCCGCATCCCCCGTCGCCGCCTGCAGGACCGCCTTTGTCTACAAATTTTTCCCTTCTCCAGGCAACACAACCATTACCGCCACGCCCTGATATTACTTTGACTTTTGCCTTATCAATAAATGTTGCCATTAAATTGCGTCCTTACGTAAATTTGAATTGTATAACATTTTATTAATATCCATACCAAGTGTTGAAAGACTGCTGCTTTCGCCTGTTTGTAATCTTTTAAAAGCTAAATCTTCAACCATGTTTAACATATTTAAAAGTGCGGTTGAATCAATTCTTTTGTTTTCATAATCATCCATTACTTCAAGTAAGAAAGGATAAGCATCCCAGGCTTCATAAGCGTTTATTACAGAAATACTGCGTGCAAAATCTTTGTCTTCAATGTATTCCAGCTTTAACATTAAATAATATTTTGCGTATCGTGCAATTTGTTCTAACACCTTTTTTTCGCTTTGCATTTCAAGCATGCGAGAAAAGTAAGTGCAAAAATCAGCATATAATCTGTCTTTTGGAGGAGTAACACCATCTTTTTGAATTGTTAAAAAATGATATAAAAAATCAAAAAACAGCTCATCATCATTAAAGGATTTTTTTATATCGTAAAAAAACATTAAAGAATTTTCGCTCAATGCTAATTCTAAAAACTTAATTACAGATTGTATTGTTTCTTTTTTTGTCATAATATCCCTAGAATTTAATTATTACATAAATATTTTAGCGCACCGTATAAAAATATCAAAAATGTAACAATTTAAAAAAGCCCGAAAATTCGGGCTTTAGTTTATCATTTCAATTCTTTTCTTTTCTTTAATTAATTCATCATAAACCCAAGATGGGACAAAGTTTTTACCCATTAAAATTGCACCGTGGTTTAGCGATGGAGCATGGAAATCAGAACCGCCGGTTATTATTAAACCGTATTTTTCTGCAAGGGTTGAAAAATATTCTACAACTGCAGGAGAGTGTTTACGATGATATGCTTCAATACCCCTTAATCCATAGCTTACAAGCTCTTTTGTAAGCTTTTCGGATATATCAACATCAATCGGATGGGCAAAAACAGGTATTCCGCCTGCATCATTAATTATTTCAACCGCATCATGCGGGCTTACTGTTTTTCTTGGAACATAAACAGCAGAGGAGTCGTTAATATATTTAGCATAAGCCTCCATAACATTTGCTACTCCGCCTGCGCTAACAATTGCACGGGCAATATGCGGACGCCCTATACTGCCACCTTTTGCAACAAGGGATTTAATATCTTCGTACTTTACTTTAATTCCTGCTTTTTTATTTAATAGCTCAACAATTTGTGTGGTTTGATTGATACGTGCTTGCTGTTGCGTTTTTAAAAGCTCGCAAAAGTCAGCATTTTCGACATTCATAAAATAACCCAAAATATGAACTTCGTAGCCCTTGTAAATTGTATTAATCTCGACACCGGGGATAATTTCAAGCTTATATCCCTGTTTTTTGACATAATCCGTAGCAATTTTATGCGACAAAATATTGTCATGATCCGTCAAAGCAATTACATCAAGATTACAATCAAGTGCTGTATCAACCACCTGCTCAGGAGAATAAGCACCATCTGAGTAGGTGGTATGAATGTGCAAATCGATTTTCACTTTTACCTTCCTGTCATTTCTTTACCTCACTAATAAAATTAATTCGTTTAATCTTTTTTGCAATGCCTGTTTTATAATCAAAAATAATTTCACAAGCATTTAGTTGAGATAAATCAGATTGAGCTACATCAAAGCGTGAAGGAATTGATGTAGTAAGACGTTTGTATGAGCCTTCATACTCCATTCCTATAACACTGTCGTATGAGCCGCAAAAGCCAACATCGCTAATATAAGCACAATTTTTTGCGATAATTTTTTCATCTGCTGTTTGCACATGTGTATGCGTTCCAACTACGGCTTTTATACCAAGACTTTGTGCGTACCTTGCAAAACATATTTTTTCAGCAGTTGCCTCTGCATGAAAATCAATGAAAGATATCATATTTTCAAAATCAAAATCTTTTTTTAATTTTGCAACCAACTCATCAAGTGCCTTAAAAGGACAGTCAATCGGTGGCATAAATGTTCTACCCAACAAGTTAATTATAATAACCTTGTTATCAAAAACACGATAGCCGACACCCTGAACATTTGAATAATTATAAGGACGGATAAGAACAGGAGATTTGTCAATATAAGTAAAAATATCTTTTTTATCCCAAATATGGTTGCCTGAAGTTAGACATTTTATGCCTAACTGTACAAATTCGTCATGATTTTTCTGTGTTAGTCCAAAACCATGTGAAGCATTCTCAGCGTTTGCAACTACAAAGTCATACTTTGAAATATCATCATTCAAAAATTTCTGTACAATCTCTCTTCCCGGACGTCCTACAATATCGCCCAAAAAAAGCAGTTTAAAGTTTTTTGACATAACCTATTTCGCAATTTCAGTAACTCTGGCTTCCCTGACAACAGTAACCCTGATTTGTCCTGGATATTCGAGTTCATCCTCAATGCGTTTGGCAATATCACGAGCCAATTTTGCACTTGCCGCGTCGTCAAAAACATTGGGCTGAACTACAACCCTAACTTCGCGGCCTGCCTGAACTGCAAAGGACTGCCTAATGCCTTCATAGCTGCTTGCGATTTCTTCAAGCTTTTTGAGGCGTTTAATATAGATTTCAAGCGTATCACGTCTTGCACCGGGTCTGCCTGCACTAACTGTATCTGCGATTTTAACCAGTGCGGCAACCAAAGTGTGTGCCGGAACATCGTCATGGTGAGCTTCTATTGCATGAACAATTTCTTCTTTTTCGCCGTATCTTCTTGCAAGTTCAACCCCCAGTGAAATATGGGTGCCTTCCTGCTCTTGATCAACAGCTTTACCAATATCATGCAACAAGCCCGCACGTTTTGCCTGATTTACATCAGCACCTAATTCAGATGCCAGCATCCCTGCAATTTGTGCCACTTCAATAGAGTGTTTAAGCACATTTTGACCATAGCTTGTTCTATAATATAAGCGTCCAAGAGTCTTGGTAAGCTCTTTGTTAAGGTTCATAATTCCAAGGTCATGCGCTGCGCGCTCGCCTTCTTGTTTCATTTTATTTTCAATTTCTTTTGTAGATTTTTCATACACTTCTTCTATTCGAACAGGGTGGATTCTGCCGTCAGCTATTAATTTTTCAATAGTTAAACGTGCGATTTCACGTCTTACCGGATCAAATGAAGAAAGTACAACAGCTTCGGGTGTATCGTCGATTATTAAATCTACACCTGTTAAGGTTTCAAGGGTTCTAATATTTCTGCCTTCTCTACCAATTATTCTGCCCTTCATCTCATCAGAAGGCAGTGAAACGACAGATACTGTGGATTCAATTACTTGTTCTATAGCACACCTTTGCATAACTTGAGAAAGTATTTCTCTTGATTTTTCCTCAGCCGTTTCTTTTATTTTTTGTTCATTTTCACGAATTAACTGTATTTGTTCTTGTGCAAGCTCTGTTTTAAGTTGCTCAAGAAGCATGTTCTTTGCCTCTTCACGGGACATTTGAGCAACTCGTTCAAGCTCGCTTAACTGTTTTGCAACAATTTCAGCCAAATAATCTTCTTTATCAAGCAATTCGTCGTATTTTTTATTTAATTCATGTTCTTTATCAACATTTTTTTGAACTCTATCTTCCAATTGTTCTTCTTTTTTCATTAAAGAATTTTCAAGACGGTTAATTTCAGAGCGTCTTTCTCGAACTTCGTCATCAAATTTTTGACGTTCAAAATGAAGCTGTTCTTTTGCAGCAATCATAGCTTCTTTCTTTAAGAAGCTTTCTTTTTCTTCAAATTCTTTTTGCAGTTTTTTTTCGTTTTCACCAAATACTTCAAGTTTTGTTTTTTGTCTTACATTTAAAATTACTGAAACTATCAGTGCTATTGTTAAAAGCGCAACTGCTATATAAATTGTGTAATTAATTGTTCTGTACCTCTTATATATATCCATTTTAAACAGGCAAAAAAATCCCTGCTTAAACCATTTAATAAAATATTATCATGAATTTGTTAAATTTAACAGACTTTTTTTAAAATCAATTTTTCATGGTTAAAATACCAATCAAATGTATGATTTTTGTGTTGTACATTTTATTTTTTTATAAAAAATTCGCTATTATAAATGTAGACTTCTAAATAAAAAATATTATAAATAATATATAAGTTGTGAAAGGAATGAAATGCTTACAAGCCTTGTTTCGATGATTACAAAATCTATTCAAACAACACAAACTGCGCCGGTCAGTACAAAAAAGAGCTATAATCCTTTTGCGCAGGGTGAAAATCCTTTTTTGGGTTCAAGTTTTAATTCTTCAGAAAGTTACGGTAAAAATACTCCGGTAAGTGGCGGTTATTTTGCAGGATATTACAATGGTAAGCCAAATATTGTAGGCAGACGTTTATTTATTGAAGTTTAACCCTTAAATGCAAACTTTTGTGCCATTTCCTGCTCTATATTTTTTATTGCAGGGTTTACTGACTCACCATTATTTTTCTTTTTCCTTAAAACAATATTTAATAAAGGCTGTAAAACACCAATTGCAGCAGCACCGATTAATATATTAAGCACAACCGCTACTGCTTTAAAATTTTTAACTTGTTTCAAAAATTTATTCACATCAGCTTTACCTGCAGTAGCTTCCAGCAGTTGAGAAATATTTTTTGCGCCTTTTTTAATCCTATCTGGTTCTATGTGCGCAAGAGAATCTATAATGCCGTTACTACCTTTTATTGTTGGTATTTCACCGGAAATTTTAAGCATTTTTATTAGCGCATTATCATTATTAAAAATATAATCAAGTACTTCGTTACCGTTTTTAGAAGTCAAAGTGTCAATTGCATCTTTTAAATCCGTAGATTTTAAAAGCTCGGACAGGTTTTCGTTACTCAACAGTTGAAATTCGTTTGCGATTGGTTTTTTAAATACATTTTTACTTATTTTTTCAAGACCTTTCTCAATAGGCTTTGATAAACCATAAATAAAAAGTATCTGGAATAATTCTTTAAATCCGATTTCAAATCTTTCACCTTTTCTTCCCTGTACAAGCCTTGTAGTAGTAATTCCGGCATCTAAAATAGACATATTCATTACAGGGTTATACATAAATCCTGACAGTGCTTTTGTTAAACCGTTGCCGAAAGAAACCTCTTTTTTGCTACCAAGAAATGCACTAAAGACAGGTTTATTTTTTATTTCAGTATTTAATTGATTTTCAAGCAACATTTTTTTTCTATATTTTTCTTCAAGCTGTTTTTTCGTATTTTTTTGTTTGTACATAATTAATCCGCTCAACCCACCCAGTGTGGCCGCAGTTGCAACAACAAATTTTGCAATGTAAAGATTTTTATACATTTTTTGCAATTTTGTACTGTTTAAAATATTTTGGAGAGTTTGTTTTTGGGCGGAATCTTTTGCGTTTTTCACAAGAAATTCAAGTCTTTCAAGCTTACCATTTGCATTTTTTTGCAGATTTCTTATGTCGAAACTCGGATCAGCCTTAAAAAACTTATAGACAATTTTATCAAAAAGTTTTTTAAGTAAAGGTATCCCGCCAATCCAAAGTATTTCGGTACCAAATTCTTCTATTGCTCTTTCTTTTCCGTCCTGTTTTGATGCTTTTTTGTCATAAATATATGTAATAGCGCAGTTGCTTAAAGTATCTTTTGCCGCTATGGGTATGACAGAATTGCTGTTATTGCTTAATTTTTGAATTACTTTTGTTGTTATGCTTAAATTTGACATGATTTTCCTTTACAAATTTCTATAGTCCCCAAATAAGGTTCATAAGCTTTTGAACCCTTGTGTTAATTTGTAAAGTATGTCGAATATTTTTCATATTATTTACCTTCACTTTTTATCTAACACATGTGATGTTTATTTTTTGCCTGTTTTTTAAGTTAATTTTACATTTAAAACTAAAAGAGCCGCTTAATAATAGGCGGCTCTTTGAAATTTCATATTTAATTTTATTTAATCAATACGAACGTATATGCGAGCCTCCTGAAGTTTGCAAAATCTACGTCGTAATAATTCAAATAAAGTTTTTAACATGTAAAATACCTTCTTTTAATAAAGCTTTTGTATTTTACACCTAAAAAAAATATTTGTCCAGCTTTGTATATCTTCTTTATTTAATCTTTATTTTACACAACAAATTGTATAGCATACGTAACAATATATTAAGAAATTTGCATAGTAATTTTTTTTATGTAATAATAATAATCGTTAATAGTCTAACCATTCCTTTCTTGACTTATGCGATTTGAAAATCAAATCGCATTTTATTTTATTTATTTTTATTAAATATCTGCCTCTATATTTATTTCATAATATAATTAAGCTATGAGGATTTTAGGAATAGACCCCGGAATTGGTATTACCGGTTATAGTATTATAGAGGCGCAAGATGACGATTATGAGCTCATTTCCTGTGGGTCAATACAAACGGATAAAAATCTTACTCATCAAAAAAGATTGGCAGAAATTTACCGTGATATTAAACACATTTGTGCAACTTTTAACCCTCAAAGTGCAGCTCTTGAGCAGCTTTTCTTTTTCAAAAATCAAAAAACAGTTATTCCTGTTGCTCAAGCCAGAGGTGTTATTCTTGCTGCACTTGAAGAATCAGGAATTGAAGTCGGTGAATATACTCCAATTGTCGTAAAACAAGTACTAACAGGGCATGGTAGAGCAAGCAAAGATGAAGTAAAATCTATGGTTGAAAGGTATGTTGATTTAAATCCGAATACAAAACTTGATGACACAATAGATTCAATTGCAATAGGCATTTGTCATGCCAGAAATTTAGAAATAAAAAATAGGGAGAGAGCATGAATACATTAATAGCAAAAAAAGCTGCAATTTATGCATTAATACTGGGCGCAATATTAGCACTTGCAGGTACAATAGGTTTTTTAATTGGACTTGTAGCCTTCGCCCTTGGGCTTTTGTGTGCACCGCTTGTAATATTTTTTATGAAATCAAAAAACGAAATAGGTTTTCTTGATAACCAGCAAGGAGCAGCTATGGGGGCATTGTGCGGCTTTTGCTCAACAGTTTCTTATTTTGCAATTTTCACGCCGCTTGTGCTTATAATACACAAAATTATACCCTCTTACTATTCTTACGGACTGCCATACATTGTAAGTTTTGATACTTTTTGGCTTTTCCTTGTTATAGTGGTAACAATAGGAATACTTGTAGCACTCACAAATGCTACAACAGGCATGGGTGCTGTATTTTTGCTTTCACAATTTGATAAAAAACCCGATGACATTGAAGAAATAGACATAAATATAGAATAAAAAGGACAAACAAAATGAGCGAGTTTCACTCTAAAATTAAAACTGTAGAATGGATTAAAACAAACGAACTTGATGGCGTTTCAAGAATGGTTGATCAGACTTTAATCCCCTATGAGTATAAAAAAATTGACATAAAAACAACAAAACAAATGTATGATGCAATTAAGACAATGATTGTAAGAGGAGCGCCTGCGATAGGTATTTCAGGGGCACATGGCGTGGCACTATGCGCAATAGAGCTACTTAAAAAAAATGAAGAAAATTTTGTCGAAGAATTAAAAAAAGGTATAGATTACCTTAACTCCTCTCGTCCTACGGCGGTAAATTTAAGCTGGGCGCTTAACGAGCAACTTAAAATAGTTGAAAAAGGCGGTACAAAAGAAGAAATTACTCA
>CALUXZ010000007.1 GCA_944324875.1 Candidatus Gastranaerophilales bacterium | reverse complement strand
CTTGAGAGCAAGCGAGCCTTGAGAATGTGAAGCCCGTGACGGCTGCGATGAGCAGGCGGACAGGGCGAACTGGACTAAAGCGCAGCTCGAAAGCTAGTGCGACTGCACTGCTTGAGAGCAAGCGAGCAACAAGGTGTGTGAAGCCCAAAAGGGTTTTGCGGAGGCAAAAGCCTGAAGGGCGTAACCGTTCCATGCCGCCGTTACGACCGTAGCGAAAGCGAAGGGAGTGAAGCAATTTTAAATTGCACAGGCGGAAAAACACAAAGTGTGTAAAGCCCATAAGAATGGTGTTTACACAATAGATTTATTCATTCTCTCAGTACGCTTTGCACTCAATATGTTTCTTAGTTTCATAATCGCCTGAGCATGCAATTGACAAACACGTGATTCTGAGACATTTATTGCTTCGCCAATTTCTTTTAGTGTCATATTTTCATGATAGTAGAACACAAGCAGCATTCTCTCACGCTCGGGGAGTTTTTTAAGTGCCGCCTCAAGTTCTCGCTTGGCGTCTTTTTTCTCCATTTCTTCTTCTGGACGTTGAGAGTTTTTGTCTTCTATTGTATCGATTATTTCAACACTATCTTCGCCTACACCTTTTTTATCGTAGAGAGAATCAACCGATGTATCTGATGCTAGAATTTCTTCAACTTTTTCTTTTTCCATGCCCATTACGTCAGCTATTTCTTTTGTAGTTGCTGCACGACCCAATTCTTGCTTTAATTTTTCTGCAGTTAGCTTAATGTCTTTTATTTTTTTTCTTATTGTTCGTGGCAACCAGTCTGAAGAACGGATTCTGTCAATTATTGCGCCTCTTATCCTCATTAGTGCGTAAGTTTCAAATTTTGCACCTTTGTTTGGGGAAAATTTCTCAATTGCATCAATAAGACCTTCGACACCATAACTTGCTATATCTTCATAAGAAAAACTCGGGGGTAAATTAACCTTAACACGACCTATTACATAACGCGTGAGGTAAATATATTGCACAATAAGCTTATCACGAACAATTTTGTTGTTGCGGTCAATATAATATTCTTCCCACAAATTTTTTAATTCTTCGTCGGATAATCTCACTATTTTTTTGTATGAATCGACCTCGATGTTTTCCTGATTCATTTAATATATCCCAAGTCCTATTTTAATAATATTGTCATTTAATAATACTTTTTTGACATCATATATCTATATGAAAACATTTAATTTTATTCGCTTTAACGGACGATGTTAGTTTATTTGCAATTAAGTAAAATAATTTTTGTTACTAACTAGTGTAACAATTAAATATCCCTAATCAGCCGCTTATGCGGCTCTTCTTTTATCACGAATCGAGCGAGCTTAGTGCGACTGCACTTAGCAAGCGAAGATGAGTGCACAAGTGTGTGAAGCACGCATGCGGTTGCGTTCAGCAAGCGCAAAGTGCGTAACCGTTCTATTGCGACGTAAGAGTTTACTTGTAAACTCAACAGGAGCAGAATCGAGCGAGCTTAGTGCGACTGCACTTAGCTATTCTATAAGCTCATACAAGCTTGCAGCTTCATTAATGGAAACATTTCCGCTTGGCACTTTTAGTACACGCACTTTTTTTATATTATCTTTAAATTCTATTGTAATAATATCTCCAACTTTAAGCACTTTTGCGGGTTTTGCAGGATTATCATTTACAAAAACTCTAGCACTTTCGCATACGGAATTTGCAACAGTTCTTCTTTTTATTAATCTTGAAACTTTTAAAAATTTATCTAATCGCATTTGACTTTTATCACTTTATATTCAGGGTGTTGTTTAAGTTTTTCTTCAATTTGTTCGAAAGTTAAAAAGCCTTCTTGTGCCCCGAATTTTTCTATAACCGCTGCTGCATTTACTGATGCATAAGTCAGCGCTTTTGTAATTTTGCAGCCGTATTTATGAATTGTTGCGACAAGTGTTGAACTAAACGCATCGCCTGCACCAAGGGTTGATACAACTTTTGCACTAAACTCGGGCGCATGATAGAAATCTTTACCATCATAGCAATATACACCATATTTTCCATCTGTAATTACCGCTATTGAATCTTCTTTGCAGTGTAATTTTTTAAGCATGGTTATAACATCCGGATGAATTTCGGCATCTGAGAATTTCTCGTCTTTTGTGTCAGGGCGCACTTGAATTTTTGTTAGCATAGATGCTTCTTCTTTATTCATGACAACTATTTTTGCGGTTTTAAGTATGTTGTTAAAATATTTTTCACCCTTTTTAATTGCAGTACTTCCTGCATTTATTGCAAGATTTATATTATTTTCATGCGCAAAGTCTGCAATTTTATCAAGTAGCTTATTGGTGTCTCCTGCAAGCGGCGCAACGTATATCCAGGAAGTATTTTTAAATAAATTAAAATCAATTTCATCTTCATTTATTGTTGCATTTGCCCCCCTGTGGGCAAGAACTGTTCTATCCCCTTGAAAACTTACAAGTATAATAGAAAGACCAGTTAAATCCTTTTGTGATGTTATTATGTTTGATGTGTCTACTCTGTCATGTTGCATTTTCTTTTTAATAACAGGGGCAATTTCATCGTTGCCAAGCTTTACTACAGTTGATGTTGTAAGTCCCAAGTTTGCAAAATTTGCTGCAGTATTTACACCGCCTCCGCCAATGTTTCTTGAAAATCCATCGATTTCAACTTTTGCACCATAAGGGAATGACATAAATTCGGTTTTTTTCTTTAGAGAATTAACTGAAACTATATTTGCTCCGTCGCTTTCAACAAATATATCAAGCGTTGCTGATCCTATGGTAATAACATCAAACATTTTAATTCCTCTTTATAAATTGTATTTTCTTTATTATACATACTATAATATCACTTAAAGGCAAATATGTTTTTAAATTCTATTAAATTAAAAAATTTTAGAAATTATACACATCTTGAGCATGAATTTAGAAAAAGAAAAACTCTCTTTGTGGGTAAAAATGCTCAAGGTAAAACTAATTTGCTTGAGGCAGTATATTATTTAAGTGCACTAAGTTCAAACAGAATAAAAAAAGATTCGGAGCTTATAAAATTTAGTGAAAATGATTGTACTATTTATGCATGTTGTACAAAATCAGACATTAATGTTGAACTTGAGGTTATAATTAATCCTCCGAAAAATAAAATTTTGAAGGTTAACGGGCTTAAGAAAAATAAATCCCAAGATTTTTTAAGGGTTTTACAGGTGGTTAATTTTTCAAGTTCTGATTTAATGCTTTTGCGGGGGGAGCCTTCTGACAGACGTAAATGGCTTGATTTGGCTATTTGTCAAATATACGGTGCTTACTATGAGAAACTTCTAAAGTATAATAAAATCCGTTTACAAAAAAGCAATTTTCTTGCTCAGTTTTCTTATAATAACGGGCTTTTAGAGGCTTTTAATACTCAAATGTCTATTGCTGCAGCCAATATTGTGTATTTAAGGATAAAATTTTTAAGAGAACTGGAAAAAATAGCATGTTTGAAGCATAAGGCGGTATCGCCTGATGAAAATTTAACTTTTAAATATGATTGTGATTTGTCCGAAAATTTAAGTGTGAAAGAATTGTCAGAAGTAATTTATGAAAAACTTGCACAAATTCAGGACGATGAAATTCGTCGTGCACAATGCCTTTTTGGACCACACAGGGATGATGTTTCTTTTTACATAAATGATATTGATGCAAAAAGATATGCTTCACAAGGACAGCAAAGAACGCTTGTGTTAGCACTAAAGCTTGCAGAACTAGATATTATAAAAGAAAAAACCGGTGAAACACCACTGCTGCTTTTAGATGATGTTTTGGCAGAACTGGATAATGTTAGACAGAATTATTTGCTTAATGCGATAGGGGATGATACTCAAACAATAATTACAAGTGTTGATACGCTTGCATTTGACGATGAATTTTTATCCGATGTTGACATTGTAAAAATATCAAACGGTCAAATAATATAAAAGCCTCTCGATTTGAGAGGCTTTTTAAATCCTTATGTTTTAAATGTGTCTATTCTTCTTTTTCTTTTTTTTCTTCTGTGGCTTCAAGATACATATCAATTACTTCTTGGGCTTCATCAAGCGGCATTTCAAGTTCAACTTCTTTATCGCCTGATACATATCCGTTTATATTGCTTGCCATTTGTTGAGCTTTGTAACCGTATGCTTCATTTTGAGCATTGTTTAATTTAGTTCTGAGTGCAGCTTTTATGTTGCCATATTCTTTAACGTCTTTGATTAAATCAGCAAATTCGTTTAAGTCACCAAGTTTGTCATCCGCTGCTTTGAACGCATCATCGATTACATTATCAACTGTTGAACCGTCAAGTTCAGAGTAAATGTTTTCGCCAAGTATTGGGTTGTAAACGGTTTCTAAATAGTCATCGGTAACATATTTTTGATAACCTTCGGCATCTGTGCCGTCTTTCATTTTTACATCAAAAGTACCTGTTATCAGTGAATTGTTGATGTTAATGAAGTCTTCTTCACCCTCAACACCATCGCCACGGGATTGTGTTTTTTCGGTAAACGAGTTGAGGTCTATGCTTTCAATGCCAAGTTGTTTTGCACTTAAAAATTCGTAATCACGGTTTGTATGTTCGGTATTTAATACAAGCACATTTTCAAGTTCATCACCTTTAATTACGCCATCGCCATCAGTATCAAACATTGCAAGTTCTTCCATGCCATCGACACCGTTTGCGCCCATCATTTCTGTGAAGTCATTTATAACACCGTCTTTGTTTCTGTCTATTACAAATTCGTAACTGTTATCGCCGATATGGAAACCTACGGGGTCGTTACGTTTTACATCTTCAACCGGTTCCAGTTCATCTGCAGTGCCTCTGTTTATTGTCACATCAGGATAGTTTTTCTTGATTTCTTCTTCTAATGCATCATAAGTGCCTTTTGAATTTTCATCACCAATCGGCAGAGTGACTTCTTTTTCGCCTAAATTATAACCTATTCCTGCGGCAGGCCAAAGTCTTGTCATAGTATAGGCTGCTTCTTTCCAGGTAAAATTGTTACCCTTCATTTCAGTTACAATTTTATCGTTTTTGATAGCTTTATCCATTTCGGCAACTTGCAGATCATCTCTTTGATTTGATTTTTCACCTGTGTTGAAATTGTCTAGAAATTTATCATAAACAGCTTGTGCTTCCGCACCGTGACCATAAGGCACTATTATGCTGCCGTCGTCACCATGGGAAATACCAATTGAGGGATAAATTTCTTTTACTGACTCAAGGATTTCTTTTTGTGTAAAACCTGCACCTTGCATTTCAGTTAACAAACCGTTATCAAGTGCTTTAGAGAAGCATTCTAATTGTTCGTTGTTTATTGAATAAGGGTCAACACCTTGCGTTTGTTCTGCGGCGCTTTCTTTATATTTGCCTATAATTGCATTTTTATCTGTATCACTTACTGTTGTAGTTTGGTTTTCTCTGTTTGCCATGCGTGAGGTATACTGTGCAAGATATCCGTCTGCCAAGTCTTCTTTTGCAGGTGTAAATATAGGCACAGACGGGTCTGTATCTGAAGACTGGTAGCTGCCTGCGGCACTTGTCATATTGTTTCTTGTTAATTTTAATAAGTCTAATGTACTTTTTGTAGTGGCATATTGAGAATCAAGCCCGTCGATATCACCAACAAGACCTTCCATATCTTTAATTAGTCCGTTTAATTCTGTTTGCGGAGTGCCTAATTCTTCGATTGCCCTATCTATACCTGTTCTGCCAGTGGTAATTTGATTGTTAACCAAGGTCATTTGTTCTATGATAAATTCTTCAAGGGTTCTTTCGCCGCCATTTTTCTTTGAATGACTGTCGTTTTTGTAATGGTACAGTGCATTATCCATTGCTTGATCAACTCGTTCTTTGCAAGTTGCTTCATATTCTTCAGTGTCAGCTACTATTTTTGCAACTTTATCAGCAATATCACTTTTTAGTTTATCAAGTTCTTCTTGTTTGTCTGAAATTTGATTTTCAATTTCTTTAATTTTGTCGTCAAATTCTTTTATTTTATCTTCAAGACTTTCTATTTGTTTATCAATAGCAGCCTTTTCGGTGGTTGAGTTAAAATATTTTTGTTGAAATAACTGCGAAAGAGCTTCTTTTTGCTCTGTTTTTGATTTAGAGTAAATACTGTTTAAATTGCCGGTGACTTTTGTAAGTTCACTTGCTCTTTTAGCTCCAAGAATGTTTGAATTTAAGTCTGTTCCCATATTATTTCCTTTCGCACCTTGTTTTTACTTATAAAAATGCATACTAAAACTGAGCGTACAATTTGTATTTCGTCACGCTCAGTTTTAAACTTTATATGTAAGTAAATTTTATTTACAATTGTTAACAATAATTATTACAGTTTTGGCGTTTTTAAATTTTCTTCCAATATTATTGGTAATTTTTGCCCTTTTTTTGCTTTATAGTGTAATCCCGGGGAAACAATTCCTGTTAATAAACCTACACCACCGCCAACAGAGCCGCCTATTATTACGCCTGTTATAACATTTCCCCCTGCAACACCAATTGCAGCACCTAATCCTGTGCCAAAACCACCTATCGAGAGCGTGTATGCGGCAATTTTTTTAGCCGTGTCTTTAGCCCCTAGTTGCAGATAATCCTTTTTACCCGATATTTTTGCGACGATTGGTACATTCTTGCCATCAGGGAATATTATATGAGTAAAGTTGACACATACTATTGCATTTCTTGAGAACCAACGAGGTTTTTTGATTTTTATTATTTTTGCTATAAGGGATGAACCTTTTGGGATAATACATGTGCCCTCTTGTGTTGAAAGGCCGTCTAAAAATTCAAATTGCACAAAGTCACCTTCTTTGTAATATTTTGAGTTGAAATTTTGCGCAAAAGAAATTTCAATGACATTTTCTTTTTGTACAATGTTTGAAAAGTTTGTGACTTTAACTAAATTGTTTTTTGAGTATTTATTCGGCTGTAAGTGTTCAACACAAACTTCATTATCAGAAGGCGGGTTTTCAAAGTCTTGTGCCATAATAAGAGGTGTGTTTAAACTAAAAACCAAAATACTTGCAAGCAGGGAAATAAAAACCTTTTTTAAAAACATAAAATCTCCTTAAATCTTATTATCGAGCATTTTTTTTCTTTGTGCTGCCTCAAATTCAAAACATTTTTTTACTATAAAATTAATTTCTTTGTCGCTTATTGAAATAAATTCCAAGGATGTATCATAATATGTATTTGGGCCAATTTTAACAGGTTTGATTTTTATTATTTTGGCACTTGTGTAAATTGTTTGTTCTGCAAAGAGTAGTGTTAAATCTATTTTTGAAAATTTAGATATATCTGTATCTAAAAGTAAATTAATTCCTTTTGCACTTATATTTCTTGATTCTGCATGAATTGTGTTTTTACTTGTTGCGGGAAAGAGTTTTATAATTGTACTGATTTTCATTTTTACTCTTATATATTCCCGTCTTTGAATTTTATCAACACTCATTGGCAGTGAAAGTGTGCAAAATTTTTCACTGTAATCTAGCAGCCTGCATTTTAATTTAAATACACCGCCCCTTGTATAGGCATACAAATCAAGTAATTGCCCGTTTTGACAATTAAATTTTACATGTTTGTTTTTTGGATTGCTTACTAATATAGAATTGCCTTCCACTCCTTCAAATGTACAGTAAAATCTTATTGCACCATTTGCAGTTCTTAAGATTAATTCAACTTTTTTACCTATTTCGATATAGTCTAAAAATTCGTTCATATTATGTTAATTATAGCAGATTGTAATTTGTTTGAAAATTAATTTGCTAAAATATACAGGTTTTAATATAGACATTCGGGTTATTTACAAAGTTTATTATGACTTTTATTATTTTTATAGTGCATATTCCACTCTCACTCGTAAACTGTTTTGCCCGATAACATTTTTGTTATCGGCTTTTTTTGCGAGCGCAGCTCGAGGGGTAGCACACCTTAAGAGTGTTTCCAAACTCTAAGTTTGCATTAGCTCACTAAGAGTTTGTGGGCATGACTGTGCACCGTGAGAGCAAGCGAGCCTTAAGAATGTGAAGCCCGTGACGGCTGTGATGAGCAGGCGGACAGGGCAAACTGGACTGTGAAGCGCAGCTAAAACAGTCTTTACACCAGATGAAACCTTCTTTTTACCAACATTCTTTTGTTGTTTATGCAATCTTCTTTGCTAAGATAAAATTTAGGAAAAAATCTTTGTCCAAGTAAACCTGCTTGAGCTATTAAATTTGCTGAGCCGTTAACAAGTGAAATATTATACAAACACAATAATTCAACAGTTGCGCAGTTTTCCAATTTTTCAATATTTTCACAATTAATTACAATATTATTCTTTTTAATTATGGTACAAATTTTTTTAATTGTTTTTAAATCCAACACCTTTTTTTTGATATCGACAAAATGATATCTGCCGTATTTTTTCAAAGTAAAGTCCACTTAATTACATCCTTGTAAGTATTTATTAAATTATAACTTTTATATTTTATTGTTTTAATTCATGTTTGGTCTTATTTTTTTTATACTTTAGTTTAATTTACGATTTGTTTTTTTAATTTTTTTTGTGTTAATATTACTCCATAATGGATTTGCTTAAATTTTTTAAAAGACCAAATAAAGAAGACTTATTTAACAAATTCCCAGATGGAGTTATTATAGTTTCCCTTGAGGGTAAAATTCTTGATGCAAATAACAAGGCACTTGATATGCTTGAAACATCAAGACTGGAGGCTGTAGGCAAGTTTTTTTCCGCTTATGTTGAAGGTGGTTCAAATCTTTTAAATAAAATTGTTGCACAGAAAAAACCTTTAATTTCTAAAGTCAAAATTACGGATAGTGATGAAGATTTTTATTATGAGATTTCTGCATCAAGAGATACTGTAGGGCAAAAGGTTTATGTTACGCTGCGTGATGTTTCTCATAATTATAAAATGCAGAATATGGTAAACGGACAGTTTGAAATTGCCCGCAATATCATTGACGAAAAAAATAATTACCTTGTAAATATTTCAGGCGAAATACTGTCATCTTTAGCTACAATTGATGGCTTTTCAAAGGCACTTTCTGACGGTGTCGGCGGGGTGTTGGTTGATAAACAAGTGAAATATGTAAATATAATCAACAAAAATGCAAGAGAATTAGCTTGCGACCTTGAAAAACTCTTTACGGTTTTTCGATTAGAGTCAAATATGTATCAATTTGATTATAGAAATTTTGATTTGGTAAACTTGTTGAACGCTGTAGCTAGACACTACGAGCCTTTATTTGCAAGAAAAAAAATGTTTTTTGAATATAATTTTTCATCGCTTGTTTCAAGAAATTGCTTTCTGGATCAAAGTGTTTTTGAATATGTAATAAAAAGCATTTTGGATATTTTCCTTATAAATTCTCAGGTGGGAAAAGTTACCCTTAGTGCCGGAAATCCCCCTCTTGCTTTTTTGGAAAGACACGATTTTGAAGGTAAAACTTCTCAGGACTGTGCTTCTTATGCGCTTTTTGAAATGAAAGCAAGCGAGCTGTTTTTTGAAGATGATGAGTTGTTAACTCTTTTTGAGCCATATTCATGTGTTAATAAAAATAAACGTCCAATCAGTACGAAGTTATCTTTTGTTTTGATTAAAAAATTTATAAAACAATTCAGGGGAGATATTTGGGTTTATTCCAAGCCTTCTTATGGTACAATGATAAGTTTTGTGGTTCCGGTTGATAGAAAATAGTTAAGGCGGTTTTTGTGGCAAAGGTTGTATTGAAAAATATTACTAAACGCTTCGGTAAAAAAACAATACTTGATGATATTTCCTTTGAAGTTAAGGACAAAGAATTTGTCGTCCTTGTAGGTTCTTCAGGGTGTGGCAAATCGACACTTTTGCGAACTATAGCTGGTTTAGAAAAACCAAATTGCGGCGAAATTTATATCGGTTCAAAATGTGTAAATAAGATTTTGCCAAAAGATAGAGATATTGCAATGGTTTTTCAAAGTTATGCTCTATATCCACACATGAGTGTATATGAGAATATGGCTTTTGGATTAAATGTCAGGAAGGTTGCCAAGTGCGAAATAAAAAGGCGTGTAAATAATGCAGCAGAAATTTTGGGTCTTGAAGATTATCTTGGTGTAAAACCTCGTGAGTTATCAGGCGGCCAGCGTCAAAGAGTTGCTCTTGGTCGTGCAATTGTGCGTGAACCAAGTGTTTTTTTAATGGATGAGCCTCTAAGTAATTTAGATGCAAAGCTCCGTGTTGCTATGCGCTCCGAGATAAAAAGACTGCATAAAAAACTGGACACGACTTTTATTTATGTTACCCATGACCAAACAGAAGCGCTCACAATGGGTGATAGAATAGTTGTTTTAAATAATGGTGTAGTTCAACAAGCTGATAGTGCGGATAATATTTATAACCATCCGAAAAATACTTTTGTTGCTACTTTTATGGGTGCTTATCCTATGAATTTATATGAAGCAACAATTGAGGACGGATTGCTTAATTTTGGCAATATATTTGTAAATCTTTCTACTACACCGGTTGATTACCCAAAAAATGTTAAAAATGTAATTGTGGGTGTAAGAGCAGAAGATATTGTCGACAGAACAAATGTCAACTACCCGTTCAACTTGATAAAGTTTAGTATTAAACCGGATTTTGAAGAAAGTCTTGGTTCTCAAAAGGTTGTTTATTTTAAAATAGGCAAAACGGATACAATAGCA
The DNA here is from genome assembly GCA_944324875.1 of Candidatus Gastranaerophilales bacterium. GTDB lineage: Bacteria > Cyanobacteriota > Vampirovibrionia > Gastranaerophilales > Gastranaerophilaceae > Galligastranaerophilus. The sequence continues at coordinate 16,847 of CALUXZ010000007.1, read as the reverse complement.
AAAGCTTCAACTGACTATCGAAGCGGCGATTTAATAGATTTTTCAATTGATCCTATGAAGCTGAAATTTTTTGATGTTTATACAAAAGAAGCGTTAAACTAGTTTTCTTCGGTAGAATCACTATTTTCTTTTTCTATCCAGATGTATGTTTGCTTGAATGCTCCTTTGAAAGGATTAGTTGAGTAGTCATAATCTACAAAAGGGTTTTTGACTTTTTTATTTATGGCATCCGCTTTAGCATTTATGTCTTTAAAGTATTCCGATATTTTCATAATATATTCCAACCGATTAATTAATATATATTTATTATCTCATATTTTGTAAAAAAATTATTCTGCTTGGGTATATGCTAAGCATTAGTACAAAAGTATTATACCTGTTGTTGATTGAATATTTTTTTAATGATAGTATTTTATATGAGGAGAAGCATTTTGAGGATATTATGAAGAAAAAAGTAAGCATTGTTTTGCTTGTTATAGTTGCACTTGTTGCTTTTCGTTGGTGTAGCGGTAAGTTTGGCGAATTCATGCGTGCAAAAATGATGGGTGCCATGATGACGCCAAAGGTTAAACTTTCGCAAGTGGGTGAAATTGAATACAAAAATGAAATAGAAGCTCCCGGAAGAATCGTGCCAAAATACCAAGTTGATTTGGTGGCAAGGGTTGATGGGTATTTGCAGGAAAAAAGGTTTAATGAAGGTGACTTTGTTAAAAAAGGGCAGGTTTTATTTGTAATTGAACCTCAACAATATTTAATTGCCCTGAATAAAGCTCAAGCAGATCTTGCAACTGCAAGAGCACAGGCGGTTAAAGCAGGCAAAGACTTTGCTCGTTCAAAAGAACTTGTTGCAAAAGACTACATTGCAAAATCTACTTATGATGATAATTTGGCGCAAAGGGATGTGGCAAATGCAAATGTTAAAGCTGCAATTGCTGCAGTTAATGATGCAAAAAGAAATTATAATTATACAAGAATAACCTCTCCAATTGATGGCAGAATTGGCATGTTAAACGTTACGCAAGGCAATTATGTTAGCACTCAAAGCGGGGCGCTTGCAAGGGTTGTAAGTACAGACCCGATTTATGTCACTTATAGTGTTGATTCTAAACAGTTTGCTAATTTGCGTGACAGTGAAATAATACCAAAAAACAAAATCGAACAGCCAATAAGTGTTGAAATAACTCTGCCTGACGGTTCAAAGTACGAGCATAAAGGAGTTGAGGATTTTTGGGATAATCAGATTTCTCAGACAACAGGAACGATAACTTTGAGAGCTACTTTTAAAAATCCTGAAAACAGGCTTATCCCTGGTGATTTTGTAAAAGTAAAAGTTTATTCAAACAAATTAAATAAAAAATTGGCAATTCCTCAAGATTGCGTGTTACAGGATTCTACCGGCAGATATGTTTATGTTGTTGATAAGGATTCAATAGCAAGGAAAAAGTATATCAAGGTATCTAACGAATATCAAAAATTTTGGATTGTAACTGACGGGGTTAGCCTTGGTGATGAATATATAAGCGAAGGAGTAGTTAAAGTAATCTCCGATAAGCCGGTAGTTGTTCTACAAGATGACGAGTTGGTAAAGTTGAAAGATAAGAAATAACGGAATTAGAGCATGTTTTCAAAGTTTTTTATAGACAGACCAAGATTTGCAATTGTAATTTCGCTGGTTATAACACTTGCGGGTCTGATTGCTCTTAAGAATTTGCCTTTTGAGCAGTATCCCACAATTACGCCTCCTCAGGTTATAGTGTCGGCTACATATCCCGGTGCAAGCTCTGATGTTATAGAATCAACAGTTGCTGCCCCTTTGGAATCTGCTGTAAACGGTGTAGAAGACATGTTGTATATGACTTCCAATTCTCAAAACGGAAGCTATAAGCTGAGTATTTATTTTAAAGTCGGCACAAACCCTGATATGGCTGTTGTAAACGTGCAAAATAAAACATCTCTTGCCACTGCCCGTTTGCCTGATGAAGTTAAAAGATATGGTCTAACAATTAAAGAATCAACAGCGGGTGCCGGTCTTGTAATATATAAAATATATTCGCCGGATAATTCCAAAAGCATGGTTGATCTTGCAAACTACGCTTCTATTTTTATTAAAGACGAACTTGCCCGTGTGGAAGGAATTGGCGAAGTTGTAGTATTTGGTGGTAAAGATTACGCCATGAGAATTTGGTTGGATGCGCAAAAGCTTGCCGCACTTAATATATCTCCTGCAGATGTTAATTCGGCTATTGCGGCACAAAATGCCCAAGTTCCTGCGGGTAATATTGGTAACGAGCCCCTTGTTAATAAAAAAGATATGTCTATAGTTTTAAGGACACAAGGAAGACTTAAAACGGTTGAGGAATTTGAAAATGTTATTGTAAAATCCAGCCCTGACGGTTCGGCAATTAAAGTATCAGATGTAGCACGTGTTGAACTTGCGGCAGAAACGTACGACTATTTAGGGCGTGTAGATTTACAACCGGTTGCTGTTATTCAGGTTATTCAGTTAGCTGATGCAAATGCAGTGGAACTTGCAAATAACTGCAATAAGAAAATGGAGGAGTTGTCAAAAAACTTCCCGAGCGGTATTTCTTACGAAATTTTCAGGGATTCTACGGATTTCATAAAAGAGTCTTTAAGCGAGGTAATAAAGGCAATTATTCTTGCAATTTTCCTTGTAATAATGGTTGTGTATCTTTTCTTGGGAGATGTAAGAGCATCATTTATTCCTTTTGTTGCTATACCCGTATCTTTAATAGGTACTATGATTATTTTTGCCATGTTGGGTTTTTCAATAAACACGTTAACTCTTTTTGGATTTGTGCTTGCAGTTGGTACGGTAGTTGATGATGCAATTGTTGTAATTGAAAACGTTCAAAGGCATATTGAAGCTGGTTTATCTCCAAAAGAAGCATCAATTATTTCAATGGATGAGGTGTCAGGTGCGGTACTTGCAACCTCTCTTGTTTTGATGGCAGTGTTTGTGCCCGTTGCTTTTATCCCCGGTATTACGGGAAAGATGTATCAACAGTTTGCGGTAACAATTGCTGTTTCAATTGGTTTTTCAACGCTTGTTGCATTAACTCTAGCTCCGGCACTATGTGCAACGATTTTAAGGTCAAAAGATGAAATGCCAAAAAGAACTTTCTACAATAAGTATCGTGAACTATACAGAAACTATTGGGCGGATAAACAAAATTTGCAAGGTGTTGAGTTGGCTAAAGCTTGGGGAGAATTTGCTGCAACCGCTTGGGATGTTACTATCAAAAAATTCAACAGAATGTTTGACAGGATAAGAGATAAATATATTGAAGGTTCAAAATATTACATAGAAAAGCCGTCAAGGACAAAAATTACCTACATTGCATTGGTAGCTGCACTTTTGTTTTTGTTTAAAATTATTCCTACCGGGTTTTTGCCGACAGAGGATTCCGGTGCATTATTTACAAGTGTTCAATTAAAAGATGGTTCCTCTCTTTCTAAAACCATGTCTATAACCGATAAGCTTGAAAAAGATATTATGAATATTCCAGGTGTGCATAATGTCTTGGGGCTTGAGGGTATAAACGGTCAAAATACCTCTATGATTATTACTCACTTTAAGCCTTGGGAAGAAAGGCGTGCAGTTCCTTGGTTTAAACAAATTTTTATGAGTAAAGAGAAAAAACTTGCATCAAAACGTTCTTTAGAGGATATTCAAAAAAATGTAAATTCACTAAGTGCAAAGTATCCCGATGCAAAAATATATTCTTTTGTTCCGCCTGCAATTACGGGCTTAAGTATGTATGGTGGTTTTGAGTATCAACTTTTGGACAAAGCAAACAGAACTCCTCAGGAATTAAACGAGGAGGCAAATAAACTTATATACAAAGCAAACAGAAGCTCTGCGGTTACGGGAGTATTTACTCAATATAATGCAAATATTCCTCAGTTTTTAATAAATATTGATTATAAAAAGGCACTTGCGCAGGGTATACCCGTTCAAGAAATATACACGGCACTTGCATCACAGTTTGGGCAAACTTATGTAAATGACTTTAACTTATATGGTCGTGTATTTAGGGTTGTATTACAAGCTCAGGAGCAGTTTCGCTCAACACCTGCTGATATGGATAAGGTTTTCATTAAATCTTCAGACGGCAAGTCTTCTCCATTGAGTTCCGTTGTTAAAATTGAGCCAATTACCGGACCATATAATATTACAAGATTTAATATGTATAAATCTGTCCAATTGAGTGGCAACCCTGCAAAGGGAAAGAGTTCGGGCGATGCAATTAAAGAAATGGAAAAAATTTCCAATGAAATTCTGCCTGAAGATATGACTTATGCATGGTCGGGCACAAGTTTGCAGGAAATTGAGTCAAGCGGCCAAACAACAGTTGTGCTTATGATGTCCTTGATATTTGTATATCTTTTCCTTGTAGCATTGTATGAAAGTTGGATGCTACCGGTAGGGGTTATGCTTATTGCACCTATTGCCATGCTTGGTGCTCTTTTATTCCAGTATATTGCGGGGTATTCACTTGATTTGTATGCTCAAATAGGTCTTGTTATGTTAATAGGTTTAGCCGCAAAACAGGCGATTCTTATTATTGAATTTGCAAAGACTGCACGTGAAGAACAGGGAATGAGCATATTTGATGCGGCAATTGAGGCTGCAAGAATAAGATTTAGAGCAGTTATGATGACTGTTATTGCATTTATTTTAGGTATGGTACCTCTTGTCCTTGCTGTAGGTCCGGGGGCAGAGAGCAGGCGTTCTCTTGGAATGACTGTTTTTGGCGGAATGATTGCAGCAGCAATTGTAGGTACAATACTTGTTCCTGCATTTTATGTTGTAATACAAGAATCAAGGGAAAATTTTGCAAGAAAAAGACAAGAAAAAAGATTGCACGATAAAGGAAAAAATAATAATGAATAAATTTATAAGCGCCTTTATAATTTTAAATATGTTTTTTCTGTCGACTTATGCTGTTTTTGCATCAGATAAAGATGCAAACTGGCATGAGGGAATAAGTTCGGATGCTCAAACTCCTGAAGTTGATGCCGAGAAGAAAGAAAGCAGTGTTTCTTTTAAAATATTTAAGAAGAACAAGAATGATGACATTGAAAAAGAAAAACGAGAAGCAAAAACTTTTGCTCTGTTTAAAAGAAAAGAAAAGAAAACTCAAGAAACTGACCTTGTAAAAAAAGAGGAAACAAAAGAACAATCTAAGTCTGAACAAAAAGTTGCAAAAAAAGAAAAGACTAAAAAAGCTAAGAAGAAAAATAGTAAATATGACGAGTATTTAATCCCGATTGACGGATATATGCCGGTTGGCAACAGTTCCGATAAGTCAATTACCATATCAGGCTCAGTGCAAAAGACACTTGAACTTAACCTTGCCGATTGTCTTGAATTATCGTTAATTAATAACCCGAAAATTAAGGCAGCTTATGCAAATGCAGAAGCAATGAAATTTAAAAAAGGTCAAACTCTTTCAAATTACTCGCCTGTTGTTAATTTGCAAGGAAATATATCAAGAATAAAACCGGATATGAGTAATTTCAGGAGCCGAGGCATTGTAATCGACCCGTTTACCAAATATGTAATGGGTACAATTGGAATATCTCAGCTTGTTTATGATTTTGGTTATACACAAAATCAATACACTATTGATAAATTAACTTGGGAATCATCAAAGTCTAATATTGACTCTGTTGTAAATGAGGTTGTTTGTCAGGTTAAAGATGCTTATTATAATTTAATTTATGCCATTGAAGCAAAAAGGGTTGCACAAGAAACTCTTGAGCAATTTGAAATAATGTATAAACAGGCTCAAGCTTTTTATGAAGTCGGAGCAAAGCCAAAAGTAGATGTTACAATTGCTCAGGTTAATATGGAAGATGCAAGGGCAAAATTAATAAGCGCAAGTAATAACGTTGATATAGCTGTTTCAGGCTTGAATAATATCATGGGCTTGCCCTTTATCCCGCCTTATATTATAGATACCCATGCTCCTTTTCAAAATGTTGAAATTGACATGCGCCATGCGGTTGAAATTGCAAATGAATCACGTCCGGAATTAAAAATTGCAAAAATTAATGTAGAAACTGCAGATCAGGCTGTTAAACTTGCAAAGAAAACTTTTTTACCGTCGCTTGAAGTATCTGCAAATTATGCAATAGGCGGCGTTAACAATACTATTGCGGATACAAACTGGTGGGATTTTGGCGGTTATTTAACGTTTCCTGCAATTAACCCGTTTTTGATAAGAAATCAAATTAAAGAAGCAAAAGCTTTGCTTGAAAAACAAAAGTTTGACACCAGAGCTACTGTAAATGATGTTTATTATGATATTCAAAGTACTTTTGTTAAGCTTGTTGATGCAAAACAAAGGGTACCTGTTGCAAAACTTGCAGTTAGAAAAGCAAAGGAAAATTATGAACTTTCGCAAGGCAGATATAGTGTTGGCGTAAGTGATGCCATTGAATATAAGGAAGCTCAAATACAGTACTATGATGCAAGACTTGCTTATTTAAACACTATTTATCAATATAACAGTGCAAAAGCAAACCTTGAGCGTGCTATAGGGCAAACATTACCTGCAGTTGAAAGTGACGAAGAAGGTATTTAATCTGAGAATAAATTTATAAATACGCAAAAATATACAAATGCACAAATTATTGATATAATCTGTCTTTTGTAGGTATTTTTGCTTAAGAGATAAAAGAATGATGCGATAATAAAAAATATAAGTGCGGCATTAATGTAATATCTTATTTTTATATACAAAAAGGGTAAATACTGCGTTACAAATAAAGGTAGCACGGTTAAAATTACCATTGCAAGATATAAGAATAATGTGCCTATCCAGAAATATTTTTTTTGTCCGTTTTGTTCCATTTTTGCCTTCTTTTGTCTGAATTGTAACATGAAATTAACATTTTTACCTCATTTTTTGATTTTTCAACTACCTTAAAAATTATCTCGGCTCTTTCCTCTTTTACAATCAAAATGTCTTTAGTGAAAGGAGATTTGACAGATGGCAAAGAGTGAACTTATTAAAGATGTATTTTCCAGAATATCTAATTTTGCAGGTATTTTAGGAGATTATGCAAAGACAAAAAACAAGAAAGCCTTTATTTACAATTTTTTACTTGAGTTGATTGATATTAAAGGAGTCGGAGAGGAAGATGAAAAAGCCCTTGTTGAAAGTTTGATAGCTTTTATCGAATCGTTAGTTCGTTTATTTGGTGTCGCAAGGCAATGCTTTTCTAAAAAATAACTTCTTTTTGTATATCTTCTCTTGCTTAATTCCCTTTAAAAAAAAGGGAATTTTTTTAAAATTCGGACAATTCTATAAGTTGTTTAAAAGATTGATGTTTTTCTTTTAATTCGCTGAGAGTTCCAATTCCTATTATTTCCCCTTTATCCATATAAATTATTTTATCGCAATTTTTGAGTGTTTTAAGTCTGTGCGCTATTGCAATTATTGTTTTTTTACCTTTTATTTTTTCAATACTTTTACTTATTTCATCTTCAGTTTGAACATCTAGTGCTGATGTTGCCTCATCAAGCATTATTATTTCTCTGTTAAAATAAAATGCCCTTGCAAGAGCTATTCGGTGTTTTTGTCCGCTTGAGAGCTCTTGTGGATTTTTTTCTAAATCTCCATTTATATCGTCGTAAACATCTGCATATTTCAATGCTTGAATTATTTTTTTGTTATTTTTTTTACTGTCAATATTTGGCTCTAAAGCTACATTTTGCCATACCGTATTAAATGGGAGTGAAAATTCTTGCGACAAAATGCTGATATTATTTTGCCATGCATTTACATTTTTTGAGTCCAATATCGTGTCATCTATTTGTATTTTACCGCTGTCAGGGTTGAAAAGAGCGCAAATAATATTAAATAGAGTTGTTTTTCCGCTGCCGGATGAGCCTGTAATCCCAATAAAATCACCTTTTTTTAGCTCAAAATTTATATTTTTAAGAGTAAAATTATCCTTTTCGTAACAAAAATACACGTTTTTAAACTTTATCGACTCCTCAAAAGACATTTTTTGTTCGTTGTATTCTTTTATGTTTTCTTTGTATAAGGACAAGACAGTATTGCAAAACCATTGAACTTCAAATTTGCTTGCATTAATTCCTTGCAGACAGTATTGAGTTTTATTTATTGCAGGTACTAATCTTATTATAATTGCTGCAACAGTTGCCAGACCTGCGCTTAAGTGTGCTGTGTCATAATTATTTAAAAGCAGCAATACAACAAAAAGCATAAAAGTGCTCATAATGCCTATTTCTGTTAAATAGGTTGGCAATTGCGCATTTGTGGCAATTATTTTTCTTTCTTTGGAGTATTTTTTTTGCAGTTTTGCCGCTTCATCAGTAAATGCTTCTTTTTTGTTGTATATAATAATGTCTTTTTGCGAATTTATTGTTGAGAGAACAAAGTTATATTTCTCACGTTCGCTCAAGTGCAACAATTTTCCGTGTTTTTTTGCTTTTTCTTTTAAATATTTGTTTTCAAGATACCAGATTGCAAAAACAAAAGCGGCAATTATTAATGCATTTGTTTGGAATTTTGCAAAAAGATAAAAAATTATTGCAAATGCCACAATTGTGTTTGCAAAAAGAGATAAAACAGAACCGCAAAATGAATTTACAGCAGTAATTATTGAATTATCCAAAATTTTAAATTTGTCAGAAGTGGGGAGTTTTCTTGTTTCGAAATAATTTTGCGATATAAAACCTGCGTAATTTTTTTGAAAAATATCATTTGAAATTTTGGCCAGTAGCGAATTTTGAAAATTAATATGAATTATCATGAAAATATCTTTTGATATGTATGCTAGCGCAACAAATGTCCCTAAAATTAACGCAATTTGGCTTTGAGTTTGAAATATAGCAGTTTTGGATAAAATCGGGATATTTACAGAGCCTCTGGCTAGCAGTGCAACAAAAGCGTAAATAAGCGAAAGTCCTAAAAATTCAAAACAGGCTGCAATTGTTGAGGAAATGACAAGAAGTGCGAGTTTAAACCTGTATTTTTTTGCAAAGTTATTTATAAAATCTAAAAAAACCCCGAGAAACATAAAGGATAAACTTTTCCTTGAAAAATTGCTGACAGTTAATTATACTCTTAAATATGGTTGAAAAGTCAAGCAATGAAAATTTTTTTATAGGATTATCCTTGTCTAATTCTTCAAATTACGACAGCTCGGTTTGTGTTTTAGATAGAAATTCCAGAATTATTTTGCTTGATAAATTTTATTTCACACAGGATATTGAATTATTTTTTAATAACTCACCTTATGTGCATAATTCAATTGTTTGTGTATCTGTTCCTTATGACAATTCTCTTTTAGATGGCAAATGGCGTATCCATTCAAAAAATTATAAAATGCTTGGAGATTACTTTAAAATAAATCGGCAAAAGTGGACCAAAAGGCTTTCTAACAGACTTTGTGAATTTCTTCTAAATTTAAAAGAGGAGGGTTTGAATGTTTTTCGTTGCGATGTTAATCAATTAAGACGGGGCTATGGGCTTTGTGCCAATTATTTAGCAAGAACTTCGCTGGATTGCAAGGATTTGCAAACTTCATTAAGAATTAAATTTAACTTTGATGAACTGCCCGAAAATATGCTTGCAGCATCGTCTTTAGAAGCAATTATTTGTGCAATGTTCGCAAAATATGTTTCTTTCGGTGGGCAAGCTCCCGAGCTTTACGAATTTGACGGCATAAAAGTGCTTTCAAAACCGTTTTAATTATTTTCTTTTGGGCAGGCTTGCTTTATCAACATGGGGTCTGAAAAATTCAGTGTTTATATTCAACATTTGTCCTATTTCAAGTATTTTAAGTGTAAGCTGTCTGTCCTCATTTTTATTTTTGGATGTTTTTAAGTGTTCTATTAATATATTTATTTTTGAATAAATTGTTTCGAAAAATATATTTTGTGCCTCGTTAATATTTGCCTGTATCTCAAGCTTTTCAAGAATATTTAGGAGTCCTATAATATTTTGAGCAGTTGAAATTTCCATATCGGAAGCAAGTTTATTGATAAGATTTTCAAGTTTTTTTGAAATTATTGCACCTGCTCTGCATTTATTTAAATTTAAGCGAAATCTGTCCGCATTTTGCTTTATAAGAATTATTTTTGCAAGAGTTTTCTCGTCACAAAAGTTTTCAAGTCTGCTAAGTTCATCTTCAAGACGTCGTAAAAGAGTAAATTTTGCGCTAACTCTAAATACATCAGGTATATCCATACCTAAATCCATGTAGTACGATACAGGTGCTTTAAGTTCGTCGTATAAATCCTGATAAGTTTTTTCCATTTTCATAAGCTTAGAGAAAAGAATTTTCTCAAGAATAACTTTTCTTTTGTCTATCAAAATATCTTTTAGTGTGTAATATGTGCCGCTTATTCTGTCTTGAATTGTTTTTAGAGTTTCTATAAGGTCATCCGACATAAATGCTTTGGTAATTTCGCTTCTGTCCTGGTTATATTCATCCGATGAGTTAACTTGTTTTACACTGCAATAAAAATCGCCGCTTGCGGTGTTTAATATTGTGAAGCATAAGTCGAATTTTTCAAAGGTAATTTTTGATGTGAGTTCAATATGTCCAAAATTAATTGAAGCCTGATTTTTCTTTACTGTTTTTGTGTTAATTTTTTTAACTTTATAACAGTAAATTTCATCTAAATCATCAGGAGTTAAAAATTTGCTTGCAAAGGCCCATTGCGCCGCAATGCCTTCTATTGTTACAACAGAAGGTTTCACAAATTTTTCATAAATATTTTTGCCTGTTCCGTAGCCTTCAATGTTACTTTTAGCCTTGTTTAAAATTGATAAGAATTTTTTTTCAATATCTGTTTTTGTGAATTCACTCGCAAGCTCCATAGCTCTGAGTGCGTATTTCATTATTTGGGTCGTTTCAATTCCTGAGATTTCTGAGAAAAACCAACCGCAGCTTGTGTACATAAGTTGGCAAAAACGCTGCATTTCCATAAGTTTTATGGCTTTTATTTTTTCTTTCTGATTAAGAATTTTGCAAGCATTTTCTTTAAAGAATTTTTCGTAACTTTCTTCGCTTCTGTCTAAAATAACGTCAATATAGTTATTTCTGGCATCCCAAAAATCTTTGTAATATTTTGTACCTTCCGATGAGCAAAGTTTTATAAGTTCATCCCTTACATAATCAAGTGCATCCCGCAAGGGACGACGCCATTTTTGGTTCCAGCCTGCTTGCGCTCCTGTTGAGCATCCGCAGTCTTCACACCATCTGCCAACACCATGGCAGCAGCTCCAAGATGATTCAGGTTTTATATCAACTTGAAAAGTCGGAGGGAATTTTTCCAAAAACCAACCGTAATTGGTAATTTTAAAACCTAACTCTTCAGCTTTTACTTCAAGTACGTATGATAATGCCATATCCCCAAATTTTGTGTGATGTCCGTAACTTTCGCCATCAGTTGCAATATTTACAAGTTGCGGATGTCTTCTATCTTCCACATACCCGTCTTGCAGTCTGTATGCAAATTTGTTGCCATCACAAAGCAAATTGTCAAAAGCTACAGACTTTGAAATTGCACCATCGTAGAAAAATAAATCTATATATTTTGTTTCATCGGTTTCATCAGGGAAATATCTGTATGGCATGGAAGGGTCAATACTTCCCCAGCTTACATCATGCCAAGTGTCTTCTCCATCCATTTTTCTTACACATTGGGCTTGATGAGGCGATAAGATTGTGTATTTAATACCGCAATCAATAAGTACTTCAAGAGTTTCGCTATCGACTGCCGTTTCAGCCAGCCAAATACCTTCGGGTTTTCTTTCGAAACGTTTTTCAAAATCTTTAATACCCCAAATAACTTGTGTATATTTATCATTTAGGTTTGCAAGCGGTAAGATTATATGATTATAAACTTGCGCTATGGCACAACCGTGACCATTGTGTATAATAAGAGAGTTTTTATCTGCCTCAATAATTCTTTTATATGCACTTGGTGCATATTTTTCCATCCAACTTAAAAGTGTCGGGCCAAAATTGAAGCTCATTAGTTCGTAATTATTTACTATATTTAAAATCCTGTTTTGATTGTCAACAATTCTTGAAACAGAATTTGGTTCGTAACATTGCCAGCAAATTTTATCGTTCCAGTCGTGCCTTGGGGCTGCACTATCTTGCAATTCTATTTCTTCAATCCAAGGATTTTCTCTGGGTGGTTGGTAAAAATGTCCGTGAATTGTCAGGTATTTTGTATGTTTGTTTTCTTTATTTTTAGTTTCTTTCATACTATTCTTAACACCAAATTATAATAACGTATTATTTTTTACTTTTGTCTGAATTGGATTTTTTTTGCAAGATTGTAATTTTACTTACATCAATCCAGGGGTCGCCAAGGGCATTAGAAAATACTTTTCCCGTAATTTGTATTTTATCGCCGGTATCAAGCTCGATAAATTTTTCGGCATAATCTCTTTTAATAAAAAGTTTCATTTCGGATAACGGCACATTGTGATCAACTACATCATCTCTTTGGATTAAAAACCCAATGTAGTCAGCAGATGAACGCATAGCTTTTTTATAATCAAGTCCTAGTGTTGAAAATTTATCAAAAGTTGCTTTCATAACTATTGTTTTGTTTAAATATTTTTGAGGTGTTGCAACAACGCTAAGTGGTGCTGTGTTTACAGGTGTGGATGTATTTGTATCTGCTAACGCCGGTAAAAATGCTAAAAATCCGCAAAAAAGCGTGCAAAATATTATATTTTTAATTTTATTGAACATTTCATAAACTCCTTTTGGTATATGTATATTCTAGCATATTTTGCCGCCCGTACAATAGCCGATTTATGCTAAATTCCCAATTTCTTCTTCTTTTAAACAAAGATGTTTAAGAGGGTTTTCAAATGCGTATTTATTGGCATCTTGAGATGAAATTAAATTATCACTTATGCCCTTTTTTATTATCTCATCTAAAAATAAAACGGAACCTGCAAGTGTGCCTTTGTTATCCTTCCCGTCAGAATTTATTTTTTTACCGCAAAATATTATTTCATCTTTGGCGTGCGCTGCAGGTAGCGCATCGCTTACAAGAATAATTTTTTCGGATTTTTTTGTCTTAAAAAACAGTTTTAACATATTTTTGCTGCAGTGAATTTCATCAGCTATTATTTCGCAATAAATATCGTTGTCAAAAAGGCTGTCTAATGCTAAATTTGCGCCTCTATGGCTGATTTGCGGCATTGCATTAAAGTGATGAGTTGTTGCGCTTGCGCCTCCTATATTATCACTTAATGTATGACCCGCATGTGCTCTTATATTCTTGCTTTCAAGGTAATCTGCAAGTTCATTGTTTTTGTCTAATTCAGGTGCTAGTGTTACTATTTTCACAATGTCTTCGTAGTCTTGTGTTAGTTTTTTAAAATTGTCGATTGTCGGTGTCAAAAATACATTTTTATCTTGAATCCCCGGTTTATCGGGGTTTAAAAATGTCCCTTCTAAATGCAGTCCAATAACCCTGCTCTCGTTATTTTCCTGTTTGTCTTTAATCTCCCTGAACAGTTCAAAACGCTTTCTCAGGTTTTCTGTGCTATCACCTACAAGGGTCGGGCAAATTGCCACAATTCCCCTGTCGTAGAGTTCTTTTAGCAGTTTTTTAATTTCTTCTTTATTAGAGGTGTTAAAATTTACGCCAAGTCCGCCATGGATGTGAATATCGATTATTTTCATATGTTTATTATACACTTTTTTGACTTTTTTTAAAAAAATATTAATAACTAATTAGTGTGTTAATAGGGGTTTTAATCTTAATGTTAACAAAATGTAACAATAACTCTAAAAAACTAAAGTTTGAATATTTCAATGTCGATATTAGTTACATAAGAACAATGGAGGCATAGAAAACAATGGGAATGGCAGCAAGCCAAGCAAGATTTTTAGGTCTTACGGCAAGAAAAACAAACGTTGAATATGAAGGTCAACAAGTTAACCAACAAAGAACCGTTCTTTCAAATGAAAGTGCCGGCTTGTTTAACCAGATGTTAGAACTTCAAGTTCCAACTCCACCAAGTGCAACCGATTACTACAATACTCGTTATGTATTTGATTCTATGGGTGAAGATTTTTCAATTACAAAGTTTGATACAGCTTCAGGAGGAGCTGCGGGTTCTTACAGTATTGTACTTGAATATTCGGAAAACGAGTTAAAAGGATACTCTTCTGTGCCCATTACACAAGGTACTCCTATGTATTTCAATGATAAGACACCAACAAAAATATTTTTAAATGGAACTGAATATGAAATAAGTTCTGCTGATGCAGCAGGTGATGACAAAGGTAATATTGAAATAATTAATGCTGCAATAATCAGCAATGATTCAACAAGACGCCCTGAAGAGGACACTTATTATAAATACACTGTAAATAAAGGTGAAACTAATGAAAGAACTTATTATATTTCTTCTTATGACATCAATAATGCCACCTTACCAACCGATCCTTCCGAATCATACACGGGTGGTTTAACTCAATACTTTGCACAAGAAGCAACAATTAAGAAAAAAGCTAACGCAACCGCTTCTTTCCAAGCAACTTCTGATGGCAGATTTGAATCCGTGACAATTACAAATGTTGAAAATGAGTCACTTAATGATAAGCTTGCAGGAAAAACATTTGAACTCGACCTAACGCAAGTTGATGATACTGCAGGGTATGAAGCTGCAATGAAAGATTATGAATATCAAAAAATGGTATATGAAAGAGCCATTCAAGATATTAACGCAAGAACAGAAATTATCCAACAACAAGACAGAACTCTTGAGTTAAGATTAAAACAACTTGATACAGAACAAGAAGCACTAAAAACCGAAATGGATGCGGTTAAAGAAGTAATCCAAAAGAACGTTGAATCTACATTTAAGACGTTCGCATAATAAAATCAACAATCTGCACCATGTCAAAAATTTGACATGGTGCAAAAATAAAAGAAAGTACACGAGGGTTAGTAAATGGTATCTTACAAAAACATGCATTCGCTTACAATTGCAAATAAATACGGTTCTGCAAGTTCAATTGCAAAAGCTGAATTGTATGAAACTTACGATAGGTTAAGAGATTTAACCGTATCAAGTTCTGCATCTTCAGGCAGCGGTTTTGGTACTGCAGGCGGATTTTTATGGCAATTAGCCAGTATGTTTTCCCCCAGTATTTTTATGCCTGTGATGGGCGGTTCAAATATGATGAATATCCCCGGTACTTCTTATTGGTCGCCTATTACGGGTTCAACAGCATCTTATGATGGTGCAACTTCTGCCTTTGGTATTGGCAACTTGGGTTCTTACCCGGGGTTTCCCTCAGGTGCTGCAGGTATTGCATTAGGTTTTGGTTCTGAAGGTTCCCCAACGGGTGGTGCTGCAGGACTTGCAACAGGTTATGCGGTAAGTTCGGCAGGAATTGCCGCAATGAATACGGCATCTGCTGCTCTTGGCACCGCTTCAGGCGGGTTTAGTTTCGGGCAAAATATTGTACTACCGCTTGCAGGTATGATTTCAGGTTGGGGTGGTTTGTTGCAGGCAATGTCACCTTATATGGGCGAGTGGGGCTTAGGAGCAATTGTTGCAGGTAACCTAATGCAGGGTACGGGTAATGCAGCTGTAAGTGCCTATCAGAACGTAACGGGCAGAATTACAACAAATGCTGATGTAATTTTATCCGACAGAGTCAAAAACATTGAAACTGTATGCAAAATGCTTGATACTCAAGCTGATATTGTAAGAAAAACTCTTAAAAACGATATTGAATCCGATTCTAAACTTGCTCAAGATTTGTAAAATTTTGTAAATTTTTGAATTTAAAAATAAAGTTTTTATATCCTCAAGTCGTTATAAATACTAGATATAGGTTGTTTATAAGGTTATTTTCTAATAGGCAATTTTATCTCGAGTCATGTTTTTATTATTTTAGGGTTACCCCTAAAAAAGGAGTAAGCTCGTGCAACAAAGTATCCAAACAAATTTCAAAAGAATGAAAAATTTTTTGGGGTTTTCAAAAAGTTTTTTAATCAGAAAAAACCCGATTAAATTATTTTCTAAAGAATTTGTATCGATGCTAAAGAATTTCTTTTCAATGAACAAGAAAAGAAAAATGGTAAAATACAGACTAAATTACCAACTCTATAAGCTAAACCAAATGGAAAAACTTATTGCACAAAACAATGAACACGTTTTCCTAAGGGGAAATAAATTCAACGAAATGAGATAAAATGGGCTTAATTGTTTCAACAATCAGATTAATTCAATTAAACAGTATGAGGTTAAATCTTGAATATAAACTCATGCTGATTAATTCATCCCGTCTGCAATTAACAAGTGCAACAGGTGATCTTGAAACTTTAGGTACGGATTTAGATCCTGATTCTGCTGAAGCAAAAGCGCTCCAAAAACGACAGGAACGTTTAAGAATTGTCGAGCAACGCCTTGAAGAACAAGCACAAAGGTATCAAATTCAACTGAAAATGATTGAAAGTGAAATCCAAAGCGTTAATTCTACGATTGATTCAAATATTCAAATGGCTTACGGCAGGTAAAATATTTAAAAGGCGGGTTTTTAGCCCGCCTTAAATTTTATTTAACTACCAAGTTTGCAAGCTTATTGGGTACAATTATTGTCTTAACAAGAGTTTTGCCCTCCAAAGCCTGCTTTATTTTTTCATTATTAAGTGCAATTTTTTCAAGTTCTTCCTTAGGTGTGTCAACTGCAACCTCAACCTTATCACGTATTTTGCCGTTGATTTGCAAAATAAATGTAATGTCTGATTGTTTTGCAAGATTTTCATCATAAGTTGGCCAAGG
>CALUXZ010000006.1 GCA_944324875.1 Candidatus Gastranaerophilales bacterium | reverse complement strand
CTTAGAAAAAATGAGTTTAATTAAAAAGCAGCCTGCACTTATTGATGTTTCAAATATAATAATCATGGATAAAACAAAAGTTCAGGACTTATAATATGCAAACTTTAAAAGAATTTGAAAATAGTGCACAAGAAGTTCTTTTGAGTTTAGAAAAAACTCAAAAGGAATTTTGGAATATTGACAGAAATACGGCAAATTTTTTAAATATGCTGATAAAAATTCATAATTCAAAAAATGCACTTGAGATAGGTACATCAAACGGCTATAGCGGTATTTGGCTTGCAGATGCACTAAAGCACACAGGTGGAAAGCTTACAACAATTGAATTTTGGGACAAAAGACAATCTGTCGCAAAAGAAAATTTCCGACTGTGCAATGTGGAGGATATTATTGAAACAAAGCTCGGCTCTGCACTTTTAATACTAGATGAAATGAGTAGCGAAATTGAACAAGGCTTGCGCGAGCCTTTTGATTTCATCTTTATCGATGCCAATAAACTTGAATACATTCAATATTTTCATAAAGTAGACCCCTTACTAAAATCCGGCGGTATAATTGCCGCTGACAACACAATTTCACACGCTAAAAAAGTTGAACCATACTTGAAGGCTTTAGTTGAACATCCCTCTTATCAAAATCAAATGTTAAATTTTGAAGCAGGACTTTTTGTTTCTTTAAAAATTTAAGTTTGAGACGGACTAGGTGTTTCAAAAACGGTTAGTGCATTTGAAATACTTATGCCTCCTGTTTGAGCGGGCGAGTTTGTAACTCTTCCGTTTACATAAATGACACTTGAACCGCCGCCGTCAAAGTTCATTGCATAAGTGCAGCCAAGACCTTTCATAATGTAAGCCAACTGAGTTAGAGTAACGCCTACCGAGCTTTCTTCACGTCCGTCAATTGTTACAATAATCAGTTCGTTTTTGTCGTTGTAGCCGACTGCTGAGCGAGGGTTTCTGCCTGTAATTGATGCGAATTTTTGATCGGTTACATCAACAAAAACTTCTCCATCTTTAACTAAATATGGACCTGCGCCTATTATATGGTCTGCATCTTTAAATGTTTCGTTTAATTTTATGTCATATGTTATATTCCTTTCCAGTGCTAATTTATCCAGTATTTTTGCCGGTGCGCTTATTACAAATCCGTCTTTTGGAATTGCAATTTGATTTGCACTCATTGCAATTATTTTTCCGTTTGATACTGCTGCAACTTTGCCGTATTTAGCTGCCATCGGGGACATATTTCCCCATTGTGGTGTATAGATTATTGTATAGGTGCTGAGCATTCTGGGTTGGTTAATATTGTCTGCTTTAAGAATTGACTTGTTTGATTTAATTGTTATATTCATAGCCACTTTGTCCATTACATAGCGGGTTTGGTTGTTTTCTTCAATTATTCCTATGCCTACCCTGTTGTAGATAGGGCCTGTTAAAACTTCCCCGTCTATTACAAGTGCGCCTAATGGAACACCCGTCTGGGGCTTAAAGTAGCCTGCATTAACTGCAACTATTGAGTTATGTTTTTGTGCGATTGTTTTTATTTGTGCTCTTGAATTTAGCTTTATGCCTGCAATTTCTGGTTTAATGTTTAGTGAACTGTTTGCACTTTTGTCTATTTCTACTATGTTTATTTTTACGGGTCTTTGATTAATGTATTTTGTCATTTTAATGTGTGCTACGCCGTAAGTAGGGAATGATATGTTTTTTGCCGGATATTTTTTGTTTATTCTTTGTACAAAATTTTCTCTGTTTAAAATTTCATTTTGAATTGGCGAAACATAAGCAATTTTGTCTTGATTGAGAGTGTTTTCCTCAATAAAAATCGGGTGGCTCGAACTTAAAGCTTTAGAGCAGACACCCGATGTTACAGTTATGCATAGTGTTACTATTGTGGCCAAAATTATAGTGTGGAGCGTGGCTGGCGGGACCTTTTGTTTTATTCTGCCTATTTGTCCCGACGTGCAATTTACACAGGTTGAGATTTCTGCCGCGCTCATTTTTGCTCCGTCTGTTTGCTTTTTATCTATCTACTACTATTGTAACACACATTTACAAACCCCGCAACCCCTTTATTTATAGTACTTTTGACACTTTTTTGTGTATAAAAATAACGTACTTTGATTTTATTCGGTATTTCCTGAATTTCTAATAAGTGTATTTTGGTGCAGCTAAAAAATATTAATTTATCTTTACAATTACTTTAAATGTGTGTAATATTATTATTGTAAACTGGAGTTTTTATAAATGCTGATAGAAGAAATACTTGAATTAACCGTTTCAAAAAAAGCAAGTGATTTACATATTTCTGCCGAGTTGCCGCCTGTTTTGCGTATTGATGGCGAATTGGTAAGAACAAATTTACCTGTTTTATCGGGTGAAGATGTAGAAACAATTGTTTTTCCTATTTTAACAAATGAACAGAGAAGACAGTTGGAACAAAACTGGGAACTTGATTTTGGCTATGGTTTGCATGGTGTTGGGCGTTTCAGAGTTAATGTTTATCGAGATAAAGGCAATTATGCAGCTGCGTTTCGTACTATTAATTCAGAGCCGCCAAGTTGTGATGAGCTCGGCTTGCCGGAAATTGTAAAAACAATTGCACAAAAACCACGGGGGCTAATACTTGTTACAGGACCTACAGGTTCAGGTAAATCAACTACTCTTGCCGCTATGGTTGATTATATAAACTCTAATCGAACAGAACATATTCTGACAATTGAAGATCCTATTGAGTATATTCATACTTCAAAAAAAAGCATTGTCCACCAAAGAGAACTGGGTCAAGACACTCGTTCTACCGCAAATGCTCTGCGCTCAGCTTTGCGTGAAGACCCTGACGTTATTCTAGTTGGCGAGATGAGAGATCTTGAAACAATAAGTTTAGCTTTAACTGCGGCTGAAACCGGTCACCTTGTAATGGGTACATTGCATACTGCATCCGCATCTCAAACAATTGATCGTATTATTGATGTTTTTCCGCAAGGTCAGCAACAGCAAATCCGTTTGCAGCTTTCAAACAGTTTAATTGCAGTATTTTCTCAAACACTTTTGCCAAAACTTTCGCCTGACGGTGTTACAAAAAAAGGTCGTGTAATGGCACAAGAGATAATGATTGTTAACAGCGCAATTTCTAATCTTGTGCGTGAGCAAAAAACTGCCCAAATCTATTCTGCAATTCAAACAGGTTCGGGTATTGGCATGCAAACTCTTGAGATGGCATTGAGCGATTTATACAAACAGAAACTTATTACAAAAGAAGATGCCCTTGCGAAATCTCAATATGTAGAGGAGCTAAAACGCATGATTGGCTCAGGAAGTATACAAAGTGCAAGAATGAGTTTAGGGCAATAAAAAAATGTTTGCATAAAAACTTGTTCTTGTTAGAATAAATATATAAAGTTAATAAAATTGTAATAGAATGTCCCAAATTAGGACATTCTATTAATTAGAAAATAATTTACACCCTGTCAAAAAAGGAGATAAAATGGGCATAAAAGGCAAAAACGACAAAATGGTTGTGTTAGCATGTGAAGAATGCAAGGAAAGAAATTACACAACAACAAAAAATAAAAAGACTCTAAAAGAAAGAATGGAACTTAGCAAATATTGTCCCAGATGTCAAAGACATACAACACACAAAGAAACAAAATAGCTGAATTTTGTGTTATTTAAGTTGCGTCCTTAGTTCAGTTGGTAGAACGTCGGTCTCCAAAACCGGATGTCGAGGGTTCGAGTCCTTCAGGGCGCGATTTTAAAAAATCCAAATAAAATTAAAAGGAAAAACATGGCAAATAACGTACAAAAACAAACAAATGAACAAAATAAATCTTTTAAAGAAGATTTAATAACATACTTTAAAGGCGTAAAAGCTGAATGGGGCAAAGTTTCTTGGCCTCAAAAAAATCAAATTATATTTGAAACAGGCGTTGTGCTTTTTGTTGTTATAGCCTTTACAATAATTGTTTATTTAATGGACATAATATTCAAAAGTATATTGGGACTTTTGCCCCACTAGGTTTTACAAGATAACTAACTAAATAAGGTAAATCATGGATAAAAAAGAAGAAAAAAATCTGGAAAATTTAGAAGAAATGGAAAACGTTTCTCAAGAAAAAAAAGAGGAAACTCACAAAGTTGAAAAGGCTCCTAAGAAACGTTGGTATGTTGTTCATACATACTCAGGACATGAAAACAAGGTAAAAGTTAACCTTGAAAAACGTATTGAGTATATGAATATGTCTGAAAAGATTTTCAGAGTTGAAGTTCCGCAAAAAACAATTACACAAGTTAAAGGCGGTAAAAAATCTGAAAAAGAAGAAAAAATCTTCCCTGGCTATGTTTTAGTAGAGATGATTATGGATGATGATTCCTGGTATGTAGTTCGTCATACAGCAGGTGTTACCAAGTTTGTAGGCTCAGCTAAAAAGCCGATTCCTGCAAAAGACTCTGAAATTAAAAAGATTATTCACAGAGGTCAAACACAAACTCCTAAAATTGAACTTGACGTTAAAGTTGGCGACAAGGTTAGGATTGTTTCGGGTCCGTTTGCAGAATTTATTGGGGACATTACAGAAGTTTATCCCGATAAATCAAAACTTCGTGCGAATGTTTCAATCTTTGGACGTGAAACCCCTGTTGAACTTGAATATAAGCAAATACAAAAAGTATAATAATAAATGTGGAAGGGTGGCATAAGCTGCCTGCTATTACCACGAAAGGAGAAAATAATGGCACCAAAAACAAACAAAAAAGTAACCGGCAAAATTAAATTACAAATTGAAGCCGGCAAAGCAAATCCTTCACCTCCGGTTGGTCCTGCATTGGGTCAAAAGGGCGTGAATATCATGGATTTTTGCAAACAGTTTAATGAAAGAACAGCATCTCAAGCTGGTTTTGTTATTCCTGTTGTAATTGATGTATATGAAGACAGAAGTTTTAGCTTCGTTACAAAATCGCCTCCGGCTGCGGTTTTAATTAAAAAGGCTCTTAACCTTCCTAAAGGTTCTGCTGTTCCTAATAAAACAAAAGTCGGTCAAATAACTCGTGCTCAACTTGAAGAAATTGCAAAGACAAAAATGGAAGATTTAAATGCAACTTCACTTGAAGCAGCAGTTAAAATGATTGAAGGTACAGCACGTGCAATGGGTGTAACCGTTGCAGAATAATGATGGGAGGCAGTTAAACTGCCGCTAAAACCACGAAAGGAGAAAAAATGTCAAAATTAACAAAGAAAAAACAAAAAATAAATGAAATGCTAGAAGGTTTTACACAACCATCTTCGGCTAAAGACGCTATTGAAATGTTGCAAAAAATTTCAAGCGAAGTAGCTAAATTTGATGAAACAGTTGAATGTCATATGAGATTAGGCATCGATGTTAAACACGCTGATCAGCAAATTCGCTCAACCACAGTACTTCCTGCAGGTCTTGGTAAAGAAGTTAGAGTTTGCGTTATTGCAAAGGCTGACAAAGCAGCAGCAGCTAAGGAAGCGGGAGCAGATGAAGCTGGAGCTGAAGAAATTATTGATAAAATAGCAGGCGGTTGGTTTGAATTTGATACATTAATCGCAACACCTGATATGATGGCAGCACTTGGTAAATTAGGTCGTGTTTTAGGTCCTAAAGGTTTAATGCCTAACCCTAAAACAGGTACAGTTACACCTGATGTAGCTAAGGCTGTAAAAGATGCTAAGGCAGGTAAAGTTGAATTTCGTGCCGATAAACAAGGTATGATTCACGTGCCTATCGGTAAAGTTAAATTTAGCTCAGATGATTTAATGAAAAACTTTTCAACTTTAACGGATGCAATTATTAAAGCAAAACCGTCTGCTGCAAAAGGTACTTACATTAAATCAATGTATTTAACAACAACAATGGGACCTTCAATTAAGCTTGAACCTAAAGATGTTGTTTCAGAAATAAAAGAACATGTTGGCTAATATTATCAAGAAATTTAAGAACAGCACGGCGGGGAGTTTTATCCTCTCCGTGCTTTCAGATTTATTTAATTGGATACATCAAAAATCGTTTTTCGGAGTTTTTAGAAAAGTAGACAGAAAGTTTATGAAATTTCTTTTTGTCGGTGCACTAAATACTGCTTTTGGCTACAGTATTTATGCCATTTTTGTTACTTTACATGCTTCGCATAACATTGCTCTTACGATACAGTATATTTTGGGTGTTTTATGGAATTTTAAAACAACCGGTGTAATAGTGTTTAAAAATCACGACAACACAAGGATTATAAGGTTTTTTCTCTCTTATGTCATAACCTATTCAATAAACCTTTTATGTTTGAATATTCTAGTAAATATAGGTATAGGCAAGTATCTTTCGCAAGGTATTATGATTTTACCAATGGCAATTTTGTCGTTTATAATTTTTAAAACATTTGTGTTTAAAGAAAAAAAGGAAATTAAAAATGCTGATAATGCGCTATAATGGTGGTCTTGGCAATCAAATGTTTCAATATGCGGCTGTTGCAAGCTTGGCGAATAAATTACATACGGATTTTTACTTTGATTGTGATTTTTTTAATCATAGTTATTCAAGACCTTACCAAATAGACATTTTTCAGGATGACACAAGAGAGGTTAAAGGGCTAAAATATAAGCTTTTATGGGCACTAAGGAAACATATTAAAAAAAGCTTTTTAGGTTTAGATGTATATTGCGAACAGGATTTTGACTGGGAAAAAAGATTTGAACAAATACAGGATAATACGTATATTTATGGTTTTTTTCAAAGTCATAAATATATAAATGAACAATTGATTAAAAAACATTTTACATTTAAGTATGCACCGAATGAATTAAATTCAGAAATTATAAATAAAATGCAAACTGAAGATTCAATATCCATGCATATAAGACGTGGTGATTATGTACAAAAAAAACGTTATGCAAGTGTTTATACTCATCTTGATTTTAATTACTATTCTAAGGCACTGGAAATAATTGCAGATAAGGTTGAGACGCCTGCGATATATGTATTTTCTGATGATATTGAATGGGTGAGGGAAAATTTAAGTTTAAATAATTGTCCTAAGTGTGTTGAAAAAAATGCACGAATTGAATTTATTTCGCATAATCAGGGTGATAATTCTTGGGAAGATTTGCGCTTAATGTCTAACTGCAAGCATAATATAATTGCAAACTCCAGTTTTTCTTGGTGGGGGGCTTATTTAAATTCAAATCCGAATAAAATGGTTGTTGCACCTGAAAAATGGTTCCAAAAGATTCAAAATAACCCGCATGATTTGTATCCTGAAAGTTGGATTTTGCTTTAAAATTTTACTGATTTTATGTAATTTGCGGTAACTTGCTGGTTATATTTTTTGCAATCACGCATAGAAAGTACAACTTTTGTTGTTTGCGGCTTGTTCTTTTTACTTATATTTAAACTTTTGTATGCCCCTAATGTTCCCTCTACGGTTTTGAAAGGTACGTTTTTTACATCAGCTTTAAAGTTAACAAAAGGGATATTTTTGCCTTTTGCAATAATTGTTCCACGTCCTGTTATTTCAAGGTTTTCAAGTGTTATAACCGAATCTTTTAAATTGTTTAATGCATCATTTATTTTTTTGTCTATTGCTTTGGTGTTAAAATCCTCGGGAGCAATGACATCTTTATTTTTTAAGTCAATAATTGTGATTTTTTGACCTGTGGGCATGTATTCTGCATTGAATTTTCTATAGCCGAAAAGGTTTATTGAACGTGTTAGCCTGTAGTCGCTAGATACAAGCGAAAAATCGCCAAAATCTTTAGACTGCTCTAAAAGTTCTTCTCTTGGCGGGCTTGTAAATTCGTTATATTTTGTCATTACAAAATCGCATCCTCCAAAAAAGAAAAATGCTATTAAAAGTGCTGCAAAAATTATTTTTTTAACTATGCTTTTTAAACATCCCATTGTGTATACTCTTGCTTATTTTAATTTTATTAATTTTATTTTATCATATAAAAAATGAGTGATAAAATAATTGAAAATTCAAAAGATGCAGATTTTTACAAAGCTACAAAAAGCATGCAGGCTTATCTGGAGCTTAAAAAGGAGCATCGTGATAAAATTTTATTGTACAGGGTTGGTGATTTTTACGAAACTTTTTTTGAAGATGCCGTTTTATTTTCAAAGGTTTGCGATATTACACTGACATCAAAAAAATACGGTGAGCTTGGCAGAGTTCCACTTGCAGGCATTCCCAGAAGAATTCTTTCTATCTATCTTAAAAAACTTCTTGAAAATGATTGCAAAGTTGCTCTTGCAGAGCAATTTCAAAATCCTGAAGGTGATTTTTACAGAAAAGTTGTAAGAGTATATTCTGCAGGTACAGTTTATGAAAACGAACTTTTAGACTCGGATGTAAACAGTTATCTGGCTGCTATTTTTAAGTCAAAAAAAACATACGGGTTTTCATATTGCGATGTTTCAGAAGGTGCTTTTTATTTAACTTATGGAACTAAAGAAGAAATAAATCGTGAAATAATTAAAGTATCACCAAAAGAAATACTTTTAAATTCAGAGGAAATGATTTTTGACTTTAAAGATACAATTAATGATTTAAAGTCTGTTTTTGTGTGCCCGCAATATTTTAACGAGCAACAAATATCTGCTCAAGATGGAGATTTTAAAGAAGGTTATTTGTGTGCAAATGCAATTTTAAACTACCTTATGGAAAATCAAAAAGAATTTATGCCTAAAATGGACGAGATTAAAAAATATAGCATTTCAAATTTTTTGTCTATGGATTTTTTAACACGAAGAGGGCTTGAATTAACAAGGACTCAAGCAGATTTTAAAAAACGTGCTAGCTTATTCTGGTTTTTGGATTCTACAAAAACACCAATGGGCAGAAGGCTTTTAAGAGAGTGGATGAATGCTCCTTTGAATAATTTAGATGCTATTTTAAAAAGAAAAAATATTTTAAAAGAATTTTGCGCTAAGCCTCAACTACGCAAGAAAACGGATGAATTTTTAAATGATTTTTGTGATCTTTTAAGATATAGCGCAAAAATTTCAAATAAAACAATAACTCATAAAGAACTAATGGAAATTTCTTCTGTGCTTTCAAAATCTTTAAAAATTAATGAAATTTTGAATGAGCTTGAACACAAAGAGCTGGAAATTGATAATGAGTGTGCAGAAATTTTGAATGATTTTTCCAATATAATTGATCAGACTTTTGATGACGAACAAAATTGTAAAAATTATGAATATTTACCTGTAAAATATGGCGTAAATCCTCGCTTGGACATCTTAAGAGATGAGTTGGAGCAATTAAATAAGGAACTTGAAAAACTATTCAATAACCAAAAAAAGATAACTCATAAAGATGTAAAGTTAAAGTATACACCAAATTTAGGTTATTGTTATGAAGCACCTATAAGTATTTATGAAAAACTTGATTCGGAATATATTGTAAAACAAAGGCTTTCAGCTTCACTCAGGTATGCCGACAAAAAACTTGTTGAACTTGAAGAGAAAATTTGTTCCCAGAAGTATGCAATAAGCGTTATCGAAAAAGATATTTTCGATAAACTAAAAACATATTGCTTGGAGCTAACGGAAAAAATAAGGATTTTTGCGAAAGCAAGTGCATATTTTGATGTTATAAATTCTCTTGTTAGCAGGATTTTAGAAAATGAGTTCTGTGAAGTTGATTTTAATTTAAATGGCAATTTTGAACTTAAAGAATGTATGCATCCTTGTGTATATAAGCTAAAAAATAATTTTATCAGAAATGATTCCAGTCTTGATAATAATAAATTTTCCTGTATCTTGACCGGTGCGAATATGTCGGGTAAATCGACTTATTTAAAACAAAATGCAATTGCAGTGATACTTTCGCAAATGTGTGGATTTACGTGCGCAATAAGTGCAAATATGCACCTGTTTGATAAAATTTTCTTTCACTCTAATGTTTGCGACAACTTAAAGGAAGGCGAATCGACTTTTTATGCGGAAATGAAAAATATTGCATATATTTTAAATAATTCAACACAAAAAAGTCTTATTCTTTTTGATGAGCCTGCAAAGGGCACAACAAAAGATGATTCTGAAGCATTATTGCTTGCAATACTTGATAATATAGAGCAAAAAATTAAGGCAAAAACTATAACAGCGACGCATTTTATTCAAGTTGCAAAAAAGAAAGAAAAATCTTTGCATAATAGCATTATTGTTATAGATGAGAAAACAAAGAAAATTAAAAAAGGGATTTGTGATTCTTCCGAAGCTTTTAGGGTTGCTCTTGATGCGGGGATAGATAAAAGCATAATAGATAATGCTAAAAGTTATGCTTTAGGGCAATTTTAAAATACTTTTTTTGACGGATAATAAAAAAAATAAATACTGTCATAATATTTTTATGAATCAAAGAAATTTTATAGCATATATTTGGAATAATTTACATCCTGTTACTCACTTTTGGATTATTATCAGCTCTATTGGTTTTATGTGTCTTTGTGCGCTTTTTAATGTCGGTTAGATAAAGAATTGAGTTAGGAAGTATATTCCGTTTTTGTTTGTATTTGTTTTTTCGTTATTTGAAAAAACATAATTAAGTGCGAATTTTAGCCTTTGTCTGAAAACAAAATAGTTTATACCAACGCTATATTCATGGTTTACATCATTTGACTGCTCAAGATTTGTATCAAAATAATCATAACGAGCGAGAAGTTGCAATTTAGGAGTGAAGTTCCAGCCAACAGTTGTAAAAAAGCCCTGACGTTTTCTCGGGTCAAAATAATCGCCGTTTGAGCCATTGGCGTATGCGTATTCAAAATTCATAAGAAATTTTTTATACTCGTAAGTCATAGCAGCAGAATACACTCCGTAATTTTCCCCCCTGTGCCCAACATCAGCTCCTGCATAAAATTTCAGATTTCTGAAATAACTGCCCTCTTGTTTATAAAACGGTCTAACCCCAACCCTGCCTATAAATTCCGCACCGTCTTTAAAGCCCTGTGTAAAGCGTGTGCTTGTGTATCCGCCCAAGTTATATTCAAAAGCCCCCTTATTGCCGATAAAAGAAATACCTGTTGAGATTGCATCACCAAATTCTCTTGAAATTTGAGCCCTGTTTGCCAAAGGCAGTGCAAAAGAGCTCATTGAACCTTCTAACCCAATTGGAGAGCGTGAAACACCTAAGCGCATTTTGTGATTTTTATTAAAGTTTCTTTCAATGTATAAGTTTGAAAACTTGCCAAAAAATGCATTGTCTAAATCACTTACATCCCTTGTAAAAGCGTATTCCGTAAAAAATCTGTATTTGTTATCCAGAAATTTAGACTCTACAACCGCATTTATGTCAAACGGGTAAGTTGTATTTAGATTTCCTCCTTTTTCTTCAAAGCTTGCAATGCCCTGAAAACGCAATTCTCCGGATATTTCGTTTATGTATTTATTGTCAAATCGCAGCATTTTTTTCTGGGCAAAGGTTTTTTCGCTGAATAATTTAAAATCCCAATTATCGTCATCCTCAAATTCGACATTTGTTGTTGTGTCCCCGTCTATTGTTTCATCAAGCGTTATTATTTCGTCCTTTAAAATTTCGCCTTTTTTTGTATCTGAAAACTCCCTCTCGCTTTCTGTTATTGCTGCGGCTTGCAAAGCGGGAAGTAAAATAAAACAACACAATGTAACTAATAGCTTTTTCATACTTTTGGGGTTAGATACTTATTGTAACATAAAACTTAAAAAAATGTTTGTTTTTCTCTCTTTTATGGTATACTTTACTTAGTATTTCAAGAGAAATACTCGGATTATTTTAAGAGAAATTCCGGAGCGGCTTTTAAAACCGTTCTTTTTTTTCAAAAAAATAAGGTAAAAATGCGAGAACACTTTAATAAAAAAGAAATATTAGAAAAACTTATTCCGGTTGTGGAAAATACTGCAATGCGCTACAATTTAATTCCGCTTGAGGTTTCACTTGAAAAGGAAAATGCGCACTGGTTTTTAAGGATATTTATATACTGTGCAGATCATCCTGTTTCGCATCAGGATTGTGAAAATATTACACGTGGTCTGGGTGATTTTTTGGATGAGCTGATTCCCTTTAAATATTATTTGGAAGTTTCTTCTCCGGGGCTTAATCGCAAAATGAAAAGTGTCAGAGAGTATTTAATATTTAAGGGCAAAGATATTATTGTAAAAGTAAAAAATCCGCTTGAGGGTGTGGATACAAAGACTATAAAAGCAGTTTTAATTGATTATAGAGAAGGTCAAGGGCTTGAAATTCAAACAAAAGAAGAAGGTAAAAACTTTTTAGTGCCTTTGGACAATATTTTTAGCGTAAGACTTGATGAAGATATAAAAATAAAACAAAATAAAGGAGAAGATAATGATTAAAATTGGTACAGCGCTTTTTGAAGCTGCAGAACAGTTAGAGCGTGAAAAAGGCATTTCTAAAGATGTTCTTGTAAGCTCTCTTTGCGATGCTTTAGTTGCAGCGTATAAAAAACACATAAGGGATAAAGATGCTGAAAATGTTGAGGCAATATTAGATGAAACAACAGGTGAAATTGGTGTTTTCAGGACAAAAGTTGTAGTTAGTGAAGTTGAAGACGAGGATACTCAAATTTCACTTGAAGATGCCAAAGAAATCGACGAAGAAGTTGAACTTGACGACGAAGTTAAAATTGAAGTAACGCCTGAAAACTTTGGTAGAATTGCTGCACAAAGTGCAAAACAAGTTATTACTCAAAGAATAAGAGAAGCCGAAAGAAAGCTTGTTTTGGATGAGTTCATGTCTAAAAAAGGAACTCTTATTACCGGTATAATTCAAAGAAGAGATGACAGAAATGTAATAGTAAACATTGGTAAAACAGATGCAATTATGCCTTCTCGAGAACAAATCCCGGGGGAATACTATAAACCCGGAAACAGAATAAGAGTTTTTGTTTTGGATGTAAAAGAAACATCACGTTTACCTCAGGTTATTGTTTCTCAAGCACACTCCGAAATTGTAAGAGAACTTTTTGAACTTGAAGTTCCTGAAATTGAGGATGGTATTGTTGAAATTAAATCAATTGCACGTGAAGCAGGTTTTAGAACAAAGCTTGCAGTATGGTCAAATGATCCTTCTGTTGATTCTGTTGGTGCTTGCATTGGTCCCAGAGGTTCAAGAATTCAAACTATTGTAGGTGAATTGAAAAACGAAAAAATTGATATTGTAAGATATTCACAAGATCCTGTTGAATATATTGTAAATGCTCTTTCTCCTGCTCGTATAATATCTGTTGACATTCTGGCAGATGATGAAAACAGGAAGGAAGTTTTTGTTATAGTTCCTGACGATCAATTGTCGCTTGCAATTGGCAGAGAAGGTCAAAACGTAAGATTAGCACATCGTCTAACCGGTTGGAAGATTGATATTAAATCAGAATCACAAGCACGTGCTATGGAAGACGAGCGTGAAAGACAGGTGCTTGAAGAAATAAAAGAGCAAGAAGAAGCTCAAGAAGTTCAAGAACCTGTTGTTGAAAATAGCGAACAAGAAGTACAAGAGGAAAATGCTTAAGGTTCTTGTCGTAGGTTATGACAAAATGCTAAATGCCTTAATCTCGGGTAGTGTATACTCAGGACATAAGGTAGTCGGCGCAATGAGAATTGACAGGGTAAATCATTCAAAATTTACCCTGTTTTTTAAAGATATTTTTGCCCCAAGTCATGACTTGTCAATAATAAAAGCTTTTGGTGCTAAGGATATTAAGGCAAGTTCAATTAATTCAAAGGAATTTATAAAAGAATTTGAAAAGTTGAAACCTGATGTTATTTTAGTTGGCTCGTGGAGTGAAAAAATTTCAAAAGAAATTGCAAGCCTGCCGTCTTTAGGTACAATTAACTGCCACCCTTCACTTTTACCTAAGCATAGAGGTGCTAACCCTTATTTTTGGACTATTTTCAATGGAGAAGATTTGACGGGTGTTACTTTTCACTATGTTAATGAAAAGTTTGACTGCGGGGATATACTTATGCAGGAGGCTGTTACTATTGATTTAAATATGACAGCGGGGGAGCTTCGTGATAGATGTTCAAAATTTGCACAGGGAATGGTAGGAGAGCTTTTAAATAAGATTGAAAAAGGTGAAATAACTCCTCAAAAACAAGATGAAAGTCGTGCAACTTATGAATCTCAAATTGAGTATAAAAATATAATAATTGATTTTAAAAAACCAAAATTGAATATTCACAATCATATTCGTGCGCTAAAACCATGGTATACGCCAATTTTTAAGGATAATACAAGACGTATTGAGATTAAAAAACACAGACTTCTTGCGCTTGAAGATAAATACCAAAACGCAAAAATAGGTTCAATCGTTTTTGAAAACAGCAAAATAATTTTAGTTCGTGCGCTTGATTGTCTTGTAGAGATTACTAAGTAATATTTTTAATTACTTCTGTTGAACTTTTTGCTTTGTTCAGGGTGTAAAAATGCATTCCTTTTACGCCAAATTTAATTAGTTTTTCACACTGCAACGAGGCAAATTCAATGCCTGCTTTGATTGTGTCTTCTTTTGAGTCTTTATATTTTTCAAAGTAGCTCATAACTTTTGAATCAATTTTTGTGCCTGAAAGTTCAACTATTCTTTTTAATTGGTTATAACTTATAACAGGCATTATCCCTGGGATTACAGGTATTGTTACCCCTTTTTTATTGCAAATATCATAAAAATTATAGTAACTTTCGTTATCAAAAAATACTTGAGTATAGGCAACTTTTGCACCAAGCTCCTGTTTTTTCAAAAGTACATTTATATCATCATCAAAAGTTTTTGCTTTCGGATGTTTTTCAGGATATGCTGCAACCGCAAATTCAAGCTCAGAGTGATTTTTTAGGTATTCAATTAAATCAAGTGCGCTTTTAAAATCTCTGTAGCAAACTTCAATTTCTTGCGGCTCATCTCCTCTTAGGGCTAAAATATTAGTTATTCCAAGTTCTTCTATTTCTTGAATATATTTTTCTATGTATTTTCTGCTTGAGCAGATACAGGTAAAATGAGGCATTACCGGTTGTTTTAAATGATTTTTCAGCTCTTTTACAATCTCAAGAGATAAGTTTCTGTTTGAGCCGCCTGCGCCATAAGTAACTGATATTAAGGCGGGGTTTTGCTTGTTCATTTTAGCTAATTCTTCAAAAAGGTTTTCAGTGTTAGCATTTTTGGGTGGAAAAACCTCAAAAGAAAAAATTAATTTGTTTTTAGTGTATATTTCACTTAATTTCATTTTTTATTTCCCTCTCGATTATCCAAAAAAGTTTTTCATCATCAAATTGTGCTTTTAATTTTAAACTTATAAAATTTAAATCTTTAAATAATGGTAAAATTTTTACTTCGTCTTTTTGTGTTGTTATTAAAGAATTTATGTTATTTTCTCTTGCTGTTTTGATTATTTCATTGATGTCATTTTGATTGTATAAGTGATGATCTTCAAATGTTTTTACAAAAGCGACTTCAAAATGTTTTTTTAAGTAATTATAAAATTGCTCAGGTTGTCCTATGGCACAAAAAGCTCCAACTTTTTGGTTCGAAGGTTTAATTTGTAATGAATTTTTAATGTTATAAAAATAATCTTCAATAAAGTTGCAAACAGATATTTTATCTGTTTTTAGTTTTTTTGAAATTTCCTCTTTTGATTTTTGTATGTTTTCACTGTTTTTATTTGTAATTACAATATAATTTGCTCTCTTTGCTTCAAATACAGGTTCTCTTAGCGGTCCAAGAGGTAATAGTGCGCCATTTCCGAATTGTTTTTTTGAATCAATTACAAGTATGGTAAAATCTTTTTTAATTTTTCGATTTGAGAATCCGTCGTCCATAATAACAACTTCTGCGCCAAAATTTTTATGTGCAAAATTTGCTGCTTTTACTCTGTTTGAGCAAGTTAAAACTGCGCAATTGGTTGTATTTCTTGCGCATAAAAGAGGTTCGTCGCCACAAATTTGTGCGTCATTAAAATATATTCTTTGGTAATCTTTAATGATATTAACATTTTTATTGTTTAATTTTGCACCGTAACCTCTTGAAATAATTGCAGTTTTTTTACCTAAAGTATTTGCAACATAGTTTGCAATTTCGCAGACAATAGGTGTTTTACCTACTCCGCCTGTAGTTAAGTTGCCAACACAAATTACAAATGGTTTTACTTTTTTTTCTTTCAAAACTCTGATTTTGTATAAAAAGTTTTTTGTAAGAATTGCAAGTGAATAAAAAATTGCAATAATCCCAAGTGGTAGAAAAATTAAGCTTTTGGAGCTTTTTTTATAGTGATATTCGTTTATAAAAACTTTAATATTTTTCATTTTTAAAACATTAATCTAAATAACAAAAAGCGTTTGTTTAATTTTTCGGAAAATTTCCTTAAATTTCTTGATGTTACTACCGTATCTGAGATAATACTGTCAACACTTGCTTTTTGACAAGAATCAAGATTGTTCAAATTATTCAGAGTTTTATTAATATTTGCTGAAATTTTGTTTATATTTGAAACAGTCGATGTAATATCTTTTTTAAGTTTATCATCTTTTGTAAATTCATTCATATAAGATGAAATATCAGCTAAATTTCTTGATATTTCATCTAAATTTGTAATAATTTCTTTTGTTTTTTTATCTTCCAAAAGTGTATTCACATTTTTAGATAATTCGCCTACAGATTTTGTTGTTTGGACTATTGAGTTTTTAAGCTCGTCATCGTTTGTAATTTCATTTAAACTGTCTGTCAGTACAATTAATTTAGAAATTAGCTTATTGGATTGTGTAAGCACTTCTTCGAGTTCATTTTTAGATGAATCTATTAAAAGCTGTGCTTTATCAAGTGTAGTTGAAGCATTTGTTGTTAATTCGTTTATATTTTTTATGCTT
Organism: Candidatus Gastranaerophilales bacterium; assembly: GCA_944324875.1. GTDB lineage: Bacteria > Cyanobacteriota > Vampirovibrionia > Gastranaerophilales > Gastranaerophilaceae > Galligastranaerophilus. Next base: position 12,833 of record CALUXZ010000006.1, on the reverse strand, counting down.
TCTTTTAAATCTCCAACCATTTCATCAGAAAGTATTTCCGATATTTTTTCATTTGTCTCATTTAGCGATTTTGAAGCTTTATAGTTGATTTCCATAAAATCACTTATGCGCATGGGCTCAATTACTGTATATTTTAAACTTTGATCAGGTGCGTATAGTTTTTCGCCGTCAAGCATATAAAAAATTAAGTCATTATTTACTACTTTTGCGCCTATTTCATCATTGTCGAGAATTAAACCTGGCATAGTTATTGTGTATTTAATTCTAAGCGTATATTTTGTTTTAATCTTATTCTTTAAGTCAAAAGGAATTTGACTTGTCGGCAAAACTACACACTCGTCAACATTACCTATTTTGTGCAAATTTCCTGACAATTCCATAAAAATTTCTTGCCCTTTTTCAATTGCAGTGGTATTTTTTATGGTTTCAACAAAAACAGTTTGAATTTCAGGTGGTGTAATTTCTAAAAACTGTTCGCCAATAAGCCCTGATTGTTGTATTGAAATTCTTGATGCAGGTGGAATTTCAACATCTTTTTCGGTTATTACAAATCTTAGTTTAATATAGCTGTCTTTACCATCTATTATTGGCGTAATTTCTTCAACTTGTCCTATTCTTAAACCCATCATTTGTACACCTGAGCCTGCACGCATGCCATTGATGTCTTTAAAAATTACATCAATTCTTTCACCCGAGGATAAGCTTCTGCCTTTTATCCACAAGACAGTAAATATAAGGATAAAAATGGCACTTAGGGTTAATATTCCTACTTTTAGCGACGATGATGATTTTTTATGTTCCATAATACTTTCCTATTATACATTAAAAATTTTATAATGACTTAATTTGCATAGGTCCTTTTATTGATGCAGTTACAAATTGATGTGTGTATGGGTTTGTACCCTTTAGTAGTTCTTCTGTTGAACCTTTGAAAACAATTTCGCCTTCATATAGCATAATTGCCTTGTCTGTTGCACGTTTTATGGTCGATAATTGGTGTGTTACAACAAGGCAACTGGCATTAAGCTCTTTTTTTAATTCAACTATATAATTTTCAATTAAAGTGGATGAAACAGGGTCAAGGCCTGCGGTTGGTTCATCATATAGAATGATTTTCGGATTTGTAACGATAGCACGAGCAAAGCCGACACGTTTTTGCATACCGCCTGAAAGTTCAGAGGGGTATTTATTTTCTATTCCTTGCAGTCCTACAATTTTTAGTTTTTGTGCAACTATTTCTTTTAATTCTTTTTGTGTGTATTTGTTTCTAAATTCTTTTCGCTCAGTTAGCGGAAAAGCAATATTTTCAAAAACTGTTAAAAAGTCAAAAAGTGCACTGTATTGAAAAGTCATTGCAATATCTGCATTATTTGGTGTTGTTATTATTTCACCTGAATTTGGGTATAAAAGACCGCATATAATTTTAAGTAAAGTACTCTTTCCGCTTCCTGAAAAACCTACAACTCCTAATGTTTCGCCGTCTTCTACTTTAAAGTTTATATTGTTTAAAACTTTTTTATCATTAAATTCTTTTGTTAAATTTCTAACTTCTATACTCATTTTATACCTTTACAGATAAAATATTGATGCAAAAATGTAGTCCCATACTGCTATTGCTACAAATGACCATACAACGGCTTTTGTAGTTGATGTACCTACTTCAAGTGCGCCGCCACGTGTTGAATAACCACATGAGCAACTTATAAGTGCAATTGTACCTCCAAAGAATGATGATTTTAATAGTGCCACAAAAATATCTTTTATAAAAAGCCCATGCCACATAGAGCTTATAAAATTAAGATAAGTTATTTCAGCAGTTATATTTGAAATAAAAGCAGCGCAAGCAAGACCGCAAAAAGTTGAAATTACAACCACAAAAGGCATCATAATAACACCTGATAAAAATCTTGGAACAATTAAATATTCTACAGGATCAACTTTTAGCACTTTCATGGCACTAATTTGCTCGGTTACTGCCATAGAGGCAATTTCAGAAGCGTATGATGAACCAATCATGGAAATAATTGCAAAACCTGACATAATAGCAGAAAGTTCACGGACCATAACAAGAGCCGAAAGCGAGCCTACATAATTGCCTGCACCTTGTTTTGCAAGCTCGGGTGCTATTTGCATGGCGATTATTATTGATGTCATTGCAACAATTGTTAAAGTTATTGGCAGTGAATCAACAGAAAATCTTGAGCATTGTTCAATAAGAGCACCTTTATCCAACCTTAAAACAAGCATTGACTTTATTACCCTTATAAAATCTTTGCCAATATTACCAAGGGTAATTAAAAACTCCTTTGACTCATATTCAAGCAGATTTAAAAACTGCCAAAACAATGTTTTTTTAATGTTAATCATTCTTTAATTTTATATTAACAATATTTTTTTTGCAAAACTTTACAAAAATAATCCTACCAATAATAAGGTAGGATTATTTTTAAGTTGTTTTATTGTCTGATTATTATTCTGCAGCAACTTTTTCAGCTGCTTCAGCTGTTTTTTCAGCTGCTTTAGCTGCTTTTTCAGCTATTTTTTTAGCTAAGCTTTCAATTTTTTCGCCAAGAGCTTTAATTTTTGCATTAGTTGCTTCTAAAGCTTCCTTGCTTAATTCTTGAACTGCGCCGTCTTTACCTTTTTTACCGTTTTTTACTAAATCTTCAAGATTAGCTTTAAGTGTTTTTAAGTATTTTAGGCGGTTTTCACCTGCAAAAGTTTTGAAACCTTCTTTTACTTTTGCGAAAAATTTAGTACCTTCAGGAGTAACTAACTTACCACGTTTTGCTGCATAAGCAATTGTGCCTGCTGCAACTGCTGCTGCACCAATTCCTGTGCCAATTGCAACTTTTTTGTTAATACCTTTTTTTTCAGATCCTTCACCTGCAAATGCTACATTTGATGCACTGTAAGATTTAATACCGTTAACTTGCATATAATTTCCCTTTCCAAGTATTATCAACTTTCCTTCTGATGTTATAAATCATGTAATTTTTTTATATTGCTACTGTTTTGCAAAAATAAATTTAATTTGTTACATAAGTTTACAAAATATCTGATACCTAACTCGTATTTATTATAGCATAAAAAAAATCCCGAAGGAATACTTCGGGATTTTTTAGTTCCTTAAATTTTATTTTCTACCTAGAATATAATCAAAATTTAAACCGTAACTTGGTTTGGTTGCCTGCTCGTAAGCTTCATTTGCCATGTTTCTTACCGAGTCTATATAATTGTTAAGTGTTTGATTCATATATTCCGGTGATTGCGGAATTCTTATTTCTTCAATTTTTTTTGCGTTTTCAATTATTTCATCGGATATATTTGTTTTATTTTTTCCAAAAACTTTGCCAACTTTTTCTGCAATTGTTTTACCAATTTCACTAAGACCTGTTGTCAAATTCTTCCAAACTGATGAATCTGCACCGTTTATACTTTTACCTTTTTTAACTGCATAAATAGCTGTTCCAACTGCTGCAATACCTGCACCTACTGCTGCGATTGTTCCCAACGTGCTGCTCTTTTTTTCTTGTGTTGAATTTGTTGTTGTGCCACCTTGAAAACTTGTCGCATTTGTTGAGTATGCATTATTGTATGCATAAGGATTGTAAGAGTAACCATAAACACCATTCATTGACATAATAAAAACCTTCCATAATACTAACCTATGTATTAATAAAAAAAATCCTGTCGTAAAAATTGACAGGATTTTTTAATTTATTAAGATTTGTTAACTATACGTTTAATCTAATATAGTTAGATTCGTAAATACCATTGATTTTAGCTATTTTATCCAAAGTATTTTGTTCTACTTTGTCATCAGTGTTTATAATCATTATGCTTATTTCATCTTGTTTTGCCTGACCTTTTGCAAAAGACTTTTGGGCAACTTGCATACGTGAAATATTAACGCCGTCATCGCCCAAAACCGTTGCTACAGCTGCAATCATACCCGGTTTATTTTCATGCGGTACAAGCAACATGTGTTTTTCAGGTTTAATTGATGTATTATATTCATTAATTTTAACAATTCTTTTTATATGTTTTGCAATTAGGGCACCCGAAACGCTTGTACAGCCTTTATCTGTATTTAAATTAACAGAAATTGAGCCAATGTAGTCCGTTGATTGCTGAGATTTTTTGGTTGAAATATCTATTCCACGCTTTTTAGCTAAAAGCGGAGCGTTTACATAGTTAACACCTGTTATATTGCTTGAGAGTACTCCTTTTAAAATTGCAGTTTCAAGCGGTGATGTATCAAGCTCTGCAAGTGTTCCTTTAACTTCAATTTCAATAGATTTTAAGCTGCCTTTTGAGATTTGTGATGCCAGTTGTGCAATGTTTTCGGCTATTGGCATATAATCTTTTACAGGTTCAAGTTTTTGCGGTTTTAAAGATGGAATATTAACTGCACTTGTTGCGTCCCCGCCCGTTAGAACTGACACAACTTGATTTGCAACATCAAGTGCTACATTAATTTGCGCCTCATCGGTGCTTGCACCTAAATGCGGGGTTAGAATAACGTTTTTGCCAAAGCCTAAAAGCACATTGTTTTGAATATTTTTTTCATCTTCATAAACATCAAGTGCGCAAGATGCCACCTGTCCTGTTTCAAGAGCTTCCTTAAGGGCAACTTCATCAATTATTCCGCCACGGGCGCAGTTTACTATTCTAACGCCTTTTTTCATTCTGTTGAGAGTGTTTTTGTTAATTAGCGATGTTGTTTCTTTTGTTTTTGGAGTGTGAATAGTTATAAAATCGCATTGACCCCAGAAATCATCAAGGTGCTCAATGTATTTTGCACCCATGCTCTCAACAGCTTCACGTGATGTATAAGGGTCAAAAACAACTATCTTCATACCTAGTGCAAGTGCAACCTCAGCCACGTGATGACCGATTTTGCCCAGCCCTATAACCCCGAGTGTTTTACCAAACACTTCAACACCTGTGAATTTTGAGCGTTCCCATTTACCTTCTTTTACTGATTTTACTGCTTCAGGGATGTTGCGTGCCATAGCAAGCATCATAGCAACAGTGTGTTCTGCAGCCGCATTTGTATTGCCATCGGGTGAATTTACAACGATAATACCGTTTGCAGTTGCGGCATCAAGGTCAATATTATCCACACCAACCCCTGCTCTGCCTATGATTTTAAGATTTTTACCGGCTTCAATTATCTTTGCGGTAACTTTTGTTTGACTTCTAACCAAAAGTGCATCATATTCGCCTATTATTTTGCATAATTCATCTTCATCCATTGTAGGCAAATTGTCTACATGTGCTGCTTTTTCAACAATTTTAACGGCAGCTTCATTTATTTTGTCTGTAATTAAAACTTTTGCCATATTTTTACTTCCTTATTTTTTAAGTTTGTCTATAGTAGCCTTTAAGCTTGCAAGGGCTGTTAAAACATCACGTTCAGTTACAAAGCCTAAAGTGCCCATTCTGAAAATTTTATCTTTTAAGTCGTTTTGACCGTTTGCTACGACAATGTTGTAGTCTTCTTTTAAGGTTTTTCTTATGTCAGGCACGCTAATACCATCTGGTGGTAGAACAGATGTTATAGCAAAACTTGCTATAGATTCATCTTCTACAAAAAGTTTAAGCCCCATATCTTTAATGCCTTGTCTTAAAAGCATTGCGTTATGTTTATGGCGTGCAAAAATATTTTCAAGACCTTCTTCTCTCATCATTTCAAGTGCCTTATCTAACGCCACAAAAAGGTTAACAGCCGGTGTCCATGGGGTTGTGTCTTTATCTAAATTCTTTTTGTAATCATCCCAATTAAAGTAGAAACTTGGGTATTTGCACTGTTTGTGGAGTTCCCAAGCTCTATCATTTGCAACTAAAAATGCAAGACCCGGAGGAATCATAAAGCCTTTTTGAGAACCCGAAATAAGAACATCAATGCCCCATTCATCCATTTTGCAATCTATTGCACCAATTGATGTAATGCCATCTACAACTGATATTGCGCCGTGTTCACGAATAATTTTTGCAAGTTCTTTTACAGGATTTGTAACACCTGTTGAAGTTTCATTGTGTGTCAAAGTAACAACTTTTATTTCTTTATTTACATCAGCAGCAAGAACTTTTTTAAGTTCATCGGGATCAATTGCTTTGCCGTATGGAACTTCTAATTTTTGAACATTTGCGCCTCGCATAGCGGCTATTTTTGCCCAACGTGCGCCAAAGTTACCAATAATAAGAGATAAAACTTTATCGCCAGCGTTTACAAGGTTAGACATAGCTGATTCCATAGCGCCTGTGCCTGATGCAGTATAAATTTGTACATCATATTTTGTTTGAAAGACCCATTTTAGTCCTTCTTCAACCCGTCTTACAATTTTTGAAAACTCGCCGCTCCTGTGCCCTATAGGGTGTTTTGCCATTGCTAAAAGCACACTTTCAGGTACCGGAGTAGGTCCCGGAATCATCAAAAAATCTTTGTCTTTCATTTCTTCTTCCTTTATAAAGCTAAACTACTGTCCATACTTTTTGGTAAATATGCCTGAGGGTAACTGTACGATCGAACAAAGCCCGCGTCTTCGTACATTTTAACGGCATTAGAGTTGTCAAGGTCAACGCTTGCATTTAGTTCAGTAAGATTTACAAGCCCCGACTGGTTCAGTTTAATAACGTCGCCTACAACCGATTTTAAAAGCAGTTTAGACAGCCCCATGCCACGGTGTTCTTTTATAATTCCCACAAGCGGAATGTTGCCTATGCGCTCTGCAGTAACATTCGAGAGGCAAAAACCTATTAATTTATTTTCATGTAATAAAACTTTTGAAGAGTGTGTTAAAAATCTTCCGTAAACCGATTTTGTGATTTTTTCGACAATATCTTTGCAGCCATCAATAGAGCCAAATCTAACATCAAAATTAATATCGGTTGATTCACTGAAACTTTTTAAAATAATTCCTGCAAGCTCGTCAGCGTAAATATCACTGTAGGGAACAATTTTATACCCTATTGGTATTGAATATAAATTAAGCTGTTCAATTTCTTTTATAAGCCTTTTATCATTGACGTCAAAAACCATAACACCAAGTTCGACAAATTTAAACCCGAAGCTTGCTGCTCTTTCTTTGTAATCTGTCTGAACACCTAACATTGGATAACTTACAAGTGCTTGTTTTCTTTTTTCGCAAGTTTCAAGCATGAATTTTTCCATAAGAGCATCACGCTTTTCGTCAATGTTTTCATTTCCTAAAATATGAATTAAAAACAATTCTATAACATCAGCACTTGCGTTTGAGTATGCTAAAAAGCCGGTCGGAATGTCATCTTCAAGCAATATAATGCAGTTTATGAGTTTTTTGCCAAAATATTCAATAAACTCATCATATTCAAGCGGATCAATTTCAAATTTGTAATCATCTGCGCATTTTAATCTAAAGTCGTTATAAACGCCTGCAAAAATTTTAAAATATTTTTCGCTCAAAACCTGAGTTTGGTACATCCCTAAGCTTTCCTTAATTAATTTGTTGCAATTATATCACAGTGGTGTTCTGATATCAAATGATGCATTTTTTCTTTCTTTGTCATTATGTATCTTTTGTTGAATTGATTGATATCAGGCTCTATTGCAACCCTTTCTTGTATCTCAATTCCATAACCTTTTAGTGCGACAATTTTTGTCGGGTTGTTGGTAATTAACTTAATTTTTTTATACCCCAAATCATATAAAATTTGAGCACCTACACCATAGTTTCGCATATCGCTTTTAAAGCCAAGTGAAATATTTGCTTCAATTGTGTCTTGCCCTTTGTCTTGCAGTGCATACGCTTTTAGTTTATTTACAAGACCAATTCCACGACCCTCATGGTCTAAAATGTAGACAAGCGCACCTTTTCCGTATTCATTAATCATGGTAAGTGATGAGTGCAGTTGTTGATTGCAATCACATTTTAAACTATGAAAAACATCCCCTGTAAGGCAGCAAGAGTGGACTCTCACAAGTGGAGTTTTGTCTGTTCCATCATCTTTTACAAGTGCGACATGTTCTTTTTGGGTTAATTCATCAATATAGCCATATATTTCAAATTCTCCAAAAAGTGTAGGCAGCGATGTTTTTACCTCTCTTTTTACAAATCTTTCTTCCTTTAGCCTGTATTCAATTAGTTGTGCTACGGTTATAAATTTTAAATTGTGTTTTTTGGCAAATTCTACAAGGTCGTCCCGGCGTGCCATTGTGCCGTCTTCTTTCATAATTTCACACATAACTGCAGCAGGTTCCAAATTTGCAAGACGGGCTAAATCAACCCCTGCTTCGGTGTGTCCTGTTCTTTTTAGTACACCGCCTTTCCTTGCAATAATTGGAAAGATGTGTCCGGGGCGTCTTAAATCTTCAGGTTTTGAATTTTCATCAAGTATAACTTTTATTGTTTTTGCCCTGTCATAGGCACTTATGCCTGTTGTAACGCCATATTTAGGGTCAGCATCGACACTTTGGGTAAAATTTGTTCCCTTGACATCTGTGTTATGCTCTACCATTGGATTTATACCAATTTTATTTGCACGTTCTTCATTTATTGCAAGACATACAAGACCTCGACATTCTCTTGCCATAAAATTTATAACTTCAGGAGTTACAAAAGTTGCCGGAAAAAGTAAATCGCCTTCGTTTTCCCTGTCTTCATCGTCTGCAACAATGACACCTTTACCGTTTTTAAAGTCTGAAATAGCTTCTTCAATGGTATTGAAAATTATTTTATTCATAAAATATCCCTTTAATTAAAGCCATTTTCCATAAGGAATTCTAAGCTTATTTTTTCTTTTTTATTATCTTTTGCTGACAAAAATTTTTCAATATATTTTGCAAATATATCAACTTCAATGTTTACAAAATCGCCTGTTTTTAAAAATTTTAAATTTGTTCTCTCAAGTGTTTGCGGAATTGTGCTGACACAAAAATAACCATCCCCAACTTCGCTTACGGTAAGGCTTATGCCATTTATTGCAATCGAGCCTTTTTCAACAATATATTTTGTATCATATTCAAATTTAAAAATTGTCGCCTCACCTTGATTTTTTAAACTTAAAAATTTTGCCATAGAGTCAATGTGCCCTTGAACTATGTGTCCATCAAGCCTGTTGCCTAAAATCATTGCTCTTTCAAGGTTAACGTTGTCGTTAATTTTTAAATAATCTAAGTTTGTTCTTTTTAAACTTTCTAACATTGAAAAAACGCTAAAAGTATTTTGTGTTTTACTTATAACCGACTGGCATGCGCCGTTAATTGCAACAGACTCGCCAATTTTTAATTCTTGTGAAAAATTGGCAGAAATTTCAAAAACCTTGCCGCCGTTTTTTTGTTCTATTCTTTTTAGTGTACCTATTTCTTCAATTAATCCTGTAAACATAACAACAGATTACCATAAAAATAAAAAACACAGAGGGGGTTGCTCACTCTCTGTGTTTTGATTTGTTGTTAGTGCTTCAACTAAGCCAATACATCAAGTTTTTGCCCGTTGACGCTAAGTTCACGTCCGCCGCAGCAGTTGATGTTTAATTTTTCACCTTTCTCAAAACGATTCATAGCGCTTTGGTATTTTTGACTTGCGCCGAATGTTACAGGTTTTGAGCATTGGGTTTTAGCGGCAATTGCCTGAATGGGTCTTATCATTTTTTCCTTACCCTTCCCTAGCCTGCTTATTGGCTATCGTTCTTCAACGGATTTTTATTTTATAACTCTAAAATATTTGTGTCAACCCTGTTTTGTAAATTTTAATATCATCTTTATATTTTTGTTTTATAATTTAGTTATGAAAGATAAAATTGTAGCAATAGTCGGTCGTCCAAATGTAGGTAAATCAACGCTTGTTAATCGTATTGTCGGTGCAAGAAAATCTATTGTAGATGATATGCCCGGTGTTACCCGTGATAGGATTTATTTTGATGCAAACTGGCAGGGTAAAGACTTTGTAATTATTGATACAGGCGGTATAATAACTGATGACGATGATGAATTTGTTAATAATATTTTATCTCAGGCAAAATTAGCAGTTGAAGAAGCAGATACAATTATTTTTCTAGTTGATGCTAAACTCGGTTTAAGCCCTTACGACTACGATATTGCAAACATTTTAAGAAAATCAAAAAAAGAAGTTTTACTTGTTGCAAATAAAGTTGATTCAAATTCACAGAAGGATGATTTAACAGAGTTTTACGCACTGGGTTTTGGGGAAGCTCACCCCTTAAGTGCTCTACATGGTTGCGGCGGTGTTGGAGATTTGCTTGATATTATTGTAAAAGATATTGAGCCTAAAAAAACACTTGAAGATGAACAGGATGTCATAAAAATAGCAATTGTCGGAAAACCAAACGCAGGCAAAAGCTCTATTTTAAATAATCTTTTAAATGAACAGCGTGCAATTGTAAGCGATGTTTCAGGCACAACTAGAGATAGTATAAATTCTAAAATTACATATCAAAATCAGGAGTATATTTTAGTTGATACTGCAGGAATAAGGAAGAAATCAAAAGTTGACTATGGAGTTGAAGCGTTTGCAGTTGATAGAGCTATTCGAGCAATTCGTGAAGCTGATGTTGCGCTTTTAGTTGTTGATTGCGTTGAAGGTCTTACCGATCAGGATAAAAAAATTGCACAAATGGCTGAAGAAGCCGGCTGTGGTTTGATTTTAGCTTTTAACAAATGGGATTTAAAAAAAGGCATACAAACACATGCATACGAGAGTAATATTGAAAAAGAAGCACCGTTTTTAAATTATGCAAAAAAACTTTTTGTAAGTGCAAAAACGGGTCAAAGGTTAAATCAAATTTTTGATACCGCTCGAGAAGTTGCTTTTGAGCGGGCAAAAAGAATTTCAACCGGTCTTTTAAACAAGGTTGTAAATGAAGCTTTTGCGCTTAATCCTCCCGTATCAATTAAGGGTAAAATGCTTAGGGTTTATTATACTACACAACCAAAAACTAAACCGCCGACTTTTGTTTTATTTATTAATAATAAAGATTTGGTTAAAGATTCTTACAAAAGATATTTACTCAAGAAATTACGTGATGCTTTCGGTTTCTTTGGAGTGCCGATAAGAATTTCTTTCAGGCAGAAGGGAGATAAATAGATGGAGTTTTTGCTAAACGCTTTTTTGTCGTTTTATTCAATGGAGTCGCTTAAATTTTTAGCAGGATTTTGTATTCTTGCTTATTTAATTGGCTCAATTCCGACAGGTTACATTATAGTAAAACTAAAGACAGGCAAGGATATAAGAGAAGTTGGCTCAGGTTCAACCGGCGCAACAAATGTAAAAAGGGTATTGGGTAAAAAATGGTTTTTTACGGTAATGCTTTTAGACGCATTTAAAGGTGCGCTGCCTGTAATTTTAGCAAAAGCATCCCTGCAAGCAGGCTTGTTGCTTGACCCTTATGGGATTTATGCGGTTGCTTGTGCAATTTTTGTTATTGTCGGGCACTCAAAACCTTTGTTTCTTAACTTTAAGGGAGGAAAGTCTGTTGCTTCAGGTGTGGGTACAATTCTTGCACTTTCTCCTTTGGCAGGGTTGATTATTGCACTTATTTGGGGTGTTATAACTTATATTAGTAAATACGTTTCACTTGGTTCAATTGTAGCGCTTATTTTATCACCTTTTGTCATGTATATTTTAAATGCCCCTGTTGCTTATGTTGTTTATTGCGCAATTGCTGCAATATATATAGTTTATTTGCACAGGGAAAACATTAAAAGATTGCTTGCAGGAAATGAAAATAAAGTAAGATAAACCCTTGCAAAAAAAATATGAGCATGTATTATTAGAGATGTCAGAAAAATTCCCGACATCTCTAATAGTATAAATAAGCCTTAAAAAGGTTTGTTTTGCTGTTTTTATTTTTTTAAAGGGAAAATAATAAGGTATATTATATAATTTGAAAGGTATAAAACGTGGAAGAAAAAGAAACAATTCAAAACGAAACAGTCGAAGAAGTTGTTGAAACTACTGAAGTAGAAGTGACAACCGATGAAGCTGTTGTTGATGAAAAAGAAACTGAAGTTGAAGTTCAACAATTAAAACCTCAAAGAAGAGGACAAAGAAGAAGAAAAATCGAAACAGTTGAACCTGTTGAATCTGAATGGAAAGAACAAGTTGTTCAAATCCGTCGTGTAACAAAAGTTGTTAAAGGCGGTAAAAAACTCAGCTTTAGGGCAATTGTTATCGTTGGTAACAAAAAAGGTCAAGTTGGCATGGGCGTTGCAAAAGCTGCTGAAGTTATTATTGCTATCCAAAAAGCAGTGGCTGATGCAAGAAAAAATCTTATCAGTGTGCCTATTTTCAAAACAACAATTCCTCATATGGTAACAGGTCGTTCAGGTGCCGGTTCAGTTGTATTAAAACCTGCTTCACAAGGTACAGGTGTTATCGCAGGTGGTGCAGTTCGTGCAGTTCTTGAATTATCAGGTATTGAAAATATTTTATCAAAATCTTTAGGCTCAAAATCGCCTCTTAACGCAGCAAACGCTACACTTGATGCACTAAGAAGCTTAAGATCATTCTCTGATGTTGCTCGTGCACGAGGCATTGATATGAAGAAAATGTTAGGTTAGGAAGCAGGTAAGAAATGGCTAAAAAAGAAGAAAAAATAAAAATAAAATTAGTAAAAAGTACTATTGGCGCACCTGAAAAGCATGTTAAAATTGTACGTGCGCTTGGTTTAACAAAAACAAATCAAATCGTTGAACACCTGCCCTCAGCTACAATTATGGGTATGGTTAATAAAATCCCTCACTTAGTACAAGTAGTAGAATAGAAAGTAAAGGTATATAAATGATAACATTAGAAGATTTAAAACCGGCAGAAGGTTCGGTATCCAAA
>CALUXZ010000005.1 GCA_944324875.1 Candidatus Gastranaerophilales bacterium | reverse complement strand
TTGAAAACTGTAAATTTGGAGCAATATCAATTGTTAACGGCAAATCTCAAATTGACAGCTCTAAATGCAAAAACTGTACAAAATGTATTCAAGTATGCCCGTATCACGCTATTGTAAAAATAGTTGTTCCTTGCGAAAGTGTATGCCCCGTAGATGCCATTTCTAAGGACGAACAAGGACATGCAAGAATAGACTTTGACAAATGCATAACCTGTGGCAAGTGTGTAAGCGCATGCCCGTTTGGCGCAATTCATGAAAAAAGTCAAATTATAGACATTTTAACTAAAATCAAGCAAGGCAAAAAAGTTGTTGCACTTATTGCACCATCAATAGCAGGTCAATTACCCTGCAATATTTATCAGCTAAAAACTGCAATGCTAAAATGCGGCTTTAGCGACGTTCTTGAGGTTGCTCAAGGTGCTGATGTTACTGCTAAAAATGAGGCAAAAGAATTTGCAGAGCGCATGAGTGAAGGTCAAAAATTCATGACAACATCATGCTGTGCCGGTTACAACAATCTTGTAGACAAGCATTTAAATGAAATTGAGCCATTTAGATCTGAAACAAAAACACCTATGTACTATATAGCGGAAATTTGCAAAGAAAAATATCCTGATGCCGTAACTGTTTTTGTTTCACCTTGCGTTGCAAAGAAAAGCGAAGCACTTAATAATCCAAATGTAGATTACGTTATGAACTACGAAGAATTGGGTGCGCTGTTTGTAGCTCATAAAATCGAACTTTCAGAGCTAGAAGAAACACCGTTTGAGGTTGAATCATCACGTGAAGGCAGAAATTTCGGTTTAACAGGCGGTGTAGCAAAATCTGTTGAAGTTGCAGATCAAGGTAAAACCAATGTTAATGCACATCTTATAAACGGAATAAACAAGGAATCAATAAGAGCACTTAAGGGATTTGCAAAAAAAGGCGAGTGCGAATTTGGCAATTTAGTTGAAGTAATGTGCTGCGAAGGTGGTTGTGTCGGCGGGAACGACTGTCTAAATACCGTAAGAACAGCAACAAAAACCATTAATGATTTTACAAAAGATTCCAAGCCTATTGCATAATTTTAAAATATTTGCCCAATGCACACTAACACTGTAAAATATTTGTGTTAGGTGCATTGGAGTATAAATGAAAAAAAACAAGGATTTCAGGACAACTAATTTATTAACATTTCTGCAGGATAAAACTAATGACTACGAAAACAGAATTGCACTTGCTACAAAAGATCAATTCGGCTGGAAAGAATTTACATATAAAGGTATAGGGTTATTATCCCGTAAAATTGCTAACTGGATGATAAATGACATTAAACTCATAAAAGGGGACAGGGTAGCAATACTTTGCGAGTCAAAACCTGAATTCGGTGCATGTTTTTTTGCCTCAGCACTTAGTGGCACAATTTTTACTCCACTTGATGTAAAATTAACTTTACATGAGTTGAGAATTATTCTGACAGATTGCAAACCCAAAGTTTTATTTGTTAGTAATCAATTTTTTGAACAGGCATTAATTTTAAGAAATGAGCTTGATTTTATTAAACATATTGTTTTAATAGACGAAAGTCCTGTTAAAAGTAACTTTACCACTATATATAATCTTAAAAACAACTATGATGGTAAATTTAGGCGACCACACTTACGTTCAACCGCAATTTTAATATACACATCAGGCACAACCGGTTCACCAAAAGGCGTTGAAATAACTTATTTAAATATGCTTACACAACTGGATGCACTGGAATGGGTAAGGGATGTTGTATTCCCCGAATACGGAAAAACAGATATAGCAGTATTATCGATACTGCCTATGAATCATTTGTTTGAACTGACCGTAGGGTTTTCACTTTTTATGAACTGGGGATTAAGCATTTATTACACACACAGTTTAAGACCCAAGGACATTTTAAGCATGATGTGCGAAAAGAATGTCAAGTTTATGATTGTCGTGCCCGCATTTTTAAAACTGTTAAAAACAAGTATTGAATCCAAAATTAACGCATTGCCGCAAATTAAAAAAATGTCCTTTAATATTGCATATCGTATTGCAAAATTTATACCTTTTACCTGTATTAAAAGATTAATGTTTAAAGATATCCATAAACGCTTTGGAGGTTACTTTAAGGGCTGTATAACAGGTGGTGCTCCATTAGACATTAGCGTGGGCAGGTTTTTTGAAAGAATTGGTATACAGATTTATAACGGATATGGACTTACAGAAACAAGCCCCGTCGTTAGCGTTAACTGTGATGATAGAAAAAATCTGGCATCTGTAGGCAGACCACTAAAATGTTTTGAAGCCAAAATTGAACCCCAGACAAGTGAACTATTGCTTAGAGGACTAAGTGTAATGAAAGGGTATTACAACAGAGATGATTTAACAAAACAAGTAATAGATAATGAAGGTTGGCTGCACACAGGCGACATAGCAAAAATTGACAGAAAAGGCTTTTTGTACATTACCGGCAGAATTAAAAACATGATTGTTTTATCGGGCGGGAAAAAAGTTTTTCCCGAAGAAGTAGAGGCAGTACTTGAAAAGTCCGAAAAGTTCAAAGAATTGTGTGTATTTGGTTATTCAAAAACACAAGGTTTAAAAGAAGGCAGTGAAGAAGTGGCGGTTGCAATTTTGCCTGCTGACGACATTGCACAGAGTCATGAGCGTGAAAATATTATAAAAAATGAAGTAAAAATATTATCAGAACATCTTGCCCCATATAAAAGACCAACGAACATCTTTCTTATAAACGACCCGCTACCAAGAACAACCACAAGAAAAGTCAAACGAAAAGAGCTAAAAGAAATTATCGGCACTAAATGAAAAAGCCATCACAAGGTGTCTTACAAATATTACAACGCCCAAAATCATCCAAATTATATTTGGTAACGCTGAACCAATCTCGTTCAATTAAAAGTGAACCGCAGTTTTTGCAATAAGTTGAGGATGTTTTAGTATCTCTGACATTACCCAAATACACATAATTAACACCTTTTTTCTTAGCTAATTCATAGGCATTGTTGAGAGTTTGGAATGAAGTAGCAGGTATATTTAAAAATTTATAAGCCGGATGAAACGCACTAAAATGCAGCGGAACATTTTCACCAAGATTTTTAACTATCCAATCGCACATAGATGATATTTCATCAGGTGAATCATTTTCACCCTCGATTAATAAAGTTGTTATCTCAAGCCAACAGCGTGTATCTTTTTTAATATATTTTAGAGTATCAAGTACAATATCAATATCTGCAGCACAATTCTTTTTATAAAAATTTTGTGAAAATGCTTTCAAATCAATATTAACCGCATCAATGTACGAAAAAAAATCTTTTCTAACTTTTGACAATACATATCCCGCACTGACGGCAATTGTTTTTAAACCTGCGCTTTTAGCAATTTTTGCAACATCAAGTGCATATTCAAAGAATACAATAGGGTCGTTGTATGTAAAAGCAATACTGTTGCACTTATGCAATAATGCCTGTTCAACAACATTATGCGGTTCAAAAAAAGGTAGGTTAAAAGGGCTATCTTTTGTTTTTGTAATAGAAAAATTTTGACAAAATTTACAACCCATATTACACCCATAAGTTCCAAACGAAAGGGTTTTAGATGATGGGAGAAAATGAAAAAGGGGCTTTTTTTCAATAGGGTCAATTGCAAGACCCGTAATATGACCGTATGAAGGAAGTTCAATCATATCACCCGTATTTACTCTTATATGACAAAAACCGCTTTGCCCTTTGCGCAGATGACATCTGCGTGGGCAAACTTCACATATTATAATATTGTCATCAAGTTTAGTATAATAACTCATTATATATATTATAATTTATTTTATAGATTTTAAAATACTCAAGGAGAAGATTTGAACATTAAAAAGGCAACAGTTGCAGGTATGTTTTATCCTGATAACAAAGATGAAATTATTAACCTGATTGAACAATATGACAAATCAATCGAAAATGATACTAATTATCTTTCAAAACTTGTTATATCACCGCATGCAGGATATAAATACTCAGGTTTTGGAGCATATTTATCGCTTAAACATCTTGGCGGAAAAAATATTTTTATACTTGCACCTGCACACAAAAAATATGTCGAAGGGGTTGCAATATGTGATTACGACTATTTTGAAACACCCATGGGTAGAATCCCTGTAAATAAAAATATAATCAATGATTTAGCAACAAAATACAACCTTAATACAAATAACACCGCATTTGAACATGAACATGCAATAGAAGTCCAGTTACCATTTTTATCTTATCTGAAAAAAGAGTTTAACATTGTACCTATACTGGTTGGTAATTGTAATCCCAATCTGATAACTGAAATTATCGAGGAGTATTGCAAGTACGTTGACAACACATTTATTATATCAAGCGATCTGACACACTTTTTAACAGATGAAAAAGCAAAAAAAATAGATGCAATAACAGCCCAAATGATTGAAAACAATAATAACGAAGGTTTACAGCGCATGCAGGCATGCAATGCAGTATCATTGTACTCGGCAATAGAATTTTCTAAAAATAATAATTATTCTTTTATAAGATTAGATATGAGAAATTCAAGCTTAACCACAAAAGACACCAAAAACGTTGTAGGATACGGAAGTTGGATGTTATACGAAGGCACGACAAACAGTTTTATAAAAAAATATTACTCCCAATATTTAAAAAAGGTTTGCTACAATTCAATTAAAAATAAAGGCAACTATTTGCCTGAAAACATACCACCCGTCTTAAATCAGATTGGTGCCAGTTTTGTAACAATTGAAAAACAAGGTGTATTAAGGGGCTGCATAGGAACAATTTCAGCTCACAGAGAACTTATTGAAGATATAGTAAATAATGCATATAACAGTGCATATAAAGACCCCAGATTTCAACCGGTTAAAGAACATGAAATTAACGAACTGGATATAAGTATATCGCTATTAACTCGACCTTTTGAAATTACATTTACGGATGAAGAAGATTTATTAAACAAAATAGTCCCATATAAGGATGGTTTAATAATTTCTGATTTAGGGAAAAGGGCAGTATATTTACCTAGCGTATGGGAGCAGTTACCTGATAAAAAAATATTTTTATGCTCACTAAAACAAAAGGCGGGTTTAAAGCCTGATCATTTTTCAAAAAGTTTCAGGGCATATAAATTTTACAGCGAGTACATTTAAAAATCTCTTGCCCTCACACCATTTTTCCAGTTTTCTTCAATTTTTTCAAGTGCAATTCCTTTGGTTTCAGGAACAAAGAAGTAAACGAAGAATAAACAAATTATACAAATGATAACAAAAAGCCAGAATGTATGAGCTGCGCCAATGTTTTTAAGCATAACAGGAAAACTGAACGTAATAATAAAATTAAATACAAAATTTGACACCATACAAATACTCATACCAACGCCTCTTACTTGAAGCGGGAATACTTCTGAAATTAATGTCATGCCAACAGGACCCAAGCTGAATGCAAAACAAACAATGTAAAATAGTAAACTACCAACAGCAAACCATTTTACAAGCGAACCTAATTGAGGCGCAAATGCAAAAACACCGCCCATTATTATTAAACTGAACATAACACCGGTTAAACCAATATAGAGCAATGGTTTTCTGCCAATTTTATCACTGTACGCTATTGCAACAAATGTCATCAGGAAGTTTACAATTCCGATTAAACTAGTTGCATATATTGCGCTTTGATTACTGTCAAAACCTGCCAGCTTAAAAATTGTTGGTGCATAGTATATTATTGTATTTACACCTGTGCAAATCTGTGCAAACATTATACCTATGCCAACAACAAAAGGCATAATAAGCCATTTTTTAAATTCAAATTTTCCACCTTTATCAGTATTAAAGGATTTTTTAATCTCAGATATCTCATAATCAGTATCAATATTACCTTGAATTTTTAGAAAAGCATCTTTTGCTTCACTATCCCTACCTTTTAATACAAGCCATCTCGGTGTATCGTTCAGGAAAAGCATGCCCAAAAATAGAATTGCAGCCGGCGCAACCCCTGCAAGCAGCATAAGCCTCCAGGTGTGCTCAAAATGCGAGAAAAACGAATTAACTAAGTATGAAAATAAAATACCTGCGGTTATTGCCAATTGAAAAAGTGAAACATACATACCACGCTTTTCTTTGGGTGAAACCTCAGATAAATATAGCGGAGCTGCAAAGTTTACCGCCCCAACTGCAAAACCTGTAAACATTCTTGCAGCAATAAGCTGGATAGGGCTTTGCGCAATTGCGCAAAAAACAGAACCGACAAAAAACATGATAGCAGTTGCAATTATAATTTTTTTCCTGCCAAATATATCTGCCAACTTACCGTTAGATGCAGCTCCCAAAAGTGCACCAATTAAAACAGAGCTTACAAGAAAACCTTGTTGAGAGTCGCTTAAATCCCAAGTTTGGTTTATATACAACAAGGCACCCGAGATAACCCCCGTATCATAACCCGAGAGCAAACCGCCCAGTGCTGCCATTAACGCCGTAAAAAATAACCAAAATTCATGTTTTTTCATATCACAAGAATAACAGATTTATTAAATTTGTGCCATATCTTAATATTAATGATAAGATTATATTGTAATTTGTACGCATGGGTAATCGGTGAAAATTAAAACACTTTATATCTTAATATTATTTTGTTTTTGCGCAAGTTCGCTTGCAATAGAAGATATTAAACAAATTACATTAGATGAAGCAATAAACATAGCAATAGAAAACAGTATTGATGTTGATACGCATAAAATCAACGTTGAGATTGCAAAAAATGACATAAAAGTTGCAAACAGACTGCAAAATCCAAATCTTAACACATATTGGAATATAGGAGATGCAGGCAGGGGAAACCCGCATTCAATAGGTATATCACAGGTAGTAGAAGTTTTCAAAAGAAAACACAGAAAAAAAAGTGCAATAGCAAAACAAAAAGTTAGCGAAGAAACAGCACGATATGTCAATTTTGATTTAAAAATGGACGTCAGAGAAGCTTATATTAATCTGGTAGCAGCAAAAACAATAGCTCAATCTCTGGAAACCGAAGAAAAACTATTAACAGACATTAATAATATAGTTAAACAAAAACTTAAAGACGGAAAAGCAACCGAAACTGACGTTATACAGGCAAGTATTTCATTAAATCATGTAAGAACACAATTAAATACTGCCCGTACAAACATTATGGCAACACGATTTCAATTTAACAGTGTAATGGACACAGATCCTATTTATGACTCTACCGTTATGACATTTGATGATGATGAAAATTTTGACAGACTGTTAACACCATCACCAAAATCACAAATTCCATCTTTTAGCGATATTTTAGCACTTGCAGAACAACACAGGTTCGACCTCAAAATAGCTCAAAAAGAAATTGATGTTGCAAAAAATAATCTTAAAATTGCAACCAGTCAAAGAATGCCTGATATTGAAATATCGGCAGGATATTTATTTCAGCCAATAGGTATGTCCGGCGAAGGGAAATATCTCAACGGTGCTTATGCCGGCGCAAGTCTGGTTAATTTACCTATACTGTATAATTATTCACCCGAAATAAAAAATGCAAAGCTTGAAATTGAAAAAGCGCAACTAAAATATGCAGCCGCACAAAATAATGCTTTTGCAAATTTAAGCAGCGCATACGAAAAATTAATAAACGCAAGAGTAAATCTTAATTATTATACAGACGAACTCATTGAAAATTCAAAAACAATGATGAAAACTTCAAAGAAAAACTATGAAGAAGGTAAAACAGATCTTACAACACTTGTTGTAATCGAACAATCATACAGATCAATTATTGTAGGATACACTTATGCCCTTTCTCAATATTATTCTTGTTGGATTAATTTCTTAAGAGAAGTTGATGTTGAAAGTTTGGAACAAACAGCAAGCCTGTAGTTATTTTTTGGATATCGAGGGGTTATCCTTTATATAAAATCTCCAAGGAAGTTCAACCGCTTTACTTATACCAATTCTTGTCGTTTGGAGAATTTGTGAATCGGGAATTTCAAGAAAGTGTTCAAACCAAACATCAGAGTTAGTGGAACACGTGTCAATTTCATTTAATTTTGTTGTTATGTCAAATGCCTTACAAAGTTTAGCAGGTCCTGAACATATACGTTTATCATTACAAAATAAAGGTTCAATTGCTCTAATTAAAACTGCGCTGCCAACACCTTTTTGCTCTGTAACAACATTTACGCAATAGTGCATGCCATAAGTAAAATAAACATACAAAGTCCCTTCTTTTTCAAAAAGAGTTTTTGAACGTTTTGTTAATCCTCTATACGCATGACAAGATTCTTCATCTTGTCTGTAAGCTTCAGTTTCAACAACAATGCCTTTTAAAACTTGTCCATTTAAAGACTTAACACACATCAGGCAGCCTAAAAGTTTTTTTGCAACCTTAACAGGATGCTCACTGTAAAACTTTCTCTTTATTAGTTTGCTACCTTTCATATTTTATTTATAGCAAATTATTAAGTTGCTTTCAAACGGGTTTAGCTATTGACAAAATAAATTAATTATATTATTGTTAGGTTTGTCTAACATTTGTTAGGTATGACTAACAGGAGTAGTTATGAAATTATCATCAGTCGCAAAATTTTTAGACCAGCCATTATTATCAAATACATTAAGCAGAAAAATGCCGTGCATTTTAACTTGTGCAGCTGCAATTTATGGCATCAAAGATACATTTGAACAACCTAAGGACAACAGAAAAAAACAAGCAATTAAAAATTTAATGATTTTAGGCAGCATTACGCTGGCATCAATACTTGGCGGTAAATTTATAAAAATAAATGGTCAAAGTCTTATTGAAACAATTCCAAAAGAAAAAATATTGCTGCAACAAAGGAGTGCAATTAGTGAGTTTTTAGCAAATAACCCTGTAAATTCAAATAAAATAAGCGGAATACTAGAAAAGGCAAAAAACAAAATTCTTAATTTGAAAGACACAGACACATTATTAAACGAATTAAAAGGCAAAATAAATGCACAAAAACTGATTGATACACTTTTTGGAAAAGGCGAAGAGATTAATAGCTCTAAAATACTACAAGAAATTTCAAAACTATCAATTATGGGTTTTATTCCAGTTGCAAGTGGCATATTAGGAGGAATTGCTGCTGATAAAATTACCGGCGATTTAACGAAAGAAAAAACCACAAATAAAATCAAAGAAGGCATTTACCAGTTTTTTGCTAACATTTTTTTATGTAATGTCGGTGCAGGAACATTTTTATATACGGCTGAAAAACTTAACGACGCAGGAGTTATAAAAAATTTTACTCCACTTAAAAAAGCACTTGTTATACTTGCTGGCATACTATCTGTGGGAGTATTGGGCGGAAGCTATATTGCAAATTTCATAGGAAACAAATTGGTAAATCCTATTCTTGATAAAAAACCGCAAAACAATAAGGAATCCAGAAAACCAGAACCAATTGATATAGCGCTGCATACAGACGATATTGCAACAGCAGGAGTGCTATCCGGACTAAAGTGGATTGAGCCACTTTTGCCAGTTATGTATTTAATATCAGGTTACAGGGCAGCTACGGGCTATAGAAATACAAGTAATAATGCACACTCAGCCTTGACAAACACGAGAAACATAACCATAATTAAAAAATGAGCGAAAAACTGACTTCAAGCCTTGAAGATTATCTGGAAACGATATATTTAATTTATAAAAAAAATAACACAGTTAAAGCAATTGATGTTTCCAGAGCACTCGGTGTAAGTCGTGCTTCTACTACTGAAGCACTTAAAAAATTGGCCGAGAAAAAATTAATTAACTATGGAAGGTATAATGCAATTTCAATAACACGTGAGGGCGAAATTGCCGCAAAAGAAATAATAAACAAACATAATTCTTTGCTGGAATTTTTTAAATTTGTACTTGGTGCAAAAGAACAAGAGGCACAAAAAAACGCATGCGCAATTGAGCATATAATATCAGAAGACATAATGCAAAGAGTAATTGCGTTTACAAAATATTACCGAAATAACTATAAAGACGAGTTTAAAAATAAATTTTGCACATGATTTTCCTTGTGTTATGATGATAACACAAGGTAAAAATTATGCCGGAGCAAATAACAACAAAATCTAAAAAAATAAATCCTTACATTGTAGCAATTACGATACTCTTGCCTGCTTTTATGTCAATGGTAGCATCGTCCGCAACAAACGTTTGCCAACCGCATATTGCAGGCTATTTTGGCGCAACACCTTATGAGGCAAATAGCATAATAACTGCATATATAATTTCTGGCGGAATAATGCTGCCAATTTTTGGCTGGTGGATGAATACAAGCGGGAAAAAAAGCGTTGCCTATTGGAGTGTTAGCTTGTTTTGCCTTGGATGCATATTATGTTTGCTTTCAAAAGATTTACACATGTTGATTTTATGTCGTGTTGTTCAAGGTGCAGCCGGGGGCGCACTATTACCTCTTGCACAAGCAGTCTTGCTTGAAACTTTTCCGCCCGAAAAAAAAGGGGTTGCAATGGGATTCTTTGGTTTTGCCGCAATGTTTTCGCCACTTTTTGGTCCGTTTGTCGGAGGGTATCTAACCGATAACTACTCTTGGAAATGGGTTTTTATAATGAATATTCCCATTTGCCTTATAAGTTTAGTTTTAATTAAATTTTTTATAACAGGTGAAAAAAATCAAAATGCACCTAAAAGAAAAATGGACTACGTAGGGCTTTTTTCAATAATTGTAGCAATGGGCTGTATGCAAATTGTACTTGACAAAGGTGAACAATTTAACTGGTTTGATACATATTGGATTTACTGGCTGACATTGATTTCAATTGTTTTCTTTGTGTTTTTCTATGTTTGGGAACTTGAAACAAAAAAACCCATAGTAGATGTTAGAGTATTTAAAGACAGAAATTTTCTTGTCGGCACCTTTATAAGTTCTTTTATTAATATAATGCTCTATGGCACCTTACTTTTAATACCAATGTTTGGACAAAATATGCTAGGCTATTCACCATATTTTGCAGGTGTTTCCGTATTTCCAAGAGCAATTTCTTGTTTTATAGGTCTATTGATAATGGGTAAAGTTGCCGATAAAGTAGAAAACAGGCTGCTAACTGTCATAGGACTCATAATTATGGCATCTGCTGTTTTTATGTTTTCAAGGCTAAATACAACTTCATCACTTGAGAGTATTATTTTACCCAATGTAATTTTAGGAATAGGAATTGCGGTAACTTTTGTACCTGTTAGCGCACTGTCATTTATAACCCTTTCCAAGACAAAGCTTGCAGATGCTGCAGGATTACATGCGCTATTTAAAAATATTGTTACCGCTGTTTCGACTTCCGCAGTTTCAACTTTTGTAACAAGGGTGTCCCAAATTCACCAAAATTATCTTGTAGCTTATCTTTCGCCGACTAATTTAAATTTTCATTACAAATTAATGGTACTTAAGACAAAATTTATGACTTACTACGCACCAATATTGGCAGCAAAAAAAGCAAACGGATACTTATATAAACAAATGCTTACACAATCAAAATTATGCGCATTCTATGATGTATTTTTACTTATGTCATTAATGTGTATACTTGCTATACCTTTAATATTTTTGTTTAAGATGCCTAAAAAACGTAAAATTATATCAACAATGCGCACATACTATCGTATATTTAAACATAAGGGAATAATATAAAAACGCCCCTTTCGGGGCGTTTAAGCTATTTATTAAAACATTTCATCCGGCTCTTCGTCAATCAGAAGTTCTTGCTCAACTTCTTCTGCAACAGTTTCATCTGCTGTAGTGTCAGCTATCTCAGCATCGGGAACTTCTAAAGTTTCATCAGTAGTTACAGAATCATCTTCAGTTTCTTCGGTTTCTTCAGATTCTTCTGCTTCTTCTGCAGACTCTGCTTCTTCAAGAGCCTCTTTTTCTTTAGCTTCAATTTCATCAGCTATTTTTGCACCCTCAACTTCAGCTGTTGCTTCAGCCAAGTCTTTAAATACTTCAATAGCTTCTTGTGACAGTCCAAGTTCTGAATAAGCTTCTACAATTTGTTGTTGAAGTTGAGGTATAACTTCTTCAGCATATTGTTTTGAGAATTGTTCATATTGGGCTGCAATTTCATTAGTTTCTGTAGCAGCTTGAGTGCCCTCAACGGCAGAAACATCAACACCTTGAGCTTTTAGATTTTCAATGTCCATGTTATCCGCATAATTTTCTACAAGCCAGCCTGCATCGTCACGTGTTTGGTAACCAACCGTGTCAACACTTTCATCATCGCTAAAGCCTATGTCGAATGTGCCAAGCAATTCATTATTTTCATTGTCACTAAAACCAAATGGTCCTGTTACGTTAGTGTCAATTTCGTCATGTTTTTGAGCTGATATTTCTAAATCACCCTTGCCGACTTGTTCTGTAAATTCGTCCATAGTCATAGCACGTTGAGATTTCGTACCGTCGTCGTCAATTTCAGTGACCATAACTTTGACACCACTTTGCGCCATTTCATCGTCTGTAATTGTTCCATCGCCATCAAGGTCCATAACTGACATTTCGTCCCAACCATCGCCGCCTGCTGCATCGGCTTTTGCACCTACAAAGTCATCAAGTGAATTAATCTTACCATCACCGTCTTCATCGTAGAAAAAGTCAATTTGAATTTGACCTGCATCACCATCACCATCAAGGTCAAAATCTAAGCTTTCGCCAAAATTAGCACCAATCGGGTCAGGACATTCACATGAGCTTGTTTTTGCAGCTTCTTCAGCAGCCTTCTTTGCAGCTTCCTCTGCAGCAAGTGCTTCATCATAAGCTGTTTGTTTAGTATCAATTTGGCTTGCAAGCTGTTTATCTATATCAATTTTTTGATTTAACTGACCAAGCAGATTGCTCATTAATGCCATATTATTATCAGCAGTCATCAAATCTGATATCGCATCACCCATTGATGGGTTAATAGCAGCAAGAGCTGATTTTACATTTGCACTAAATTCATCTTGCGACATTTCGCCGTTAGATTCTTTATATTTTTTCAATTCTTGCGCAACTACTTCTTCAGCTTTTTTCTTTTGCTCTTCTTCAATTTCTTCCATTTTATCAAGAGCATCAGCAATAGACTGTTCGATTATTTCTCTTAAGTCTTCAATTTGACTTTTCAGAGATTCCATAGATTGTTGATTTACTTCACGTTGTAACTGTAACTGTTCGATTTCCTGTTTGATTGCTTCTGAACCTTGAGTAGCTTCTGTTGCTTCGACATTCGTTGTTGCATCAACTGGTGTAGTATTATTAACATTTTCTACCGTACTACCCAAAACAATTTGAGTGCTATTGGCAACTTCTGAAGTATCAACTTTTTGCGCTGTTCCACCATTAATAAGAGCATTGTACTCATCATCCGATAAGAATCCTTGCAAACTTTGAGCTGAAATACTGTAATTATCACCGCTTGTATCTTTTAATACAAGAGAGTCTAATTTGTTTGAACCGCTACCTGATACAAATAGCACTTCAAGTGATTCTCCTTGTTTAAATTTGTCACCGGCAGAGGAGATAAAACCGGCATCAGATGCAATTTTTTTTAATACATCCGAGAGATTAACATTAGTTCCCATAGAGCCATCCTTTACTAGTTATACATTAATACTACAAATCATACTTCGACATAAATGCATGAAAAGTTTAAAAAATATCTTAAATTGTAAACTTTTTGTTACACAATCACGAAAAATTAACTTATGGCAAAATTTGACTTTCATGAATATCTTAAATATAATTTTAGTGTTTGTTAGACTAGCATTTTATAAATGCCGATAATTAATTTATTAACAACACTACATTTTATATAAAGGAGGAAATAATGGAATGTACTCTTGATAAAACTATGCCTTGTTGGCAAGGTTTTAAAGGTGACACGTGGCAAAATAATATTGATGTCGTAGATTTTATACAAAACAACTATACACCTTATGAAGGCGATGATTCATTTTTAGCACCGGTTACACAAAGGACTTTAAGACTTTGGAATAAAGTTCTCGAACTAATGAAAAAAGAACATGAAAATAATGGGCTTTTAGATGCGGATGTTTCAACACCATCTGAAATTGATGCTTATAAAGCAGGTTACATCGATATTGAAGACGAATTAATAGTGGGACTTCAAACCGATGCACCATTAAAAAGAGCAATAATGCCTTATGGCGGGCACAGAATGGTAGAAGCATCTTGCAAGGCTTATGGTTTAAAAGAAGATGAGAAAGTAAAAGAAATTTTTACAAAATACAGAAAAACACACAACGAAGGGGTTTTTCAAGCATATACACCACAAATTCGAGCTTGCAGAAAAAGCGGAATTATAACAGGACTGCCTGATGCGTACGGTAGAGGCAGGATAATTGGAGATTACAGACGTGTTGCGCTATATGGTATAGACAGACTTATTGAAGAAAAACAAGCTGAAAAAGCTTCATCAGATGGATTAAATATGACATCAGATATAATTAGGGAACGAGAAGAACTGTCTGAACAAATACTTGCACTTGAAGCAATGAAAAGAATGGCACAAACCTATGGTTATGATATTTCAAAACCTGCAAATAATTTCCGTGAAGCAGTTCAGTGGACATATTTTGGCTATCTTGCAGCAATTAAAGATCAAAACGGTGCTGCAATGTCGCTTGGTAGAGTTTCTACATTCCTTGATATATATAGTGAAAGAGATATTAAAAACGGAATATTAACTGAAGAAGAAGCGCAAGAAATAATGGATGATTTCGTTATTAAATTAAGAATGGTACGTTTCTTAAGAACACCTGAGTATAACGAACTCTTTAGCGGCGATCCTGTTTGGGTAACAGAATCTATTGGTGGTATGGGCGACGATGGCAGAACTTTAGTTACAAAAAACTGCTATAGAATGCTGCATACACTCACTAACCTCGGACCTGCACCTGAACCAAATATGACAGTTCTATGGTCAGTAAATTTACCCGATAATTTTAAAAAATTCTGTTCAAAACTTTCAATAAATACTTCATCAATACAATATGAAAACGATGATTTAATGCGTCCTATGTTTGGCGATGACTACGGCATTGCTTGCTGTGTTTCCCCTATGATTATCGGTAAGGAAATGCAATTCTTTGGTGCACGTGCAAACCTTGCGAAAGCACTTTTATATGCAATTAACGGCGGCGTTGATGAAAAATCATTCGCAACAGTTGCGCATGGTTTTGAACCCATTACATCAGAATATTTAGATTATAATGAAGTAATTGAAAAATTTGATGCAATGATGGAATGGCTTGCAACAACTTATGTAAATGCACTAAACATAATCCACTTTATGCATGACAAATACTACTATGAGAAAGCACAACTTGCACTAATGGAGCAAAATGTTGTAAGAAAATTAGGTTGTGGCATAGCAGGATTTTCAGTAACAGTTGACTCATTAAGTGCAATTAAATATGCAAAAGTCAAGCCAATCAGAAACGAACAAGGTATAGCAATTGATTTTGAAATAGAAGGCGATTTCCCAAAATTCGGCAACAATGACGACAGAGTTGATGAAATTGCAACTAAATTAGTTGAAAAATTCATGAATAAAATTGAAAAATTGCCGACATATAGAAATGCAATACCTACACAATCAATTCTTACAATAACATCAAATGTTGTATATGGTAAAAAAACAGGCAATACACCGGACGGTAGAAAGGCAAATGTTCCTTTTGCCCCCGGCGCAAACCCTCTACATGGCAGGGATGAATGCGGAGCACTTGCATCCCTTTGCTCGGTTGCAAAACTACCCTTTAAACATGCAAAAGATGGAATTTCAAATACATTTTCAATTATTCCAAATTCATTAGGAAAAACCGAAGAAGACAGAATAAACAATCTAAAGGGTATGTTAGATGGTTATATGACAAATATGGGTCAACACATAAATGTTAATGTGCTCGACAGAGAAACATTAAAAGATGCAATGGAACATCCGGAAAAATACCCTCAGTTAACAATCAGGGTTTCAGGATATGCTGTGAACTTTATTAAACTTACAAGGGCACAGCAAGAAGATGTTATTTCAAGAACATTCCACGATAAATTCTAAAACAAATACTAAAGCGCAGGATGTTCCTGCGCTTTTTATGCATGAAAATGACTGATAAAATTGGCTATATACATTCAATACTAACAGGTGGCACTGTTGATGGTCCCGGCATAAGGTATGTTATATTTTTCCAAATGTGTCCCTTTCGCTGTAAATACTGCCATAATCCAGATACATGGGCAAAAAATCCACTTGGAATTAAAACTGTTAATAATGTTTTGGCAGACATATTAAAATATAAAGATTTTTTTAACTTCTCAGGCGGGGGCGTTACTGTATCAGGCGGTGAACCCTTGCTACAGGCAGAATTTGTACTTGAACTGTTTAAAAAATTAAAGCAAAATAATATACACACAGTTGTTGATACTTGCGGATATATTGACGTTACAAAAGAAATTGAAGAAGTTATATCAAACACGGATTTGATATTATTAGATATAAAACATTTAAATACTAAAAAACACATTGAACTGACAGGAAGGGATAACATTAAAGTAATAAAATTTTTAGACTATTTAAAACAGAAAAACAAAAAAATCTGGATAAGACAGGTACTTGTCCCAACATATACAACAGATGAAAGTTATATAAATGATTTAATTAATTTTCTGGATGAATATAGGGGAATAATAGAAAAAATCGAGCTTTTACCATATCACAAAATGGGAATAGAAAAATGGAAAAAGCTCGGATTGAATTACACTTTAAATGTAGACCCGCCACAAAAAGATGTTGTTGATAATTTTAAAAATCGACTCATTAAAAGCGGTTATGAAGTTTTGGTAAGTTAAATTTTTATAATAAAAAATTTAGAATCCTTAAGCGCTAAAACCTTATGTTGCACATCCTTTTTAAACATAAGTATATCACCTTCATCCAATAAGAATTTTTGCGCATCAAAATGCAGCTCAATTTCACCATCAATGACATACACTGCAGCATCACAAGTAGAAGTATGAGTGTCGATAATTTCATCTTTTTTCAGTACTGCTATGTTTAGACTGCTACCGTCATCTTCAAGCAAAGTTTTTCTTTGGAATTTTGCTCCGTCAAGCTCAATAATATCTTGTGCCTTTAATACATTGTAAAACATAAAAAATCTCCTTTTATGTTCATTATTAAGGCAAAAACTAAATAAAACATCGGACAAAAGTCTAAAAACGGAGAGGGGGGGATTCGAACCCCCGGTGGAGTTGCCCCCACACAAACGTTCCAGGTTTGCACCTTAAACCACTCGGACACCTCTCCAGAGAGTAATAATATCTTAACTAAATGGTAAAAAAATGTAAATATGAAATTAAAATTTAAATTCATAAATTTTATTCTGTAATTTTAGAATTGCTTGCAATTTGTTTTTTACACCAAGTTTTTTATATATACTTGTCAAATGCATTTTAACTGTATGTTTTGAAATACATAATACACGTCCAATATCCTCATAATCGTCACATTTAGCCGCAATTGAAATAACTTCTAATTCTCTATCCGTTAAGTCAATTTGTTCTTCAATAGGTTTATCTATAGGTAACTGGTGCATCTGATTCATGTGTGTTATCAGTCTGCAAATAAAATTGCTCATACTATTATCATAATACGAATTGCCACGTGCTATTAGTTCAATTGCGCGCAAAAGTTCGTCAGGCTCACATTTAAGCGAGCAATAGCCTTTAACACCTGCAATAACAGATGTACAAAATTCAGCTTCATCAACACTTTTGGATAAAACAACTTTTTTAATTAAAGGTGATTCACAATGAATTTTTTTAATTTGCTCATATTGTTTATCAGATCCGCAAAAAGATGAAAATATTACTATGTTTGGTGAACTTTCATAAAGGCTATCCGTATAATTTTCTTCATAAGCAGCCTCGCCAACAACACAAAATTTTCTTGTTCTTTTAAAATGCTGACGCAAGTTTGAACGAACTATTTTGTCGCTTTCAACAAGATATACGGCATTAGCATTGTCACACTTAAGCAATTCATTAGGCAAGGAGCAGCAATACATTACAAACTTTCTATTACAAAAACGATATACATTAACATAAAATTGATAAATAAAATATTTTGTCAAATAATAATTAAATTTTTAGAAAATAAAATATACAAACGCCCAAATGCTTATCATTTAGGCGTTTGTAATAAAAAGATTTACAATTCTTAATAATTATTTAGCTTTTTTCTCTATTATAATTTGCTCATCTCTAACATCCATTACTAACTCATCATGTGGTTGGTAATTGCCCGTCAAAATTTCTTCAGCAAGGACATCTTCAACTTTCTTTTGAATTACTCTGCGCAGAGGTCTTGCACCGTAAGTTTCAGAATAACCTTCTTTTGCCAGATAATCTTTGGCGGCATCAGTAACTTCAATGGAGAGCTCACGCTCGCCCAATCGCTTAAACAAATCATTTAACATTAAATCAACAATCTGTCTAATTTCTTCTTTATTTAAGTGAGCAAAGACAATTATGTCATCAATTCTGTTTAAAAACTCAGGTCTGAAAGCTTTTTTAAGTTCTTCCATAACTGTTTCTTTTAATTTTTCATATTTATCTTTTTTCTCGTCATTTGAAACAGAAAAGCCTAATTTTGCTGTGTTTTGAATCATGTGCGCACCAACATTTGATGTCATGATAATAATTGTATTTTTAAAGCTTACATGACGACCTTTAGAATCAGTTAAGCGACCGTCATCCAATATTTGCAGCATAATATTAAATACATCAGGGTGGGCTTTTTCAATTTCGTCAAAAAGAATTACCGAGTATGGTTTTTTACGAACCAATTCAGTCATGTGTCCGCCGTCATCATAGCCTACATACCCGGGAGGAGAGCCGATAAGTTTTGCAGTCGTGTGTTTTTCCATAAACTCAGACATATCAATTCTTATCATGTTATCTTCAGAGCCAAAGACCGCCTCGGCAAGTGCTTTAGCGAGCTCTGTTTTACCAACCCCCGTAGGACCTGAGAAAATAAAGCTTCCAATAGGACGATTTGGACTTTTAAGACCAACACGAGCACGGCGAATTGCTTTAGAGATTGAAACCACTGCCTCATGCTGACCAATTACACGAGAATGCAGGGTATCTTCAAGTTTAAGCAATCTTTGCGATTCACCTTCCGTAATTTTAGTAACAGGTATACCCGTGATAGTGGAAATGACTTGTGCAACTTCTTCAACCCCAACAGTGGGCTTATTTTCATCTTGTTCATTACGCCATTTATCTTGAACTTCACGAATCTTATCTTTTAAGTTTGCTTCATCATCACGCAAATCCGACGCTTTCTCAAATTCTTGATTTCTAATTGCATCTTCTTTTTCTTTAATTATTGTTTTTAATTGTTTTTCCAATTCTCTACCTTCAGGCGGAAGTGCAGAAACATTCAAGCGCACTTTTGAACTTGCTTCATCAATAATATCTATTGCCTTATCGGGTAAAAATCTTTCTGTTATAAATTTACTTGACAGCTCTGTTGCGGCAACAATAGCTTCATCAGATATAATTAGCTTATGATGCTCCTCGTATTTTGGTTTTAAACCTCTAATTATCTCGATAGTTTCTTCAATTGAAGGCTGATCAATAATTACAGATTGGAAACGCCTTTCAAGTGCAGAATCTTTTTCAATATGTTTTCTATACTCATCAAGCGTAGTTGCACCAATAACTTGAATTTCACCTCTTGAAAGCGCCGGCTTTAAGATATTTGCAGCATCAATTGCGCCTTCAGCTGCACCTGCACCAATTAATGTATGCATTTCGTCAATAACAAGAATAACATTTCCTGCTTGACGTATTTCATCCATTATTTTTTTAAGACGTTCTTCAAATTCGCCACGATATTTTGTTCCTGCAACCAAAAGCCCCATATCTAATTGGATAATTTTTTTATTTTCAAGAATATCCGGTACTTCACAGTCAACTATTTTTTGTGCCAAACCTTGCGCAATTGCGGTTTTACCTACACCCGGCTCGCCAATTAAAATAGGATTATTTTTTGTGCGTCTTGCAAGAATTTGTATAACTCTTTCAATTTCTTTTTCACGACCTACAACCGGATCTAAACGCATTTCTTGAGCAGCCAAAGTTAAATCTGTACCAAATTCATCTAAACTTGGTGTTTTAACTTTACTTTGTGATGCCCCGGGAGTAGCTGTCTGAGAACCGGATGTACCAGTTTTTGTTTCACCCAGAAGTTTTATAACGTTGCTTCTGCATTTGTTAAGGTCTACGCCAAGATTTTCAAGTACTTTTGCCGCTACACCTTCACCCTCACGGATTAAACCCAAAAGCAAATGTTCAGTTCCTATATAATTATGCCCAAGCTGTCTTGCTTCATCCCAAGATAATTCAAGAACCTTTTTCGCACGAGGGGTAAAAGGTATTTCAACAGCCACAAAGCCGCTTCCTCGACCAATAATTTTTTCTACTTGAGCACGTGCTTCTTTAATCGTAACACCCATTGACTTAAGAGTTTTTGCAGCAATTCCTGTGCCTTCTCCGATTAGCCCAAGCAAGACTTGTTCGGTGCCGACAAAATTATGCCCCAAACGCCTTGCTTCTTCTTGTGCCAACATAATCACACGTATAGCTTTTTCGGTAAATCTTTCAAACATTGTTATAAACTTCCTAAATATTACTAATTCTATAGTTCAATATTACAACAAAAATATTGAGTTTCAATTAATTTTTACTATTCAATCATGTCAATTCTGCGTTTATGTCTTCCGCCTTCAAAACCTGTTTTTAGCCAAACATCTACTATGTCTAACGCAAGATTTTGTCCGATTACTCGTTCACCAAGGCAAAGAATATTAGCATTATTATGGGCACGAGAAACACGTGCAGAGTACGTATTTTCCAAGCATACAGCACGAATTCCTTTTGTTTTATTAGCAGTAACCGACATGCCAATACCTGTACCGCAAACCAAAATTCCTCTGTCAAAATTTCCTGCCGCAACTTCTTGGGCAACTTCTTTGGCAACAATAGGATAATCGCTTTGTTCTAATGTATATATGCCAAAATCTTTATATTCAATGTTATGAACACCAAGATATTCAAGAATTTTTTCTTTCAGATGAAAACCACCGTGATCACATCCGATTGCAATTTTTAAATTTTCCATTGTAACACTCCCATTATACTGTATGTTAAAATTATACAGTTTTTTTAAGAGCGTGTAAATACAAAATATCAGCTTGTATTAAATTAACTTTTGTTATAAAATTACACCCGTATACGGTACATTAATGAGGATTATTTTTATGGCAGAAAGAAAACTCGTTGGAACAGGTGAAATGTTCAAAAAAGCACTTGCTGGTAAATATGCCATTGGTGCTTACAATGTTAACAACATGGAAATTTTACAAGGTATAGCAGAAGCTGCTGAAGAAACTCGCTCTCCAATCATTTTGCAAGTTTCAGCAGGTGCTAGAAAATATGCTAATCAAACATATTTAATTAAACTTGTTGAAGCAGCACTTGCAACAACTACAGTTCCAATTGCACTTCACTTAGACCACGGTGCAGATTTTGATATTTGCAAATCTTGCATTGACGGCGGTTTTTCTTCAGTTATGATAGACGGTTCAAGATTCCCGCTTGAAGAAAACATTGCTCTTACAAAACAAGTAGTTGAATATGCTCATGCAAGAGGCGTTTCAGTAGAAGCCGAACTTGGTAAATTAGCAGGTGTGGAAGATGATGTTAAAGTTCATGCAAAAGATTCAACTTACACCGACCCTGAAGAAGCTGCAAGATTTGTTAAAGAAACAGGTTGCGACTCTTTAGCTGTTGCAATAGGCACTTCTCACGGTGCTTACAAATTCAAAGGTGAAGCTAAACTTGACTTTGAAAGACTTGCTGAAATTAAAAAAGCAGTTAACGATGTTGTTGGCTTTGATTATCCGCTTGTACTTCACGGTTCATCATCAGTTCCAAAAGCATTTGTTGACAAATGCAACAAATATGGCGGTAAATTACCTGATGCTCAAGGTGTTCCCGAGGATATGCTTAACTACGCTTCAAAACATGGCGTTGCAAAAATCAATATCGATACAGACTTAAGACTTGCAATGACATCTACAATTCGTGAATTCTTTATAGAACACCCTGAAAAATTTGACCCACGTGAATATATGGGTCCTGGCAGAACTGCTGTTAAAGAAATGGTTATACACAAAATGAAAGATGTATTGGGAACAGCAGGACACGCTGACGACTAGTACATACAAAAACATATAATGAGCCTTGTTTTGCAAGGCTCATTTTTTATTGTCAACCCTTTTTTGACAATTTTTAAATAAATAAAAAAAAATTTACTTTATGAAATATTTGCTGATTTTTGAACATAAAGTGTGCTATAAAGAATAGGAACGGATAAGACATCACACATAAAGAGGAACAGTTAATGAGTGAATACTTAAGCAAAGAAGAAATAAAACAATGGAGAAGCTCTCTTGAAAAAATTACATTAGAGGAGTACGCCAAACGCTTGGGTAAAACCTTGAAAGAAGAAAAACAAACCAGAGATATTGTTGATATAGTACTTAAAAATGAAAAATTTGCTGCATCTGTTTCAGAAATAAAAAACGAAAAACCAAAAGAACAAGTGCTGAAAATTGCAAAAAAATCAGTACAGATGCAAAATGAAACAATGAAAAAAGAAGATAAATCAAAAGATTTGACTTCATCATACAAAATCACATTTAAAAAATCGTTAACACAAAGAGAACAAGCTGTTCTTGAACATTTTATTAAAAACAAAAATGAGATTGTATACGCAAAAGACCTGGCAAGCGTGCTGGATTTACCTACAGATTATGTTTACAAGTATATTAAAAATCTCAGAACAAAAATAAATGAGGATATTCTGCAAAACGCAACAAAAGGCGGTTATCGTTTAAATATTCAATAAATGTTAAAAATTTGCCCGATATATTAAAACGGCATATAATCGTGCAATGAATACTAAATATACAAAAACATTAGCCCTAATAACTTCGCTTATAAACAATAACGAAATTAATGAAACTGATTTTTACAACAAAATTCTTGAAGAAATTAATGACGTTATTAATGCAAAGTATTTGGGCATTTATTTTGTCAATTCAAAAAGCTACGAACTTAAAGGGAGCTATCCCAATAATTCGAAATTTTTACTTAATGAAGATATTAACAAAAAATTAAATTCTACAAGTGAAATTACATTTAAGCTAAAAAATAGCTTAAATATTATATGCTCAAAGCTATTAATCAGAAACTCGCTTTTTGGTTTTGTAATAGCTGCTAAAGATGACGACTTTACACAGGAAGAATCAAAAGAATTTGAAGCCATAGTAAGTATAATTGCTTATTTAATAAAAGATTATGAACTTAATGACGTATTCAAAATGCAACTTAAGGCATTGCAAGATAGCATATTAGAGAAAAATTCAGCTTATGAAATAATAGAAAAACAACATAAAAAACTTTTGGAGCTAGATAAAACAAAAAACGCATTTTTGGCAAATATATCTCATGAATTAAGAACACCTCTAAATGCAATTATAGGGTTTTCGCAAGCTCTGGGTTGTAAAATTTTTGGTGAATTAAATGCTAAACAGGAAGAATATATTAAGGATATTCAAATTTCAAGCTTACACTTACTTGGTATGATAAATGAAATTTTAGATTTATCAAAAATTGAATCAAAAGCAATGAAAGTTTCACTTTGCGAGCTTTCCTCGCAAAGTGTTATTCAAGAAGTAATAAACATTTTAACGCCACTTTTTGAGCAAAAGTCAATAAAAGTAAATTTCATTAATAAATGCGATAAAAACATAATGGCAGATTACCAAAAATTACAGCAAATTTTATACAATCTGCTCAGCAATGCAATTAAATTTACCCCCGAAAACGGCAAAATTGAAATACGCACATCTTTTACAGGAAAAGACTTTATACTTGAAGTTCAAGACAACGGGATAGGTATAGACAAAAAATATCATAATAAAATTTTTACAAAATTTGTTCATTTAAATAATATTTATACAAAAGGTCAAAGCTCGACCGGACTTGGTCTTACAATTACTAAAGAACTTGTTAAACTACACAAAGGAAAAATTACTCTCGAGAGTGCTCCAAATGAAGGTACGACTTTCAAGGTACTATTAAAAGGAGCAATTGTATGAAAAAAATCCTTATAGTTGAAGACAATCCAACCAATATGAAACTTTTTGCAGACATACTTGAAACAAAAGGGTATAATGTTACAAAAAATTATGACGGACTTGAAGCCTACAATACAATAAAACAAAACCATTACGACCTAATGATTCTTGATATACAATTGCCCGAACTTGATGGTTTTTCACTTTTAAAAAAATTAAATGAGAAAAAAATAAAATACCCTAAAACACTTATTGTTTCAGCATTTGCAATGGATAAAGATAAGCAAACCGCAAAAGCACTGGGGTGCGACAATTACATTACAAAACCGATCGATATTATGAATTTCATCTCAATGGTTGAAAAACTTACAAATTAACCTTTTTATCGTAATACTTTTTGGTCTTCAAGTTCGTACAAACTCCGCAATTAGAGCACTTAACTTCACATGGAATTGTACTGTGTGCCAATTTTGCTTTTTCGTATTCGCCAATTAACCACTGCTTATTAATACCTGTATTAATAATATCCCAGGGTATTTCACAATTAGGATCAAATGTTGTGCAAGCCTCTTTTGCAAAATCAATACCCAATTTTTCAGCTAATGAAGAATATAAATCAAAATCTATATTTTCTTCCCAAGAATCCAGATAAGAACCGTTTTTATATAATTGATAAATAAATTTACCTGCCTCAATGCCGGCACGAGTAAAATATGCCTCAAGTTGTGAAACTCTTGGAGAATGAAAATTTAATTTTGCATTTTTTATTTCAGGTTTTCTTGATAAAAGAAGTTGTTTTTTTCTTTCTATTTCAGCTATTGTATTTTGCCCATGCCAGCCAAAAGGAGTGTGAGGCTTTGGAACAAAAACAGAAATTGAACAAGTTATAGAGGGTATCTTAAGTCCTTCATTTTTACAATTGAAATTAATGGTTTTTATTAAATCAGCAATTGCTAAAACATCTTCGTCCTGTTCGAATGGAAGACCAATTATAAAATAAAATTTAATTTTATCCCAACCACACCTTACACAAGATAAAACGGCATTTAAGATTTGTTCTTGAGTCAGATTTTTATTAATAACATCACGCATGCGTTGGCTACCGGCTTCCGGTGCAATTGTAATTGTGGCTTTTTTCTCTTGTTGCATTAATTGCGCAAGTTTTAAAGAGAATTTATCGGCACGTTGACTTGGTAAGGAAACATTTATCCCGCTACCTTTAAAATAATCATTTAAAACAGCAATTATTTCTTCAATATTTGTATGGTCATTTGAAGAAAGTGAGAGTAATGAATACTCGTCATAACCTGTATTTCTAACATAATCACAGGCAAGTGAAATTATATCATCCATGTTGCGTTCTCTTACAGGTAAATTTGTATGAGCACTTTGACAAAAACGGCATAATCTGCCACAACCTCGGCGAATTTCAACTGTAGCTCTATCATGAACGCTTACAAAGTGCGATATAGGTGATTTTGTAGGATGTGATTCTTTGTTTGGGATAAATATTCTTTTTGTAGTTCTTTTTGGAAATTTAGGACAATAAACCCCCTCAATTCTCGACAATTCTTTTAGTATATCATCTCTTGAGCTTGCTTTAATTTTATTATAAGTATCTAAAATTTCTACAATTACCTCTTCGCCATCACCAATTATAAATAAATCAATAAACTCGCTTATTGGAGCAGGGTTATATGCACAAGGTCCGCCTGCAAAAATGATAGGATGTTCTTCGCTTCTTGCTGAAGAAAAAACAGGAATGTCTGAAAACTCTAACAATTTTAAAATGGTAGTATAAGACATTTCATACTGGAGTGCAAAACCAAGAAAGTCAAAGCTGTTTAATGGTTTTTTAGACTCAAGACCATATAATTTTTTATCATATTTACTTAATAATTCAAGAAAATCTTTATCAGGCGCATAAGCTCTATCCGCCATAAAATTAGGATTAGAATTAACTATATGATACAAGATTTTATGCCCGAAATTACTGATACCAATTTCATATTTATCGGGAAAAACAAAAGCAACACGTACTTTTGCAGCATTAAAATCTTTATTTGCACTAAGAAACTCGTCCCCTATGTAGCGAGATGGGCGCTCACAAGAGGATAAAATCAGTGCAAATTCGTCTAAAAATACACTCATGCAAGATTTTCCGGTTTTAATTTATCAATGTCTATAATCTCGCCTTCAATTTTACCATTAAAATAAGCATCAAAAAAGATATTTAGCTTTGTACCTTCAACAAAAAAATTATAAACAAATGTATTATTATCAACTTTTCTTGCAACCGAAATGTTATATCGGTTTTGTTTTGCATACTCGAATAAGTGTTCAATATTAAATTCTAGTCCATTTACATCTTTTTTGAGTTTTATATATTCAAACCCGAGGTAAGACTTCAGCTGTGCAATTTTTTTATTGTTGTTTTTTGTGTCAAATCTGGTAATTTTACTCATATAATTATTTAACAATACTAAATCGGTTTATACAAACATTTAATAATTTTTAATAAAAAATCCGCATTTAAAAAACTTATTAATGCGGATTTATATTTTTGCAATAGTTTAGATTATTTTTTGTGCTTATTTATGAGATTAAACTATGCAGCTTTTTTATTTTGGTCATCTTTAACTTCTACGGGTGCGCTTTCCTGTACAGGAGCTTGTCCAAGTTTTGTAAGTGCATCCTGTGCAACTTGTTTAACAGTCGGATCAGCATCATTTAGCGCAGGTTGAAGTATTTGTTCAACTTCAGCTTTTTCTTCGGGCTTAGCAATGTATTGAAGTGCTTGAACCGCAGCCGCCCTTATTTGTCCGTTGGTATCATTTTGAATTGTGTTAACAATTTCGTTATAACCCATCATATCTTTTAAACCTACTGGAGCCGGTGCTTGTTTACCTTGTTCTGTTTGGAACTTAGCGTATTGTGCTTCATTATCTCTGGAAAGTTTTTGAATCATTGCCAGTGTAAATAGTGCAAATACACGGTTTTTATCAGCATTCAATCTTTCTGAAGGTTTATCAAGTATTGCTTGTTCTTCAGGTGTAATTTTTTCGCCTTTATCTTTTTTTGCAGAAATTGCTTTTTGTTCTTCAGTCATATCTGGCAATTTACTTGTATCTGTTTTAATAATATCAATTAAAGATTGCTTAATTGGGTCTGTAACTACCTGAAGCGCAATATCGGGTGTAGCTTGGCTAAAGTTTGCAATAGAAGTTATTGCTTCGTATTGCACATTGTAGTCATTGTTTTTTAAATCTGCAACAAGCGCATCAGTGTTTACCTTAGGTGCATTTTCATCTTCCTTATTCTCTACAACAGGCATTTCAGGTTGTGCTACCGTTTGAACATCTTGCTGTGTTTCTATTGCTGTTTGCGGCATTGGCTGAGGCGCAACAGGGTAAGTCGTAACATTTGCTTGTGTCAATGGAACAGTCGGCTGTTGAGGCATTTGTTGCGGAACATATTGAGGAATTGCATATTGTTGAAAAGGAGATTGCGCATAATTCATCGATTGTGGAGCCCATGCCGAGGTTTGAGGCATGCCATACAATTGATTAGTGTACCCGTATGGAACTTGTTGCGCAGGAGCAGAACCGTAGCTCTTTGGTTCATAAATATTAATGCTTACTGCAGAAGGGGCTTGAGGGTACTGCTGTTGAAAATACTGCGGTTGTATCATATATAATCTCCTTTATGAATATTACTTTTTACTGCTGATATAAATCTTGTGATAAAAATTAATTGCTATTTTTTATACAAATGTAAAGTTATGTTAAATCATAGGTCTTATTTTCTTCTTAAATAATCCGTTCTTTCAAACAA
This sequence comes from Candidatus Gastranaerophilales bacterium, assembly GCA_944324875.1. Classification (GTDB taxonomy): domain Bacteria; phylum Cyanobacteriota; class Vampirovibrionia; order Gastranaerophilales; family Gastranaerophilaceae; genus Galligastranaerophilus. The sequence goes on along the minus strand of CALUXZ010000005.1, from coordinate 3,038 downwards.
ATTTGTACTGTTTTTAATAAAATCCCAAGCAACTGAGATTCCAAGACCCAGCACACCAACTTTTTTCAAGCCGTCTTTTTTAGCAAAAAAGCTTAGAGCCGAAAAACCCAGTGTCGCCAGATTATGACCTATACCGTCAATTGCACCGCTAACGTAGCCGCTTATGGTATTCCAAACTTCAGAAAGTTGCAAAGGGTACTGAAAACTCATAATCCAGTTTTTCATTGCATTGTGTTTTTCACTCGGATAATTTAATTTTGAAGAGCCTAAATTTTGAGCGATAAAATCATCGGCGTAATTGCTTTCACGCTTAATATTTGCTTTTCTAACACCAAGCTTATGAATATCATACAACGAAGCTCCCGTTGCAAGCAGGGCAGCTGTTTTTGATGCAATGTTTAAAAGACCCATTATGCAACCTCCTTGTCAGCATTTTGACCAGTTGCATCATTTTGAGCATTATCGGGTTTATACTTAACCTTGTCTCCCGCACTTAATTTAAGCAGAATTTGAGAGGCAAGCAAAGAGTCTTCCCCGTATTCTTTTTGACCATCAGCCTGTATTGCCTTTAGCAACTCTATAGTTTGTTCATTACCCTTAGCATAACCCGCATCAAGTGTTGTTAACCCGAGAAACCTAACGGCAGAATTGGGATCTTGTAATATTTTATTTAAGAGTGCAGTTAAAGCTACATCATTCTTTCTGCTTGAATCTTCTTTAAATCTTTCAAGAACATCTTTTGCACCCATTAGGCGAACTTTAGAATCCTGAGAATTTAAATAATTTTCTAATGTCTTAATATAATCATCAGTTAAAGGTATTTTTTCCTTCAATTCTTCTTCTTTTTTCTCGGTTTTACTATTTTCAGTTTTTGAAGAATCTTGCGTTACAGGTGCGGGAGGCACAGGTATAGAATTTTCATTCGGAACTGAATTTAGAGCATTGGTATTAGTATTAATGTTATTATTATAATTCATAGGATAGGACATTTGAGAAGGTTGTCCCGAATAATAACTGGTTGCAGGATACTGATAAACACCATTTTGATACGGCTGGCACATAGGATTTGCCATGCCAACAGTCGGATTCATAATGTTAATAGAAACAGCACCACATGATGCAGTAGGAACACATTGCGGCATATATTGTTGTTGATTACTATACAAAGGATAACTCATATTTGTACTCCACTTCCATATATAAATAAACTCAACAGATATAAATAATGTGCGCAATTTTCACAAAATATTAAGAATTATTAATTTTTTAATAAATATTTTTATGATATATTTGTTTTAAAAGAGCTTGAAGCAAGGAGAGAACATGTCGCTTGAGGATATGAAAGAAAAATATGAAATGGTAATTGGGCTTGAAGTGCACGCTCAATTAAAGACTAATACAAAAATATTTGCACCTGACGGTGCACAATTCGGTAAAGACCCAAATACGCAAACATCTGCTATTACACTTGGTATGCCCGGTGTTTTACCTGTTTTAAATAAAGAAGCAGTAAGGATGGGTATATTGACAGGTCTTGCACTAAATTCTCAAATTCCAAAAAGATGCAAATTTGATAGGAAACAATATTTTTATCCCGATTTGCCAAAAGGTTATCAAATTTCGCAATTTGACGAGCCTATTTGCCTTGGCGGATGGGTACAAATTTCAAATAAAAAAATCGGTATAACTCGTGCACACCTGGAAGAAGACGCCGGAAAACTTGTACATGCCGGTGCAGCTGGGTTATACGGTTCATCTTATTCACTTGTTGACTTAAACCGTGCAGGGACTCCATTGTTAGAAATAGTTTCAGAACCTGATATGCGCTCATCAGAAGAAGCTAGAGAGTACGTTGAGCAGTTAAGAAATATTTTAAGATACATAGGCGTTTGCGACGGCAACTTGGAAGAAGGCTCAATGAGAGCTGACGCAAATATTTCTGTTCGTCCGAGAGGTCAAAAGGAATTTGGTACAAGGGCAGAAATTAAAAATGTAAATAGTTTTAAAGCTTTAGTCAGAGCGATTGAATACGAATTTGAAAGACAAACCGATATTATTGAAGAAGGCGGTGAAGTTATACAAGAAACTCGCCTATGGGATGACAACAGCGGTACAACTTCATCCATGCGTGGCAAAGAAGATGCGCATGACTACAGATATTTTCCCGAACCCGATTTAATGCCACTTGAAATAAGCAGAGAATGGATTGAGGAAATACAAAAATCAATGCCGGAATTACCTCTACAAAAGGTTAAAAGATATGTTGAGCTTGGTTTAAGTGAATATGACGCTAATGTAATTGTAAACCAAATGGATATTGCACTATTCTATGATGAAGCACTAAAAAAGGGAGTAAATGCAAAAACTGCATCCAATTTCCTTATGGGTGAAGTAGCTGCATATTTAAAAGAAGAAAAAATTGCAATTAACGAAACAAAGCTTACTGTCGAAAACTTTGTAAAATTACTTTCGTTGCTTGAAAAGGGCACAATATCAAACAATATAGCAAAACAACTTGTTGTAGAAATATTAAAATCTGGCGAAGATGCTCAACAACTTGTAGAGAAAAAAGGGTTGAGTGTACTTTCTGACACAAAACAGTTGGAAGATTTGGCAAGAAAAGTTGTTGAAGCAAACCCTGAACAGGTTGCAGCATACAAAGGCGGTAGAGATAAGCTTTTTGGTTTCTTTGTAGGTCAAATCATGAAAGAAACAAAAGGTAGAGCAAATCCACAAATGCTGAATGAAATTTTGAAAAAAGAATTGGAAAAATAATCTTTTTTTGGTATTATTGTTTTGTGAGTTGCTAAAAGCAAATTGACAACTTAATAAACTGATTTATACCTGCCGGTGTGATGCAAAACATGCGTAGCATGTTTTAGAGAATATGTAGACCAATTTCATCACATCTTGGCAAATTGACAATTTAATAGACTGATTTATACCTGCCGGTGTGATGCTAAACATGCGTAGCATGTTTTAGAGAATATGTAGACCAATTTCATCACATCTTGGCAAATTGACAATTTAATAGACTG
>CALUXZ010000004.1 GCA_944324875.1 Candidatus Gastranaerophilales bacterium | reverse complement strand
CCTGAGTATGCAATACCCGAAAATTGGAAAATAAAAGGTTACAGAAAAAACAGAAAAGGTCTGCTTTTAGATAAAAAGCACTGGAAATATGGCGGACACTCATACCTGAGAGGAATTACCGACAAAAAAATTACTCCCTTGAAATATTGGATTAGTAAGATTACAAATATAAAATTTTAATAGTTAAATTCAATATTTTTTATGATTCGTTTAAAATCTAATAGTCTGCCGTTTTGCAGAAAAAACAACGGATACATTTTTAAAAACCATAAAATCTGACATATTTTCTTGTGCATAAAAAGAACGGTTTTCATTGTTGAAATTTGTGTTTTATCATCTGAAAAGGGTGTGCACATATAATATTCCCAAAATAATTCACGAAAATTATTGTAAAAACCAATTTTCCAGGGTTTAACTCCTGCAAAATGTACAATTGTCGGCTTGCAGTTATTAACAAAATAAAAATTCGGAGTTATAAAATTATAATTGCGACTCATTTTTTTAACATGACCTAATAAAACTGCATTCATGACATCTTGATCAGAATAACTTAGTTTTTGCCAATTATTATAAAGGTAGTCAAACATTTTCTGTTCAATGTCATCCCTGCGCATTTTTTCTAAATCAAGTAAACATACCCCTGCATTAAAATAAAAATTGTTTTTATTTATGTTAAAATTCATTCTCTCAAGATGTACACCTTGCGCTAAGTCAGGAACACAGGCTGCATACTGTGATTCTAAAAGCTCGCAAAAATAAAAGTCTGACAAACTGTTAAGAATTAATACATCACAATCTAAGTAAAGTATTTTTTTTGTATCAGGTAGTAATGATGGTAATTTTAACCTATAGAGCGTAGGAATTGTTACATTTTTGCATACACCATTGTTAAAATAGGGTTCAAATATTGAGTTATCAATCTTGTGAAAGATAATATTTCCCATTTTATCAAGTTTTTTTATATTCTTGTCTGCAAGATTAGAATACAAAATATGAAAAATAATTTCTTCATCAGGGTTTTTATTTTTTAATGCACTACATATAACTGTAGCAGCATATTTTGCATAGTTGTCATCTGTTGACAAACATAATTCTAGCGTTTTCATATTTTTATATTATCATAAAAAAAGAAAGAGTTTACGATGGAAAATAATCCTAAAATAAGTGTCATAATGCCTGTATACAACACTCCAGAGCATGAGCTGAGGGAGGCAATTGAAAGCATATTAAATCAAACTTTTGATGACTTTGAATTTATTATTATCGATGACTGCTCTAAAAATGATGTAAAATCAGTTATTGAAAGCTATCATAACAATAAAATTAGATATATAAGAAATCAACAGAATTTAGGTGTTACCGGCGCACTAAATGTAGGTATAGAAAACGCAAAAGCGCAATATATAGCAAGAATGGACTCCGACGACATATCTTTGCCTCAAAGACTTGAAAAACAACTTGCTTTTTTAGAAAAAAATCCTGACATAGGCGTAGTTAGTTCTGCATTCTTAAAATTTCCTAAAAATGAAGAAATCAACCTGCCGCAAAATGATGAGGAAATTAAACAGACACTTGTATTTTCGCATAATTGCATTTGCCATCCTGCTGTTATGATTAACAGGTCGCAAATACCGCAAGAAGAACTTAAATACAACATTGATGATAAAATTTGCGAAGATTATGGACTGTGGTTAAGACTTGTTAAATATACCAAATTTTCTAATCTTGATGATGTTCTTTTAAACTATAGATGGCATAAAAACAGTATTTCGAAGAAAAAAACATTCATTCAAAGTTCTGGTTCACAAAGATTAATGTTTCTTGCTCAGGCATCGCACTTTAATCTTTCTTGTGATGATGTTATTAAAGTTATCGACAGATATAGTACTAACAAAATTATAACTTCTGTAGATTTAATCACACTTTTAAATTTCATAATTCATATTAAGTTGCTTTTGAGTCAAGAAAGCCCAAATGTACCTTATAGTGTTAACAGAGTGTTTTTTAAAGACTTTTTAAGAGTTTGCGTAAGCGACTTAACTTTTATAAAGATACTTTTTTCAAAAGAATTAGATGATGTAATTAAACTTACAATTTTTGAAAAAATAGGTATGATTATTGGTTTTTAACGGGTCATATTTTTTGAGCGTAATTGTCTGTGAAAAGTTATAGCAAATCTGTGTGCTTCATCTCTTATTCTCTGAAACAGGTGTAAAGCAGGCGAATTAAGCGGAAAAATTACAGGCTCGGATTTATTTGGCAAAAAAACTTCTTCTTCTCGTTTGGCAAGAGAAACTATATCAAGATTCAACTCCATTTCATTCATTACTTCAATAACACTTGAAAGCTGACCCTTTCCACCGTCAATGATTATTAAATCCGGTGCTAAAATATCACCATTTTTTATACGTTTAAAGCGCCTTTTGAGTATTTCACGCATGCTTTTAAAATCGTCAACTTCACCTTTTTGCAATGATTTTAATTTATACTTTCGATATTTGGATTTCTTAGGCATACCGTTTTCAAAGTATACGCCTGAGGCAACAGTATTTGTACCCTGTGTGTGAGAAATATCGTAACACTCAATATTGTGTGGAAATTTACGCAAATTTAACTTTTCCATAAGATATGCACCGACTTCATTGTAGTCATTTTGAATATTTGAAAGTTCTTTTAATTTTGACTGCTCAAGATTAAATTCCGCAGTATTTTGAGCCATTAAGAGCATTTCTTTATCACGTTGAGATTTTGCTGCATTAATCTTGACATTTTTACCCAATCTGCCACCAAGCCACTTTTCATATAATTCGTAATCGTCAAGTTGTTGCGCAAGAGTAATTTTTGAGGGTATTTCAGTGTCAGTAATAATTGCATAGTATTCTCGCAAAACAGCTTGTGCTATTTCATTTATGTCATTTGTTGAAGAATTACTGTAATGGGAAAAAGTAAAATCTTTTTTATTAATTAATCTGCCTTGGCGTACCTGTAAAATAGTTGCGCAATAAAGATTGTCCGATTTAACAATACCAACATAATCCTGATTAATTCTAGTATTTTCGCTTACAACTTTTTGTTTTTCCATTGTCTTTTTAATATCGTTGTAACTATCACGAAACCTTGCAGCTTTTTCAAATTCTAAATTTTCACTTGCACGTTTCATTTCAGTCTCTAAAACTTTTAGAAGCTCACTTTGCCTGCCTGAGAGGAATAACTCTACATCCTTTAGAATTTTTTTATAATCATCACTTGAAATTAGTTTCTGACAAGGTGCGCAGCATTGACCAATGTCGTAGTACAAGCAAGGACGAGATTTAAACTTTGGTGTTTTGCATTTTTTTAAGGGGAAAATTTTACCCAATGTTTCAAGAGTACAGTACATTGCCCTTGAATCAGTGTAAGGTCCAAAATATTTACCTTTTAGCATATTTTTATTTGCTTTTCTTACAACGGTAATTCTCGGGTATTCTTCATCGGTTATTAAAAAATAAGGGAATTTTTTGTCGTCTTTTAGCAATATGTTGTACTTTGGCTTATATTTTTTTATTAATTCAGACTCAAGTATTAAAGCTTCAATCTCACTATTTACAACAATACACTCGACACGAACAATTTGAGGTACCATAACCTGTAACTTAGGCGAGTCTTTTTTCCCTACAAAATAACTGTTAACCCTGTTATAAAGATTTTTAGCCTTGCCTATATAAATAATTTCTCCGGTTTTATCAAAATATTGATAACAACCGGGAAGTCTTGGCATTAACTTAATTTGTTGTTTTATATCAGTACTCATTAATTGTTATTTTATCACCAATTTTAATATCAAAACAGCCGTTAACAATTTCTAAAAGATATTTTGTACCAAAAACAGGTTTTAAAATTAAAAAAGGTGGAATATTACATTTGTAAGCTATCACTCTGAAATCAGAATCTAAAAAAACAGCATCAAATCTAAAAAAAACAAAAAAAGAGTGAATCCAAAAGGCATTTTTAAAAATAAGGATTTTTCTGCCCTTTGGTTTAAGGCTGAACATCAAACCTAAAAATCTTTTTAGAAAGGACTCTTGCAAATAAATATCAGCAAAAATTTGTTTATCGTTTAAAAATATTTCAATATTTTTATTCATAACACTGGTATTTTTTAAAACATCTGATATAATAAATATATAATACTATATAAGTAGTAGTAAATCAATCGCATACTCCAAAAAAGGAATTGAAAAGACAGCATACTTAATCGCCAAGGAGGCAGTATAAATGATATTGGAATACAAAATAGATGAACTCAATGTACAAAGTGCGTGGTTAAAAACGCTTTATGACCTTGTTGACGAATTAAACTGCAAGTGTCAGACTTTTTTTGAAGAAAGCTACAATCCGAAAATGAAATGTTTCGGTTCAGTTCGAATTGTTAAAATTATCGGTTCAAACTCTATGTTAGGCTGGTTAAAACTTAGAATGGAACGCTACACACATTTTATTGATTCACTGAACTCACAAAGTACTAATTTTACAACCTCCTTCAACGAAGACGAATAAAGCACGCAAAAGCCGCCTATAAACAAGGCGGCTTTTTAAAATTATGCTAATTTAAATTCAATGTTTAAAACTTGGTTTGTCGAATAATTTTTTTGTAATTCTTGAATTACAACTTTAAATTTTTCTTTTCCTACAACAAGCTCAAATACAGCGTCTCTGTCGTTTCTTGTAGACATTTCAAATTCGTGAGCACAAATTTGAATATTTTTTGATTCCATACCTTTACCATATACAGTAGCAGGTACGAAACCTTCGGCTCTAAGTTGTCTTGGGTTCTTATCAGCACTGCGCTCTTGAGCATTTAATTTGATGATGGTATTTTCTGCCATTTTATTTTTTCTCCTAAATTTATTACTTTGATGTTATTCTATTATATGTACTAAATCACAAAATGCAATTTATCCATGAAAATTATTTCAAAAAACTTTATAGAACAGGAAATATCTAACGTAGGTTTTAGCTCTGAGTACATGTCTATCGGGTTAAATAAGCATAAATTTTTAAGCTTGAAAATTTTTAAGATAAGAGCATTTGAGGCAAATATTTTAAAACAAACCGCACTTAGCTGCGACTGTGATTGCGCAATACACAAACACTCAATTGATTGTAAAATTGAAACTACAGATTGTGTATTATCTGGTACAATAACACAAATTATCGATGTTTCAAAAAAACTAAGGAAACAACCAAAAAATCTTTCTCTTAATAAAATATCTAAAGAACTTATTAATCAAATTTATTTATTTAAAAAGAAATCTAACACAAAAATAATGGGGATTTTAAATCTTACCCAAGATTCATTTTCAGACGGAGGCGAATTTATAGAACCTGCAAATGCTTTTAAACGTGTTGATGAATTAATTAATCAGGGTGCACATATTCTTGATATAGGGTCTGAAAGCACTCGCCCCATGGCAGATGAAATACCAGCTGATATACAAATTCAAAGAATTTTACCTGTTTTAAAATATATAAAGGAAAATTATCAACATGTCCCGGTAAGCATTGATACAAGAAGCTCACAGGTTGCAAAAATGGCACTTGAGGCAAATGCTGACATAATTAATGACGTCTCCGGTTTAAGATACGATACAAATATGGCAAAAACCGTTGCAGGTTATAATGCTAAAATTATTATTATGCACTCTCGTTCTACACCTCAAGATATGGATGAAAAATGCGAATACAAAAATGTTGTTGATGAAGTGTATTTTGAACTAAAAAATCAGTGCGATACAGCATTAGCAAATGGAATAAAACCTGAAAATATCATAGTAGATGTTGGCTTTGGTTTTGCTAAAAATTATGAACAAAATATTGAATTAATGAAAAGAATTGGCGAATTCAAAAGTCTTGGCTATGAAATTTTAGCAGGCGTATCAAGAAAAAGATTTATACAAAAACTTGCTAATGTTACACAACCTAAGGCTGCAGATGAAATGAGTGCACTTGCAAGTGCTTACTTTGCATCAGTGGGCATTGACTATATTCGTGTACATAATGTTGAAAAATCGCTAAGTGCAATTAATTTTGGTAAAATTTTTAATCAATAAAAAATTTGCAATCGTTATTTTTCTTTTTAGATTTCATAACTTTGTCGAGAACTTCATTAAATGGCACAATTGGTGTAAATTTATAACCGCAATTCTCACTTAAATCTGCACCCATCATAAAAATTTCCTCTTGAGGGTAGTCCCTGCATATTCTATCCCTGTTTTTATGGTTTTTACACAACCTTGTATCAGGGTCAAGATGATTGCAGCGAAATATCAAACCTGTATCATCTTTACCTACTACTTCAAGATGTGCATAGAAATCATGCATATTTTGCAGTTTTTTAAAAATTTCTTCATTATCTAAAATATTTTTGCCATGTTTTACATATATTTTTTCACAACAACGACCGCAGCAGTTACATTTTCCGCTACGGTAATATTTTCTTTTTAATATGTAAAGATAGTAAAATCTTTTTAGTTTATGAAGCAATTTCATTTAAAAAGTCTTCGTTTGATAAAAGCGAAAATATAGCATCATCATCGTCAATTGATATATCTCCGTCAAAAGCTTTTGAAATCACAAGTGCATCTGCACTTCTGTCATCAGCATCGCTTAGAGCAAGCTTTGTAAATTTTTGAACATCTCTTTCTCGTTCATACAGCTTTATTGCAGCGTCGGAAATATTTGACTCATCAACAAAAAGACCGTTCTTCTCGTTTTCATATATGCCTGATGAGCCCAATGAAGATATTTTGCTTATACTGCTTTGTGATATGGCTTCATTTCTGTCATTAGAAATTCTATCCAGCATGTCCCAAGTCCTTATTCATACACATGTATAGTATCCAATATTTAGAAGAATTTTGTATCAATCTTTAGGTCTATTTTTTTTAAATAGTTATTTTTATGTTATATTAAACAATATAAGAGAGGAAATAAATATGGAAAACAACAAAAGAGCATTACTATGCATTTTAGACGGATGGGGCATTTCAGATGACACGAAATACAACGCAATTTCAAAAGGTGAAACACCTAACTTTGATAATTTCTTAAAAACTATGCCACATACTCAAATCCACGCTGATGGCAACAATGTCGGTTTACCAAAAGGTCAAATGGGTAACTCTGAAGTCGGACACTTAAATATAGGTGCAGGACGTATTGTATATCAAGAATTGACAAGAATTAATAAATCAATTGAAGAAGGTAAATTCTTTGAAAACGAAGAATTTTTAAATGCAATTAACCATGTAAAAAAATACAATTCATCATTACATATATACGGACTCGTTTCAACAGGCGGAGTACACAGCTCTATTGAACACCTTAAGGCTTTGATTAAAATGGCTGCACAAAACGGTCTAAAAGATGTTTATGTACATGCATTCTTGGATGGACGTGATACACCTCCTCAAAGTGCAGAAGAATTTTTGGAAGAAATAGAAGAAACGCTTAAAAAATATAATCTGCCACCGATAGCCTCTGTAATTGGAAGATACTGGGTTATGGACAGAGATAAACGCTGGGAAAGAGTAGAAAAAGCATATAACGCTCTGTTACTCGGCGAAGGTAATCACGCTGCAACGGCAATTGAAGGCTTGCAAAATTCCTATAAAAACGGTAAAAATGATGAATTTGTCGAACCGATTGTTGTCGGCGGCAAAAGAATTGAAGATAACGACTCGGTTATTTTCTTTAATTACAGACCTGACAGAGCAAGAGAAATTACAAGCGCAATTGCTCTAAAAGACTTTAACGGGTTTAAAAGAAAAGTTGCAAGGAATAACATTTATTACGTTTGCATGACTCAGTATGATGAGACTTTTCCGCTACCTGTTGCATTTAAACCTGAAAAGCTAACAAATATTTTAGGGCAAGTGCTTGATGATAATAACGTTAAAGAATTTAGGACAGCAGAAACAGAAAAATACGCACATATTACATTTTTCTTTAATGGTGGCGAAGAAGTGCCGTTTAAGTTAGAAACAAGAAAACTTGTAGCATCTCCAAAGGTTGCAACTTATGATTTAAAACCGGAGATGAGCGCATACGAAGTATGCGATAATGTGCTTGAGGCACTTGATAATAAAGATTACGGTTTTATACTTGTAAACTTTGCAAACCCTGATATGGTAGGACACACAGGAGTTATGGATGCTGCAGTAAAAGCTGTTGAAGCTGTTGACAAGTGTGTTGGTAAAATTGCGCAAAAAGCACTTGAAAATAACGTTGAAATGATTATAACAGCAGATCATGGCAATGCGGAATGGATGTACAATGAGCAGACAAAAGCACCTCAAACGGCTCACACAACAAATCCTGTACCATTTATTTTAGTAACGAATGATTTAAAGAATATAAAACTGAAAAGTACAGGTGCATTGTGCGATATTGCCCCAACTGTACTTGATTTACTCGGCATAAAAAAACCAAAGGAAATGACCGGTGAAAGTTTAATCGAAAATTAACTAAAATGTCCGCTTATTTGGCGGACATTTTTTTATAGCAATAAATATAACCAATCATACCGACTAAAAATACAATAACGGAGACAATTTGTGCAATTGGAATTTTACCAATATTTAACACGCTGTCAACTCTTATTCCCTCAATTACAAAACGACCAATCGAATACAACATAAAATATGCATAAAAAACCATGCCTGCGCAATACTTTTTAGATTTTCTCATCAATAGAAATAAAATTAAAAATACAATAACGCACCATATTGATTCATATAAAAAAGTCGGATGAAAATAACTGTACGAAAAATATTCAAGCGGTCTGTACTGAGGCGCAATGTATAGTTTCCATGGCAAATTACAAGGCAAGCCAAAAGCCTCAGAATTAAAGAAATTTCCCCAACGTCCGACTGCTTGAGCTAAAACAAGCCCAAAAGTAATTACATCAGCGTATTGAAGCATAGGCAGCCTATTCTTTTTAAAATAAATAATGCCTGCAATAAGACCTCCCAAAATGGCACCATGGATGGAAATTCCACCATGCCAAAGCGCTATAATCTCTGCAGGATGGACTATATAATAATCTAAATTTAAAATCACATAGTATAATCTTGCACAAATAATCCCAAAAATTATCATAAATGGTAAGAAATCATACAAAACATCTATGTTTACAGACTTATAATATTTTTTTGCAATATAATCAGAAATAAAAATGCCGGAAATTATGGCGCAAAACATCATTACGCCATACATTTTAATATCATAACCACCTATTGATAAAGCATTAACAAACGGCGATTGAAACATTATTCACTAACACCAGAGTTGTCATTAATTTGGTATTTCTGAGCATATTTTGCTGCTGTTTGCTCAAGATAAGATATTTGTGCTTCGACATCATCTCTATCATTTGTATCTGGCTTTAACTGCAAATATTTTTTATATGAACTTACTGCATCAGAGAGCATATTTACCAACTGCGACGCTTCTTCACCGGTAATATTTTTTAAATCTGAAAATTCATTATCATCATCACTAACAACTTCAACTTCAACGTTACTATCGTCATTTTCTTCAACTTCCAGAATTTTTAAAGCATCACTTTCTTGAGCAACTGCTAAGGAATAATAAGAATCTGCAAAATCAGGTTTTATTTTTATTGCCTCTTTTAACTGCTCTTGAGCCTTTTTAAACTCTTGAGCGCTAATATAGGCAACGCCAAGATTATAACGAGTTTCAAAAACCGTACCATCTAAGTCAACGCTTGATTCAAGGCGCGAAATTGCACTTTGAAAGTCGCCTTTTTGCATAAATTCTTGCGCTTTGTTATTCAATTCTTGTATTGCAATATTATTAATACAAGCACTGCATAGAACACTTACAAATAATATAGCTAAAAATAATGTGAGCTTTCTCATATAGTAATCCTCTTTTGTAAAATTTTATAATCAAATTTATATACATGCAACTATGTTAAGAAATAATTAACCTTAAGAACTAGTTAAGCCAGTTAAAGCTCTTAACATAGTCGTCCGAGTTTAATTTTCCTTTAATTTTTGCAAGGAATAATCTGTAATCATCTCCTGATATTTCAATTAGTGGTATTCTGTTAACATTTTCAATAATTTGAGATTTTGCCCCCTCTTTAATTTTATTTCCCGTAATTGTAGCAAACAATGTATTTAGAGAGGCATTTCCTGCAGCACCAAGTACATTGCTGACTTTTTTAGAGAGCCTGCCAAGTATTTCTATATCGGCATTATCATTTATAATGTCATATCCGCCGTATATAAATAAGCTTAAATTATTTCCCTTTGAAAAAATTTCAAGAGAACTGATTTTACCGTTATAAACATCAAAACTACCTCTGATTGCAGAAAATTCTCCAGTTTTATAAGGAGTTAAAACTTCGATTAGATTATTTAAAGTTAAGCCAAATACTCCGCTTTTAATCAAGTTACCAGCCCTTAAAAGATATTCCAAAGAGCCAAGTTTTGGCATTTTTCCATTATTAACACTAAAGTTAACATTTCCTGAAACAAGTTTTATATCCTGCGCATTTTCGGGAATTTTGCCTTTTAGATTTATTTTTGCATTTGTCCTGCCATATATTTGGTTTTGTAATCCAAGAAAGTTTGTACTTAATATATTTGCATCGCAATCGTTAACAACTGAGTCAATATCAAAAAGTAAAGACGATATATCAAAATTACCCTTTGATGTAATTGTACCGTCTGCGATATCAAAACTCATGTTGTTTATATTAAGCATATCGCCTGTCGGGTTTGAAAAATTCATTTTAAGATTATTTGCTTTGATATCATACAACTCAATATCTTGCGCAAAGGCTTCGCCATTTAATATAATTAAATCTTTAGGTTTTAATATAATCGGCTCACCAGGAACAATATCCGATGAACCCTTGGGAAGCTGAGAAATACCTTCAATTAACTGTGAAAGACTGGTTTTTTTAGAGGTAATATTTAAGTTTTTAACAACAATCGGTAAAGTTTGCTTATTTAGAACACTTGCAACCATTTCAACGTCTGAATCAAAACTTTTACCCCTTAAGGTTGCATTAATAATATTTTTACTTACATCACAGTCTAAGTCGCTAATTTTTGTACTATATAAAGGAATATTTATATTACTGAAATTAATTTTGCCAATAGCATGTGGCAACAATACATCCCCATTTAATGTTAAATCACAAGTAAAAAGACCTTGCTTTAATACAGATTTTTTAAACATTACATTAAAAATCTTTGCCGTAACAGGATTAGGTGTAACAATTTTAAAATTTTCAAAGTTTAAATTCTTTCCACTAAATACAACTTTTCCATAAGCTTTTAACATAGTAATGGGAGTTGGCTTGTTGTTTTGAGAAGGAATATATTTTACATATTTAGCACTGTTGATTTTTGCAACATTTTTTGTAAAATCAGCTTTTGCCTCAAATTCTCGGTCGTACTGAATATCTCCGACATTTGCCCCCATATAAGTAATGTCGGTATCTCTGGGCAAAGTAAGATAAGAAATTAAAGAATAATTGTTGAAATCACCTTTAATCCGACCCTTTAAGCGAATTTCACCTTTTACCTTAAAAGGGTATGTCAAATAAGGGTTGATAAGTTTATCTGCAGCATATTCATCAATGTTTGTCGAATACATAGCATTAAACATCGGAGAAGATGATAAATAATCTTTTAATGACGCATTAAAATATATAGGGGTGTTACCGTAACTGAAATTAAATGCATCAATATTTAAACGTGAGCCTGCAAATTTTATTCCACCACTTTTTAACTGTAAAGGAATTTGCTGTTTTTTGTTATACATTGAAATATTATTAAATGTAACATTGCCGTATGGCGTATTTTTCCTTATATTTAAATTTAAATTAACACTCCCTTTGTAATCAACAAAATCAGCAAGAAGCGCCTTAAATAATTGTATATTTGAATTATTTATATAAGTTTGCATCCCATCAATTGATACAGAATTTGCCAAAATTTTAAGATTTGCCTGCGGATTTTTGTTTATATTGGCAATTTGTCCGTCCGCAAAAATATCAGCTCCAAAAAATTTTATATGAGAATTTTCAACAAGTATTTTAGAACCTGATGCAATGTACTTGCCGTCAATAAAACTAATGTTTTTAGACCTGCTTGAATTAACCGGTGCAAAGACACCACTAAACGACAACTTCGAAAAATCAGGATTAGAAAAATCTGAGGAAATTTCACCTTTTATATTTCCTGAAACATTAAACAAAAAATCAACCGCACTTAATGGGCTAGAGGTCAACAAAAATTTTAAATTTTTGTTATTAAAATACTTTTGCCCCCTTATAACATCTCTAACTTGCGAAAACAGCATGGAATAAAGTGAACTTTGAATATCAATCTTAAATTTTGCATTTTTATCAGTTAAATCTTTTGTTGTTGGTTTAATAATACCTGCTGCAGATGTCTTTGCGCCATTAAAATCAGATTTAATGTCAACATTGAATTTATCCGAGAAAGCAATTTTGCCGTTTATATTTTTAAAATGCAAATTAGGCATAATAACAGCATTAACAGCATTTAATAAAATTTCTCCGCTCGGCTTTATATCGCTTAAAAAATCAACCCCTTCAAGACTTTTTGCCTTACCTTTAAATAAAATGTTAAGATTTACCTTGCCGCTGGCTGATTTAATAAAAGATAAATCACCGCTAAAAGGTTTTACAAGCTCGCTTGTCTTAGCAATTTTTAAAATTTCACCTGCCTGCACATTAGTAATTTTTGCAGTTACATCAAGATTGTTGTAATCATCAGCATACCCGAAAAGAGTAAAATTGCCGCCTGACATATCGGCTGAAGTATCAACAATGTTAATAACTTTACCATTAAAATCAAGTTCAATTTTTCCTTTTTTTAAAACAGTATTAAGCCCCTGCATTGATGCGGTAATATTTTTACCAAAAAATTTACCCTCAACTATTGCATCATAAATTGTGCCTCGTGTTTTAATATGTATTTTTCCGACACCTGACAATTTCATATATGGTAAAGGACCGAGCTTAAAACCAATTACTCTTTGCACAGGAATTAAATACTTATGGGCAAAAGCCAGATCAACTGCATCAGATGAAATTACTTCGTAGTCACCTGCTTGCTTATCGTATATTTCAGAATACCCCCAAACTTTTACAAATTGATTATTTGGTCCAAAAACAATAACATCAACATTTACCTTATCCCCAATAAAATTGCATTTAACATTTGCGGTTTTGAAATTCTTTGGACGTTCAAAAAGGTATAAATCACTTACTGATGCACTGCCTTTAATATCAGGTCGCAAATAATTACCTGAAACATTTAATTGCGCATTAACAACAGCATGCGGATTGGACTTCAACAGCTCATTTATTAAATCGGTTTTATAAACAACAGCACCAGCAGGTATAAGTCGTATAAATTTCATAAAATCACTATTTTGGATTTTTAAATTAATATCAGGCTTAAATTTATCAGATTTGTAATTTTTTATTAAACCTGAAAAAACAACATTTAAATCTTTGCCAAAAAAGGACGAATTAAAAAGTTTAATTGCATTTTTATCCGCACTAAACGAGATATTGAGCTTTGAAGAATTTTTTAATGAAATTGTACTTTTTTTGTTGTTTAAAAGAAAATCAGCCAAAACATCAGACAATTCAACATCCAGCAAATAAGTATTATTTAAACTGTCTTGATTTTTTTTAAAATAAAAATTAACTTTTGATGTCAAATTCTCGAACTTTACCGGTGAAAATTCGTTTACATAAGGCAAAAACAGATTTGTGGAAAAATTATTAACATTTACATTAAAATTAGTATCTTTAGAATCTAAATATTTATTTAATGGTAAACCTGTCTTTAAAAAAGCTGCAATGTCAGTAGACTGACAGTTATTGTTATCCAAGGTACAAACTTTAATATTTGTTTTAGTGTTTAAAAATATTTTATTTGGATGATTATTTGCCTTTAAAAGAAATTCAGGTGCAGATAAAATAATGTTTCTATTATTTTTTTTGTCGATAAATGCGACATGAAAGTCATTAAAATCAATATTTGCATTTTTTAGTTTTAGCTTAAGAGAAAAATCTTTGTCTGGCGTTAAAAATTTTTCAAAGTTAAACTTACCGTCCTTATCTCTTAAAACATTAATTTCAAGTGAGGAAGAAGAAAATGAAGAAATTGAAAGATTCTTAAAAAGCAGAGGGAAAATTTTTACCCGTAAATCTACATTTTTTGCACTTAGAATATTTATTGACGCATCAGGAGAACCAATAGCAAATGTGTCGACAAACATTAAAATTGAAAAATCAGGCATGGTTCTAATTTTTGAATTTTTAAGGACAACGCTTAATCCAGTTTCATTTTTAACTATTTTAGAAATTCTTTCCGCCGTAAAATAATAACCTGCAAAAAATCCCAATAAAAAATAACTGCAAAGGCACAAACAAGCAAAAATGCCGACAAAGATTATAATTTTACTTTTTAAAAAATTCATATAATAATTATACAATCTTAAAATCTTAAGGTAAAAATTCTTCATATTTTTTAATTTCTTTTGCAAAAATAAAAAAATGGCTTAATATATTAACCATGAAAAAAATAGTTTTATCAATTACCTTTGTGAGCGTTTTAATATTGTCCTTATATACTAAGGGATACTGCCAAAGCGCAGTGCTTGATAAAGGAACATTTATACTTGTTAACACAAGAAAAATATTATCAACCGAAACGTTACAAGAAGGTGACAGGGTTTATTTTATTTCACCTGCCGATGTATGGGTAGACGAAACAAATATAGTGCCAAAAAATTCAATATTCACAGGTTATGTCAGTATGCTAAAAATGCCTGTTAAAGGAGTGAACGGAGCATTAAAATTTAAAATTACTCATATCACATTACCAAACGGAGAAACAAAAGAATTTAACGGAAAAATTACTGACGGAAATAGCGATATGATAGGCGGAGAGCTTGCACCACCTGCCTCTTACAATAAAATGACACATTTATACCAATCCCGTTGGCACTGGTCCGGCACGACTCAGTGGGTACCCAGCGGAGAATACGAATACGGCAGACACCGTGGTATAAAACCGGGGCAAAACTTATTTATAGAACTCGAAAGCCCGTATATTTCAAATCAATGATTTAAACTTTACTATCAAAATTTATAGTGTATTATATTAAGAATAGGAATATAGGAGGAGACATGGCAAAATTGATTAAAAAAGGCATAATTGTATCCGTATGTGCATTATTAACAATTTGCAAGGCTTATGCGGCTTCAAATTATTCGTATGACATAAACACAAATAATAACTATAGTACACTGCAAGGAAAGGTTGTATACGTTCCTGTCGGCACAACAACAAGTGCAATACTCTCACAAAATTTGGACTCTAAAACTTGCGAAAAGGGCATGAGTGTATATGCAACATTAAATAAAGATTTTACATACAATGGAATAGAAGTTGCGCCCGCAGGTTCTACTTTAAACGGCACAGTTATAAAATGTAAGAAGGCAGGAATTGGTAACAGAAACGGACAAATTCAAATCCGCTTTACAAGTATAAGAACTCCTGCAGGATACAATGTGCCCGTCAGTGCCATGATTTCAACTACTGACAATACAGGTATACTAAAGGGTGGAGCAACCAAAGACAGTGCTAAGGATTACGGTAAAAACATTGCAATTGGTGCAGCAGGAGGTGCTGTTTTAGGTACCGCAATGGGTCCGCTATCAGGTGGAGAAGTCGGCAAAGGAGCTGTATACGGCACAGCAGTCGGAGGCGGACTCGGCTTATTAAATGCCGCAAGACAATCCGGAGAGGATGTTCAAATTCCCGCCAATGCCGTAATTGACATATATTTTGACCAACCAATTACATTAAGCGCACCAAAGGGCTATTAAGAAAAATAGTAAATCGGCTAATTTAAAATAATGTCATTTATTTAACAATAAATTCAAAGAATATAAAAAAGAGAAAATATGACAAGACTGAGAGATAAATTCTATATTGACGATTCGGATGACTTAATGGAAAGCGGGATAAAAACACTCCCGAACAGCTTTGAGGATGACAGCGACGAACTGTCCCTTAAAAATTCTTTACTAATGTCCGCAGTTCTTCACCCGTTGGCTTTTTTTATCGTATGGGCTCTTATAACCTATGCGATAAGTCTTAATTTCTTTCAAAAGCCTCCACTAAAGCCAAGGGATATAGAATTTGTTATAACACAAAATGAAGCAACACCGATAAACAAAAATACAAAGTATCGCTCTGACAGAAACTCAAGAGCAGGCGGAATACACGATCCCAAGCGGGTTGTTTCCTTGCCTAGTGCGCCATCCAAACCAACGAAAAAATCGGTTGCATCACCTTCTGTGGCTCCAAAAAAAGTAACTCAACCTAAAAAACAGGCTGCACAAACTCCAAAAACTCCTGTTAAAAAACAGGTTACACAAGCACCAAAAGCTCCACAGAAACCACAACCTGCAAAGGCACCATCACCTTCGTTTAAACCAACGTTAAAACCTGCGGTTACACCGCCAAAAACACAGGCACCCAAACTTTCGCAAGTACCAAAAAGCCCCTTTTCAGTGGCAGTACCAAAAAGCAATGCTCCTGTCGGTCCAGCACCAAGCTACGGCTCAAAAACAGGCTCCAGCAGTTCAGGCGGCAGCAGTGCATCAGGAAGCTCTAAAGGTACAGGCATGCCCGCACCACAATTCTCTGCTTCAAAAGGTACATCCGGCTCAAGTGCATCAAGAGGGTCTACTGGTTCTCGTAGCTCTGGATATTCAGGCGGCAATATCGGAAACCCCGGTCCTGGAAATCCATCAGGTCCGCCGGGAATAGATGCAATAAAGCAGCCAAATTGGGGACCGTACATGCGTGATTTAGAAGCAAGGATTAAAAGAAATTGGAATCCGCCTAAAGGTGACCAAAGCAAACGTGTAGTACTGTTATTCAAAATAGGGCGTGACGGTCGACTGCTATCAATTCAAACAGTAAGAAGTTCAGGTCAACCGCTCTCAGATGCCGCAGCAAAAGCCGCAGTTGAACTTACTGCACCGTTCAGACCACTACCACCGGAGTTTAAGGGTAGCAGTATAGATATTGAGTTTACGTTTGATTACAACGTGCTCGGCGCAAGTTACAGATAAAATAGAAAAATGAGGATATAACTATGGAACTTTTTTTAGAATCAATTAAAATGGATTGGCCTGTTCTGACACCAATTTTCATTTGTTCAATTCTTACAATCGCAGTAGCAATCAATAGATTTTACTACTACAAGAAAAACGATAGGAACATTGGTGAATTCATTCAAACACTGCAAAAAGCACTTGTTAAGAATAACATCGGCGCCGCTCAAAGAGCATCAGTTCAACTAGGTGGTATTATTAGCGAAATGGTTGATGAAGGTCTTAGAATTTACACAGAACAACGCACAGGATTCTCAAGAGCTTATGACATTTCTGCAAGCCTTGCAACAAGAAAACTTGAAAAAGGTCTTACAATTCTTGGTACAATTGGCGGTGTTGCCCCGTTTTTAGGTTTGTTTGGTACTGTTGTTCGTATTTTGTACACATTCCAAGATTTAGCAGTTCAAGGCAACCAATCAGCAGCCGTTGCAACAGGTATTGCTTCAGCTCTTATCGCTACAGCATTCGGTCTTGGCGTTGCTATCGTTGCAGTTGTTTTATACAACTACTTTCAAACCGTTGTTTCAAGATTTGAAAGCGATTTTAAACTTATTAAACTTGTATTCTTAAGCTTTATTGATTCGGATGAAGAAGTTAAAGTTGATGAATCGGGAACAATTGCTCTTTAATTTGAGGTAAAAATGGCTATAAAAGTAAATACTGACGGGAAAAAACCCGTATTTAACGAAATAAATATTACACCGCTGACAGATATTTTTCTTGTTCTGTTAATTATTATGATGGTTATTGCGCCAAGCTTTCAGTCGCTTGATAAAAACATAACCATACCTGAAATTAACTCAGGCGTCAGTATTGAAGAAAAAAATGCCACAGTTGCCCTAACTAAAGAAGGTGAGTTATTTTTAAACGGAGAAAAAACAAACCACGACGCTCTTGAGGGCGCACTTGCAGCACTAATACCAAATATGGAGAAAAAAGAGGTGGTTGTAAAGGCTGATGAAAAAGCAAAAAGTTCCGATATTATGCAAATAATGCGCTCAGCGCAAAATGCAGGCTTTGAAAAATTAGTCGTAGCAGGCGAGCCACTAAGCAAAAAAGAACAAAAAGAACTTAAAAACAAAGGGGAAGAATAATGAGAAGACAAACTTTTAATGAAATTAACATAACACCCCTTACAGATATTTTCCTTGTGCTACTCATTATTATGATGGTTATTGCGCCAATGTTAGACCAGCAAGGTTTAAATCTTGCAATTCCTGATTACGTTGAAAAAACTCAGGACACACCAAAAGAAAATAAAATACTTACTGTTACGGTAAGTGCAGATAACAAATACTATATTGACGAAAACGAAGTTGCTGAAAGCGATTTGTTTAACACAATAAAAGACAAAGCAGCAACATTAACCGACGGGCTTATGATTCAAGCAGAGGGCGACAGCCAGCATGGTTGCGTGGTTAAGCTTATGGACACCGCCAGAAACGCTGGTGTAAAGAGCATTTCGCTTATGGAAATATAAAAATAAATTGGGAGGATTAGTATGATTTTTAAGAAAATCAAAAGCACCCCTAAAATGTTAAAAGTACTAAAACTAAGCTCAATAGGACTTTTTAGCTTAGTTTTTATTTTATACTTAAGCTTTTTATTTATCCTTCCTAATGTTATAAATATTAATAATTTTTTGCCACAAATTAATACTGAAATCGAAAAGCAGACAGGTTTTAAAGTTGCGCTTGAAAACCCAAAACTAAAGACAACGTGGCGTTTAGGCATAAAAGTACTTGCAAACAAAGTTTATGTTAAATATTTTGATGACAGTGATTTTATAGTCTTAACCTCCCCTGCTATTGAAATAAATTTGCCAACGCTTGTGTTTAGACACTTGAATTTAGATAAAATTTATTTTAAGGACGCACAAGTTTCGCTACTTTTTACTAAAGACAAAAAATATACATTAGAAAATCATATAAATAAAATTGTCAGCAATGCGCAAGAACAAAAATCTCAAGAAGTCCAACAACAGCTACCTATAGAGCTTAAAAATATCAACATAGAAATTCAAAATGCAAAAATTACACTAAAAGATGAAAATGTTTCAAAGACATACATATTAAATGCCAACAGCTCAAAAATTTCCATGCCTTCGCTAAAAGGTCCTCTAAAGCTTTCAACGTCAGGCTTTTTAGGAGAAATCAACGCAAAAGAAAATTTTGTAGACTTTAACATAAAACTACAGACAAAATTGCCGGAAACAAGTGAAAATGCCGAAAAACAACCGCAAAATATTGATTTTGATTTTAATTTTAATCCACTTGTAAATCTTGACAAATTTGCACTGCGCTCAAAATTAAATACAGACCTTAAAATCACTGAACTTGGCGAAAAATTTAGCGCAAAAGGCTATCTTAACATTGATGATATAACATTAAAAATCGATGACTATAGCTTGCCATACAGCTATATAAAAACAACTTTTGACAAAAACACAATCAAAACTCAGTCAAACATATATATATCAAAAGATGAGTTGCTAAAAACCAATAATTCTATGTCAGTAGGCAAAAAAACTAAAATTGATTTAAATATTAAAACCGATAAAATTAGCCTTTCAAACGCAAAGTTGCTCGCTCAGTCAATTTTAGATATGTTATCGATTAAAAATGACATAAAATCAGCCATTGCCACAGGATATTTTAACTGCGATTTTAATTTAAAAAGCGATTTAAAATCAGTCCAGTCCTCAGGAAAATTGCAACTGCAAAATGGCAGCGTAAAATACCCAAAACTTGGTCTAAACCTAACAGATACAGTTTCATTGCTCGATTTTACAGGCAATAAAATTACAATAAAAGATACTCACACTTATCTAAATGGCTCAAAGTTGGCGATTTCAGGCACAATAGACTCAAAAACAAATACTGACATAAAAGTAACATCCGACCCTATTAAAGTCCCTGATGTAATTAAACTTGCAAAACAATTCGGAATAATAAAAGAGAAAGACATTAAAGATTATTCATTTAACGGTGGCGTATTAACTATACTACTTGAGCTAAAGGGAGATTTTAAAAACATAATTCCAAACGCTGATATTCAGCTGCAAAAACTTGCAATGGCAATAAAAAGCCTCAACATGCCAATAAATATTGAAAAAATTTCAATAAAGGCACAACCTGACAAAAAAGATAAAAATAATTTCATAGCAACTATTGATGCGCAAAACTTTAAAGCATCAATGAAAAACCCTGCTTTTGCAATAAGTGCGCCTGCCTGCAAAATTAATGCCGACTCAAAAACCCTGAACCTTGAACCTTTTACTATAGATGCCCAGGGTACAAAAATTGCGGCAGCAGGCAAAATTGAAAACTACATGACAAAACCGCAAATAAGCTTTGCAACAAGCGGAAATATTGCTCCTCAAACGGTTTTAGCATTTGTTCCTGCTCAAAACAAAAAATATGTAACTTATCAAGGTCAAATGCCATTTAGTGCTAAAATCGACGGAGGTTTGGACGACATAAGGCTAACCGGCAGTATTACATCAAACTCAAAAAACTATATAAGCCTTGTTGATATAAAAAATATTAAAGGGCTTGAAAACAAGCTGGAAACGGATTTAAACTTTAAAAATAATGCCTTGAGCATAAACAATCTGGCTATAAAATCAAAAGGTTCTAATATTGCCTACATTACAGGAAAAATTACACAGCTAAATTCAAAAAATCCGCAGTTATCACCACTAAATATTATTATACCGCAAAAACTTTCGCTTGTAGTTACAGCTCTTGGCAACCTTGCGCTTGATGTCGACGGAAATTTAGCACTTACATCAAATTTATACAATCCACAAATCAGTGGTAGTGCAAATGTTGCAAATTTGAGTTACCCACAGTACAAACTAAGCGCAACAAATGCAAAAATTGATTTTAAAAAGTCCACAATTGATGCACAAGCACAAGGAATTAAAATATCAGATTCAGATTTTAGTGGCAACGCTCAAATTTCAAACAACTTTGGCAAAATAATAACAATTAATTCGCTCAATTTCACATCAAACTACATAAACGCTGATACATTGACAAAATTAACATCCTCAATGCCAAACACTCAAACTACAGCAGGTCCGAGTTTACCTTTAACAATTAAAAAAGGTACCGGCAAAATTGCAAAACTGAAATCAGGCACAATAGAAGCACAAAATGTATCTTTTGACTTTAACTTATACAATAATTTATTTACACTTTCAAATATAGCTGCAACATTTGCCGATGGGAATATAACGGCAGATGCCACCTATAACATAGCAAATACAAAAGTTACAGTGGATGGCGTAGCTAAATCAATCAATGCTAAAAAAGCTGCTTCATGTTTTGTAGGTGGTACTTCGATAATTATGGGCGGCACAGCAAATGGCATTGCAAAAGTTAATTTCAGGGGTAATACATACGACCAGCAGATGAGAACACTCAACGGACAGGTTATTTTTGATATTGCAAACGGACAATATGGCGAAGCAGCGAGATTTGAAAGGTTTTTACATGCCGGAAACCTGCTCTCGCAAAGCCTTCTAAACTGGAATATTAATCAAACAATCTCAGCGGTTACAAACAGAAATACAGGTGAATTCAAGAAAATTGAAGGTAAAATTTCACTTGCTAACGGATGGGCTAACATAACAAGCCTTGAATCATCAGGTCCCAATATGAGCTTGTATATTACAGGAAAATACAACTTATTGACAGAAAATTCAGACATTAAAGCACTTGGCAGAATTTCTTCATCAGTTGTCAGTGTGCTTGGCCCATTAGGCTCATTCTCACTAAATAAAGTTGTAGAAAAACTTCCCGATACAGGGCTTGCAATTTTAAACACGATAAAGACAATTGCTCCAACCAATCCTTTATTTACAGACATAAACAAAAATGATTTAGCAAAAATACCTGCACTTAGCACAGTTTCGAATAACTCAACTTCGAAGGATTTTCAGGTTATAATTAATGGACCTCTGTCAAAAACGACATCAATAAAATCATTTAAATGGGCGCAAGCAGATAGTTCAAACTAGGCTGCAGCCACAACATCTCCCAGTGAGCTTATGTATTCCTTCTGGTTTTCGATTGTATCAGGGCTTGCAAGGATAGATATTGTAGGTTTATTTTTAAAGATATGCTTAGCTGCCTTTGAAATGTCATCAACTGTAATACTGTCAATTGCTTTAACATATTCATCAATTCTTTTAATACCATAAGGCATTGTCATATTCATAGAAAGCAAGTCTGTTTCAGATGCGGGTAGTTCAGTTTGTTTTGCAATACGTTGCTTTAACTGCATTTTTGCAGATTCCAGTTCCTCTTGACTAACGGGTTCAGATAATAATTTTTGAACTTGAGCATCAAAACCGTCAAGAGATTTTTGTAAATTATCGTATTTTATATCGTTTTGAGCTTTATCATCAGTTGTACTCATAATAAACATGGTCAAAATACCTGTATCTTCAAAAGATTGGACTTGCGAAGATACCCTGTAGGCAAGCTTCTGTTTTTCCCTTAACTCTTGGAATAACCTTGAAGCAGGAGAGCCGCCAAGAATTTCGTTTAAAAGCTCAAATTTAACTTCATCCTTGATATTACCTGACATTTTAAATGAATATGTCTTATATATTTGTGCCTGATTTAACTGAGCGGTATCAACAATAACCCTTGTTTTTTTATTAGGTTTATAAACATTGCTAAATTTTGGAGTATAGTCTTTAAACACAACAGGACTAACAGAAGCAAACGACAATGCGGAAGTATTAAGTACGGAGGCACTATTAAAAGGAGCGGTGATAACATAATTTGAAGAAGATTTATTAATCATATCGGCATAATGTGCCTTAACGTCATCGAGCGTCATTTCTTCCAATCCTTTTAGAATATCTTTTGGCGAACCGAAGTAAGACGGATATAACTCGACAAGCATATTGTCCGAGCCATCTTTATCAATTGATTCAAAATAAGCTTTAATTTTATTTTTTGCTATTTCAAAGTCCTTTTGAGAGAAATTTGGGTTATACATAATTTCATTTAAAAGCGACATTGTTTCATTAAAGTCTTTAGACAGGCAGTTTGCAGAAACTAGAATTTGAAAACCGTTTGAATCAAAGTTATATTCAATACCTTTTGAAGTTGTATCAATGCTAAGTTGTTCTTTTGTTCTAAGAGCAGAACCCATATTTAAAAGCTCAGTCAAAACATAGGGGACTGCAAGATTTTTAGGCATAGCAGATATTGCACTTAAACGCCAATTAAAATAACAAACATCTGATTTATCGGAATTATTTAAAGCAATGTGAGTATTGTTTTTTAAAACATACTCATCAATATCCGATGTATCAATTTTTCTTGAACCGAAAGAAATTGCACCGGCAGCATTTGAGGCCGGCTTAACAACAAATTTACTTTTTGAATAATTTGACATAATTTGTTCATCAGTAATATTTGCGGGATGAACAACAGCCATTGAAACCTTATTTAAATCAACATATTTTTGCGCAACAGATACAATATCCTGAGGAGTAAGAGAATTAATGATGTTTTGCATTTGTGTTATATCTTGCAAATTCCCATCAAGATAACCGCTGCCAATTGTTTCACAAATTGTTTCAGCACTTTCAAAATTAACTGCCAACTGTTTAGTAAGTGCACTTTTAATTGTCTGCATTTCATAATCAGTAGGAGGATTATTGGCTAAATTCAATATTTCCTCATAAAAAATATCAAGTGCCTTTTGCTCATATTGAGCAGGAGTATTTAATTGAACAAACAACGCTTGCGGGTCATCCTCTTGTAAACCGACCTTTTGTAAGCTCAAATAACTGTAAGAATTAATATCAGACAAAGCCTTTGATAACCTTGAAGATGGATTACCTTCAAGCAGGATATCAAGTGCTTCAAGTGCAATTATATCTTTTGTATTTGCAACAACAGGCGCAGCAAAACCCATAATCACATTGGTTGTATTTGTAACTTCTGACTTTAAATCAATCCTTACGGGTGTAGTAATCGGGGTTAATTTTTCCTTGGTTACCGAATTAGAGCGAACTCTGGCAGGCTGATTAAACTCCATAGCCAATGTTTCAATTGCATCTTGAGGATTAACATCACCGACAACAACAGTATAAAGACTGTCAGGCGTATAATGTTTTGACCAATAATCAACAACATCATCCCTATTAAGCGCATTAACCGTTTCTATTGAACCTGCCACAAGGTTTTGGGAATTTGAATTAATTTGAAAGAGGTTTCTTACTACTTCATTCGCCGCCTGAGTAGTTACATCGTCATTAATCATACTAATTTCAGAAGTAACGGGTCCTTTTTCTTTTTCAAGCATATCTTCATAGAATTTAGGTCGTAAAATCATATCAGCATGCATTTGTGCGGCTTTTTTAAAATCATTAATCTCCATAATGCCGGAAGAAATATAATAATCTGTTTGTGCATAATCAGTAGATGCATTTGTAGAAGCACCCATTTTGGTAACATCTTTAAAAAATTGCCCCGGAGCGAGCTTTTCGCTGCCATTAAACAAACTATGTTCTATAAAATGACTAATACCACGTATTCTGTCGTTTTCATTCATTGAACCGGAGTCTACAAAAGTTTTTAAGATTGTAGTTCCTTCTCTGGGCAAAATGGCGACTCTTTGCCCGCTTTTTAACATATAAGTATAAATATCTTCACCGTATGGAGTTTTTACCGTCCCCAAAAAAGTATAATTACCAGCAATTTTGGGATTTACAAGAACAGGGTTAACAGGATTAGTCATATAAAGCGGTAAAACTTGATAAGGGGCAGCTGAAAAGTAACCTGTTGTATTATAAGTATTTTGAACAACAGGATGGTAATAACCGCTTTGATACACACTATTATAATTATTGTTAATATTTGAGAGCATAAAAAATCCTATGTTTTTTATAAAAAACAATAACACAAATTATTTACATAAAATATATACAAATTTAATTTATCGTTACAATTTAATGTGCAAAAAAATATTGTTTCAAGTATTATATAAATATCAAAACGGAGATTTCCCATGAAAGAAAAAAAGCAAATAGGCATAGCAAGAGCATTATCATACTACAATTATTTTCCATATTACTGGGGATTTTTTAACCACTTGGGAATCGAAATAATTTTAAGCTCGCCTACAACAAAGAAAACACTCTCTGAGGGGTCATCACTAGTTGTAACAGAAACTTGCCTACCAATTAAAATATATATAGGACACATTGTTGAGCTCGTAAATAAGGGTGTTAAAAAAATTTTTGTTCCCTCAATACAATCAATAGCACCAAAAATATATAATTGCTCAAAAATAAGAGGTCTGCCTGACTTAGTGAGAAATGTTGTAAAAGGTGACTTTGAAATAATAGAGGCAACACTTGATAAGTCAGAGAAAAATCTCGGACTATATGAATTTTTAAAACAGGCCGTTAAACCCTTTGGCATAAAAAATGAAAAACTCATAAAAGAAGCATCACGTGCAGGTTTTGTTGTGCAAAACAACTTTAGGGTTATGATGCAACAGGGTCTTAATTTTGAAGAAGCACTTAAAAATGCAATGTCAGGAAAAGTTGTGATAGCTCCAAAACAAGAGAGTGCTCAAGGTGTAATACACATTGCTCTTGTTGCACATGGTTACAATATTTACGACAAAAAAGCCTGCATGGACATCTTTAAAAAATTAAAAAATATGGGAGTTGTTGTACATAATGCGTATCAATTAACCGATGGTGAACTGCAAAGCGGAATTTGTGCGTTGGATACAACTCCATACTGGGCAAACCAAATGGAAGTTACGGGTTGTGCCGGACATTACCTGAAAGACAATAAAATCGACGGATTAATAACCATTACAGCCTTTGGATGCGGGCCTGATTCGCTAATGATTGAAGATATCAAAAGAAAGGCAAAAAATTTCCAAAAGCCGCTTTTAAATCTTTCAATTGACGAACACACGGGCGAAGCGGGGTTTGTCACAAGATTGGAGGCTTTTTGTGATATGCTCTTTAGAAATAAAAGAGCAAAGCTGACAAATCAACTGAATGATGAAATCACAACAAACATCAAAACAATAAATGAAATTAATGATGTAATGAGCTTAGGCAGATAAATTATTCAGCCTCTACCTCAATTATAGCTTGCGAGACAAGCTCAAACTCATCATCATCTTCAATTGTTTCAAAAATATAGTCATTGTTATCATGTTTTAATCTCATAAGTGCAATTTCGCACTCATCATCATTGTCAACATCTGTATCAGCCGGAACTAAAAGAGCATAATCAACATTATTAACATTAATAATATCTATAAGTTTTAGTTCAAATTCTTCACCGTCTTCGCCTACTGTTTTTATTATTTCAAATTCATTTTCTTTCATAACTTAACCCTTTTCGTTTATATAGTCTTGCAATATAATACATGCGCTGATAACATCTACCATACCCTTATCTTTTGTATACTTTTTACCTTGTCCTTTTAAAAGTTCTTCAGCTTCAAAAGATGTAAGTCTTTCATCATGATATAAAATTTCATAATTACCTTCAAGAGGTTTTATAAATTCAATGCAATTTTTCGCTTGAAAACCAAGTGTACCATCCATATTGTAAGGTATGCCTATTAAAATTTTATTTGTATTATATTCATTACATATTTTTATAATTTCATCCAGAGCCTTTTGGTCACCGTCTGGAGCATTATTTCGTTTAACAATGCCAACCTTTGATACAACAATTTGCATAGGATCACACACTGCAACACCAATTCTTTTAGTGCCGATATCAAGAGCAATTATTCTTCCTTTAATACCCATGAATCCTCAATCAGTTTAATAACCTCACTTATAAAAATATAATCAATCTCATCATGATTTTTTTTGTTAAAAATCGTAGTTACCTTATTAGTTTGATTTTGAATAACATTAATAAAGTGCATATAGATACTTTTTTGTATGAGAAGTAAAATAAAAAACTCAAATAAAGAATTATCATAAATAATTGAATACAGTGACTTTGCCGTACTTTTCATATTTGCCCCAAATAAAATATAAGACTGAAATTTAATTTGTTCAATAAGCCGGTCTTTATATTTTACATTGGATAAAAAAGACTCAAGGCAATTTACTGCTATAGCATTAAGTTTATCAATGTCAAGAATTTTACACTGCAAAATAGATTTTACAGCATTAGACAACTCGGTATAATCGTCACAATTATAAAACCAATTTGAAAAAATATCTGAATTAAATATTTGAAAAAGCATTTTTTTTGAAGTTGGAGCAATCTTTAGTTTTTCGGTCAACAATTCATCAAAAGAGCACGGCTTTTGATTAACATCGTATGTTAATCGCTGCCAACAAACAAATTCATAAGGCACATTTACATCATTTTTCCAACCTCTTTTTGTTAAGGCATCAAATATATTTTTTCCCTCTTGCAAGGGAATTTTCGCATGAATCGAAGATTTGAAAAACCTCAGTAATATAATGTTAAAGTCTTTTGTGCTTACTTCATTAAAACCAAACGAAGCTATAGGACCGCAAAAAAGGTTAAATACGGTAAAAAAAGTTTGAATAAAGCCGTTGTCTTTTTTTCTTGCAAAAACGCATGAGATATTTGAGTTGCCATCAGCACAAGAATACCAAAAACCAAAGGGGGTAGAACCTTTTAAAAAAGAAAAATAAATTTCCTCTGACGTTTTTTTATTATCAAAACCCGAGAGTAAAAGTTTTTTATATAATTTGCCTGCAAGTTTTGAAAGCGTATCATCAGGATTATTTTGCGCACACCATTTTAAGGGCTTTAATGCCAAGTAGGACTTAGAATTTGCAAGTGCTTCAAGAATTTTTATATCAATATGGTTTTCAGGATAAAAATAGGCAAAAGGTTCTAATATGTTTGCAAGTTCATCTCCCGAATAATCGTTAATAATGGAGTCAACAAGCATTGCTCTATCTTGCTCATTTACAGTAAAATAAAAATCAAAAAAATCGATTTGAACTTCAGGGCTAAATTGCGCATCATGTAGAAATTTTTTCGTTTCATTGTCTATAACTTCATCAGGATTTTGAATATGGGATTGAATAAAATTATAGTCAATACTTTGACCTTGTTCTCGAAGAACATTAATAAGGAAAAGCTTTTTAGTATCTGAAGTATTATTATCGTTCAAGAATTTAAAAATTAATTGACCAAGTATATCTGGAGTGCAAATACTATAGAGTAAAAGGGTTAAAATATTGTCATATAAGCATCCGTTTCCCGAAATTTCCTTTAACAACAGCGACGCAACAAATTCATTTTCATGAATTTGTTGAAGAAATTTAATACAAGATTCAACTTCAAAATCAGATGGTAAGGTACTGTTTTTGAATTTTAAAACAGCCTGTAATACCTCAGCCCTAATTTGTATTTTTGAAACTTTGCTCATCTTTTTGTGCCCCAGAGCATATCTATTATTCTCTGAGCTTCAGCAGACAATGCACCGTCCTGCAATATCAAATACTGTACCGCAATGAGCGTACATTCAGAACAAATATTAACCCCGGGACCCTTTACTAGCTTTGGCACCATAGTATTTGGTCGACCACAAAAACTGCAATATTCAAGCTCGACTTTAGGGGTCTCGTTTTTAGGTTCAGAGTGTTTTTTTGATTTAGAACCTATTGAAACAACTTTTTTACCTTTTTCTTCCATATAAAACCTTAAAATACTAATGCTTATACTATTTTATATGTTTTTTTAACACAAGACAAGAAAAAATTAAGAAAATCTTAGCTTCTTAGCTTTTTGTAGTTTAATTATTCTGTTTTTGAATTTTTCTTTTTGTTCATCAGACAAATACTCGCTTGCATCAATATTTTTAAAAACCACATCAAAATCACTTGTATCAACACAAATTGAATTTAATTTTTCATCTGTGTAAAACTCCGGAAAACCGTCATCAATTTGATTTTGCATGCTAACATTCCAGTTTTTATAATCAAATACAATATCTAAAACATCAATACCAAGAGCAGAAGAATATGGTAAAATTTTTTTTAACAAAATATTTTTGTACATCAACAGCTCTTGCACAACATAAGAATTCTCGCAAGAAACAAAAAGCTTAGAGTTCTTAATTGAATATGGTTTTGAAGTATTTTCGAACTTTTTGCCCGCAATTTGCGACCAAAAAGAAAATAGTGTTGAACACTTAAAAGCATTATGAACTCTTTTTGAGTCAACGAAACTATCTTTTAAAATATCTGAAAGGTTAGAAAAATTATCACTCATAAACTAAAAGGCGGCACAATGTGCCGCCAAACTTAACTATTTTGCACAAGCAAGAGCTTGTTCCTTTAATTTTACTGCCATTGATGTATCTTCCCATGGTACATCAAAATCTGTTCTTCCTATGTGTCCGTATGCAGCAAGTCTTTGATAAAATTTGCCGCCGTTTTTTGCAGGAAGATTTCTCAAATCAAACTGTTTAATAATAGCAGCAGGTCTTAAATCAAAATTCTTTTCAACGAGTTTTGCAAGACATTCATCATTAATTTTGCCTGTATCGAAAGTATCTACAAGGACTGAAACAGGACGGCTGACACCGATAGCATATGCAAGTTCAACTTCACATTTATCCGCTAAGCCTGCAGCTACGATATTTTTTGCAACCCAGCGTGCAGCATAAGCTGCAGAACGGTCAACTTTTGTCGGGTCTTTTCCTGAAAAAGCACCGCCGCCATGGCGAGCATAACCACCGTAAGTATCTACAATAATCTTTCTACCGGTTAGACCGGCATCGCCTTGAGGTCCACCGATTACAAATCTACCAGATGGGTTAATTAAATATTTGGTTGTTGAATCAGGCTTAATAGCGTCATTTGCAAATACAGGTTCGATGACATATTTAATCATATCTTCACGGATTTGTGCCTGAATTTTTTGGTTATCTGTAATACCGTTAATTTCAGGGTCATGTTGAGTAGAAATAACAATTGTATCAATCCTTGCAGGTTTTCCATCAACATATTCAACAGTAACCTGAGATTTGCCATCAGGTCTTAAATAGTTAACAGTTCTGTTTTTTCTAACTTTTGAAAGCTGAAAAGCTAACCTATGAGCAAGTGAAATGGGCAACGGCATAAGTTCGGGCGTTTCATTACAAGCATAACCAAACATTATACCCTGATCGCCTGCGCCTATATCAAGTGTTTCATCTTTTGATGTATCAGCATTATCACTTCTAGTTTCAAGTGCTTTGTTGACACCGCCCGCAATATCACTTGATTGTTCGTCAATACTTGTTAGAACAGCGCAAGTTTTATAATCAAAACCGCCACCTTCTTCTCCGTTGTAACCAATTGATTTTATTGTATTCCTAACAACAGATGGGATATCTACATAGCAATTAGATGTAATTTCGCCGCAAACAAGAGCCATACCGGTTGTAACCGTTGTTTCTGCAGCAACTCTTGATTTAGGGTCTTTTGTTAAAAATTCGTCCAATATTGCATCAGAAATTTGGTCGCAAACCTTGTCAGGATGACCTTCTGTTACAGATTCAGACGTGAATAAGAAATTTTTTAAAGCCATTAATACTCACTCCAATTAAATATAACAATACCAGTGTAACTTAAAAAAAATCGTGGTCAAATAATATTTTTATTTTATAATTACTTTATAAAGAGAATTTGAGAGGATTAAAAAGCATGGAATTGTCTTACAAAAAACAAAACTGTACACAAATAAATGAAGAATATATCGGAAAAGAATGTACTCTTGCAGGTTGGGTTTCTACCGTTAGGGATTTAGGCGGCATTATTTTTGTCGAAGTTCGTGATAGAAGCGGACTTTTTCAAGTAGTTGCAGACCCTCAAGTTAATCCTCAGGTATATGAAAAGTTTCAACAGTTAAGAAGTGAATTTGTAATTCAAGTAACAGGTAAGGTTTCAAAACGCCCTGATGACACTATAAATGACAAATTAAAAACCGGTACAATTGAAATGTACCCTGATAATATTGAAATTCTGTCAAAAGCCATTGCTCTGCCTTTTGTACTTGATGACGAGGATGTGTCTGAAGAAGTAAGACTGAAATATCGTTACTTAGACATTAGACGAGAAAAAATGCTCTCAAATCTGACATTAAGACACAAAATTGTTGCTGCAATAAGAAATTATTTAAATGAAAATGATTTTCTGGAAGTAGAAACACCAAACCTGACAAAAGCAACACCTGAGGGTGCTCGTGATTACCTTGTACCCAGCAGAGTTCATGATGGTAAATTTTACGCACTACCACAATCACCACAAATTTTTAAACAACTTTTAATGGTAGGCGGTATTGAAAAATACTATCA
>CALUXZ010000003.1 GCA_944324875.1 Candidatus Gastranaerophilales bacterium | reverse complement strand
ATTGTTTACAGTGTAAACGGTGTTATGAGTGCACTTGTTAGAGCTATTGACGCTGTTGCAAAACAGAAAGCATCATAGGATATAAAAAATAATTGAAAGGATAAAAAAATGAGTAACGTAGAAACAATTTTAGAATCTATTGAAAAATTAACTCTTATTGAAGCAGCTGAATTAGTTAAAGCTATGGAAGAAAAATTTGGCGTATCTGCAGCAGCTCCAGTAGCAGTTGCAGCAGCAGCTCCTGCAGCAGGTGCAGCAGAAGCAGGTGCTGAAGAAGCTTCTGAAGTTACTGTTGTATTAGCATCAGCAGGCGCTAACAAAATTCCGGTACTTAAAATCGTTCGTGAAATCACAGGTCTTGGCTTAAAAGAAGCTAAAGATTTAGTTGATGGCGCACCTAAACCAATTAAAGAAAACGTTAAAAAAGAAGAAGCTGCTGAAATGAAGAAAAAACTTGAAGAAGCAGGCGCTACTGTTGAATTAAAATAGTTATTCTTCTATACAAAAATTAAAAGCGGGCAATTTGCCCGCTTTTTTATGTGTTTAATAACTTAGCTATCGTAGTGCCAGCCTATTGCTTCAGCACCTCTTTCTACAACTTGGCATGTGCTTTCATCTACCGAATCTCGTGGTTTGACAAAATACGCTTTGTCTTCATTTTCTAACTTTAAAATCGGCTTATCATAGGTTAAATCCAAAATGTTATTTTCTCCGGGTGCATTTTTTAAAAATTGTATCAGCAGTTGTGCATCCAGCTTATTTACTCCATAAATCATCCCAATTGCAATAGGGTCATAATATCCTTGTTTTCTGTCGTTTACGCATATTTTTGGAAGATACAAGCTGCTATCAAGTGTGTATCTTTTGTTGCGGTCTTCATCCGAAGTTTCTATGTCATTTGGATTCAGTTCGTGTTTCTGGCTATTTCGGCAGTCATATCTTACAATTACCTTGCCGCCTTTAAAATTTTGTACATTTATTATTGGGTTTATTTTCATAAAATTCTCCTTTTGTTTTTGTTATCGACTCTCCATCTCCGTTGTTATTTGTTCGAGAGTATAATTTAAGTGTTTGCAGTACAAATACATACTCTCAATGTCGTTGCCGCCAATTTTGCTAATACCGTTTTTATAGTCATATATTGTTTTTTTTAAATTGCGTGAACAATCTAGTGCATCATAGAGTAACTTAACTTGTTCATTACTTAATATTGGGTTAATTACTCCGGCAGGTTTCCTCTGTTTATCCCACTTGGATTTTACCGGTCTTGCTTTAAAAACACATGTTTGTATGGAATTTATTTTCATACTACCTCCTGTAATTATAAAACATTAAAAAATAATTTTTGCGCTTAAATGTAATTTTGCGCAAAAAATATCTTTGTGTAAAAATATAATTATGTCAAATAAATTAGAAGATAAAAAAATCAAAGTAGCATTCCCTCACATGGGTACAATTTATATAGCTTGGGCGGCAGCGTTAAAAAAAATGGGAATTGAGCCTTATATTCCCCCTTATACAAGCAAAAAAACCCTATCCTTGGGTACAAAAAATTCTCCTGAGGCTATTTGCTTACCTTACAAACTTATTCTGGGCAATTTTATAGAGGCAATTGAAGGTGGGGCGGATTATGTTGCAATGATTTCATCACCTGGAATCTGCAGACTTGGTGAATACGGAAAAAGCATTAAAGGTGTGCTTGAAGATATGGGTTATCATGCCAATTATATTGAGCTTTCCTTATATGATGGTTTCAAGGGTATGTATGATTTTCTTGTTAATCTTACAGGATCAAAAAATATAATACGAATTATACGTGCCATAAATATCGCTGTCAGAAAAGTTTTTGCAATGGATGAACTGCAAAGTTTTTTGTCTTATCATCGGGCACGTGAAATTAATTTTGGCGACAGCGAAAAAGCTCATAAACGTGCTCTAAAGTATATTATGGAGGCGAACACCTCGCATGAATTAAAAAAAGCTTTAAAAAAAGGCTTGGCTGAAATTTCAAAAGTAAAAATTGACCCAAACAGAGAAGTTTTGCGTGTAGATTTAACTGGCGAAATTTTTCTTGTTTTAGATAGTTTTTCTAACCAAAATATAGAACGTGAGCTAGGTAAATTAGGTGTACAAGTCCGCCGTAGTCTTACTGTTAGCGGTTTTCTAAAAGATGCTATTATTCCAAAAATGTGCAAGCGTGGTGAAACCCATTTAGAGCGTGCATATAGAATGGCAAAACCTTATCTAATGCGAGATATAGGCGGTGATGCGCTTGAGTGCATTAGTGATGTTATGTATGCTCAAGAAAAAGGCACAGACGGTCTTATACATGTTTCACCTTTTACTTGTATGCCAGAAATTATGTCGCAGAATATTTTTCCAAAAATGCGAGAAGATGTTAATTTGCCGATTTTAAGTTTAATAATGGATGAACAAACAGGAAAAGCCGGTTATATTACAAGGCTCGAGGCATTTGTCGATTTAATGCGCAGAAAAAAACGTCGTAATGCTATGCAAAATGCACCTAAAGAGCCTGTTGCAAAATAAATTAGACAAAGTGCGATTATATCTTTTTTGCAATGTGATATAATTTTTCTATGCAACAAAAACCAATACTTGAAATTAAAAACTTTTCTCTTGGAATTGAAATTGACAATATTACATACCCTATTTTAAAAAATGTCAATTTTTCATTTTTCAAGGGTAAAATTCACGCTATTGTCGGCGAATCAGGTTGTGGTAAAACCATGAGTGTTATGAGTGTTTTAAAATTGCTTCCTAAGGGCGCAAAGGTATTGGGGGGCAAAATTATTTTTGAAAACGACAACATTCTTGATTACAGCGAAAAACAAATGCGCCAAATAAGGGGTAGAAAAATCGCCCTTATTCCGCAAGACCCTATGACAAGCCTAAATCCTTTGTATACAATTGAAAATCAGCTTTTAGAGGTTGTAATGTTGCATAATGATATTACAAAGAACGAGGCTTTAAAAGTTGTCATTGAAACACTTGAAAGTGTTGAGTTTAAAGACGCTAAAAACAGGATTAAAGCGTATCCGCATGAGCTTTCGGGAGGAATGAAGCAAAGAGTTGTAATTGCAATGGCACTTGCTGCAAAAGCTGATATTTTAATAGCAGATGAACCTACAACAGCGCTTGATGTTACTATACAGGCGCAGATTTTAAAATTACTGAAAAAAATAAAAGAACAAGGCAAAACAATTATTTTAATTACCCATGATTTAGGTGTTGTTGCTCAATACAGTGATGATATTTCTATTATGTATTTAGGTAGCATTGTCGAGCGTGCAAATACTCAAGAACTTTTTAAAAATCCTCATCACCCATACACCAGAGCTCTTATTGATGCTCTGCCAATAAAAAAAGGTAAGAAACTTAAAAATATTAAGGGTCAACCTTCACCTATAACGGAAATTATAGTCGGCTGTCCTTTTCATCCAAGGTGTGAAAGGGCAGATGATTTATGTTCTTCGAAGTTGCCTGAGATTAAAAATATATCAAATTCCTCGGTTGCGTGTTTTCATCCGTATTAGTTGATTATTTTTTTTGTTTATACTAACCTTTTATTTAAAAGGTTTATTTTAAATTCGTATGGTAGTTATACCAGCCCACGCCAATAGGGGTAGAAAATTAAACCTTAAGTGTAAAAAATGAAAGGATAAAAAACTATGGCAGTAGCAACATTAGTCGAATTACTTGATGCAGGTGTGCATTTTGGACACCAAACGCAAAAATGGAACCCAAAAATGAAACCGTTTATTTTTGGTGCTAAAAACGGTATTTATATTCTTGATTTAAGAAAAACATCAGACAAATTGGACGAAGCTTACGAAGCTGTTAGAGAAATGGCTGCAAGAGGCAGAAACATACTTTTTGTTGGTACTAAAAAACAAGCAATGGATGTTATAGCTCAAGAAGCAACTCGTGCAGGTGCATACTATGTTAACCGCAGATGGCTAGGCGGTATGATGACAAACTTTGAAACAATCCGAGGTAGAGTAAACAAATTAAGAGAACTTGAATCTTTTATGGAATCAGGACATGCTCAAAAATTACCTAAAAAAGAAGTTGCGCAATTAAATAGACAGCTTGCAAAACTTTCAAAAACATTAGGCGGTATCAAAGAGATGAAAGGTATGCCTGATATGCTTTTTGTAGTTGACCAAAAGAAAGAATTAATCGCAATTCAAGAAGCTAATAAATTAAATATTCCGGTAATCTGTCTTGCAGATACAAATGCTGATCCTGACGGTATTGACTATATTATACCAGGTAATGATGATGCGTTGCGCTCA
The DNA here is from genome assembly GCA_944324875.1 of Candidatus Gastranaerophilales bacterium. Classification (GTDB taxonomy): domain Bacteria; phylum Cyanobacteriota; class Vampirovibrionia; order Gastranaerophilales; family Gastranaerophilaceae; genus Galligastranaerophilus. The sequence continues at coordinate 27,409 of CALUXZ010000003.1, read as the reverse complement.
ATTAAACTTGTGGCTTCAAAACTTGCAGATGCAATTTTAGAAGGCAAAGAACTAAGACAAAATAAAGCTGCTGAAGGCAAAAAGATTGAAAAAATCGAAGCAGCGGATGCTAATGTTACAGCTGAATAAAAAGGAGTAAAACTATGGAAATAAAAGCCTCTATGGTAAAAGAACTTAGAGATAAAACAGGTGCTGGTATGATGGATGCTAAAAAGGCACTTGTCGAAGCTCAAGGTGATATGGATAAAGCAGCAGAAATATTAAGACAAAAAGGCATTGCTTCTGCTGATAAAAAAATGGGCAGAATTGCTGCAGAAGGCGCTGTTGCTTCATTTATTGAAGACAAAGTTGGTGCAATGGTTGAAATGAACTGTGAAACTGACTTTGTTGCAAAAAATGAAAACTTTAAAGAGCTTGCAAATATGATGGCTCAAGCTGTTGCAAAACTTAATCCTAAATCAGTTGAAGAAATGCTTGAGTTGGATTGCCCTGTTTGCAAAAAGAAAATTGACGATGTAATTAAAGAACAAATTTCAAAAATCGGTGAAAAAATTACAATCAGAAGATTTGTTAGATATGATGCTCCTTGCTGTGTTTCAACATACATACATAACGGAAAAATTGGTGTTTTACTTGAAACTAAATGCGAAGGCGCATGCTCTGATGAAACAAAAGCAATTGCAAAAGACATTTGCTTACATATAGCTTCATCAGCTCCTGAATTTGTTTCAAGAGATCAAATTCCTCAATCTGTTATTGATGAAGAAACAAGGATTGAAATGGGCAAAGAAGACCTTGCAAACAAACCTGAAGCAATTAGAGCAAAAATTGTTGAAGGACGTGTTAATAAGCAAATGGCGCACAAAGTTCTTTTAGAGCAGCCTTTTGTTAAAAACCCTGATGAAACAATTGAGCAGTTGATTAAAGGTAAATTATCAATTGTGCGATTTGACAGATTCGTTCTTGGTGAAGGCTTGGAAAAAAGACAAGATAACTTTGCTGAAGAAGTAATGAATCAAATTAAAGGCTAGTAAATTTAATCACATATTTAAACACCCCCTAATTTAGGGGGTGTTGTTTTACATGCTCTATGTTAGTGTTAAAATTATCTTATGTTTGAAGTAAAGATTGAAACAAGTTTTTCTGCGGCTCATCATTTGCTTAATTACAAGGGTAATTGCGAAAATCAACATGGGCACAACTGGAAAGTTGAAGTTTATATTCGGGGCGAAAACCTTGATAAATCAAACATTTTGGTTGATTTTAAAGTTTTAAAAAAGACTGTTAATGAAATAATTGATTATCTTGATCATAAAGATATAAATGAATTACCTGAATTTAAAGGTGTTTCGCCAAGTTCGGAAATTATTTCAAAATTTATTTATAAAAAAGTAAAAGAACATTTTAGCGGAGTTTCTCGTGTTAATGTTTGGGAAACGCCTACATCAAGGGCATCTTATTGGGAGTAGAGTATGCAAGTTTTGCAAGCAGTTTTTGTTGGCGCAGTACAGGGTATTAGTGAGTTTTTGCCTATTTCAAGTTCGGCACACATTGTTTTTGCGCAGTCAATTTATAAAATTGCAACAGGTTCGCAATTTTTAAATGAAGTTGGCACGCAAGAAATATTTTTTGACATAATGGTGCATTTAGCGACATTGCTTGCTGTTGTTATTTTCTTTAGAAAAGATATTATTGAAATTATTAAGGCTTTTTTTCTCGGTCTTAAGAATAAAGACTATACAAATCCCGACTTTAAAACAGCAGTTTTTATACTTGCTGCAACTCCTATCACTTGTATTGTTGCGCTGATTTTAAAAGAGCCTACACATGCTCTTGTTGAAAATCCTAAAATTGTTAGTTTGTTTTTAATATTAACAGGTTTTATACTTTATTTTAGCGAAAAATTAAAGTCTAAAAATAAAGATATGAATTTAAAAACAGCACTTTGGACCGGGCTTGCTCAAGGTCTTGCAGTTTTTCCGGGGCTTTCTCGCTCGGGTTTAACTATTGCAACGCAAGTGTTTTTGGGAATGGATAGAGTTAAAGCCGCAAGATTTTCTTTTTTAATGAGTATTCCTGTAATTTTAGGTGCATCTTTGGCATACCCGATGTTAGAGATGGATTTTTCACAAATGGCAAGCTTTAATTACAGAGCAATTTTTTGGGGTTTTTTAACGTCCTTTATTGTTGGTTATCTGTGCGTAAAATATTTTATGCAACTTTTAGGCAAAGTTACTCTTAAATGTTTCTCGTATTACTGCTTTTTTGTGGGGCTTGCGATGTTTGCACTATTTTCAGTCTGCCATCGTCTTTAATTACTAAATTGTTTTTATTGTTTGATTTGCTTATGTAATCTATGGCTGTTTTATCCTTGTCGTAACCATATTTTTCAACCTGCCCTTTTGGCAACATTTCGGGATATTCTTTGCCGTTAGCCAAGAAACTGTCAAGAGCTACGGTATACATTTTAGTTTTTGAAGGATTATTTGGGTCTATTATTGTTTCTTTGCCTTCTTTGTTTACAAAGCTTATTAATAGTAAATTTCCGTTTGAATCAATTGTATATCTGATACCCGAACACTGTAATAATCCGGGGTAACTGTCTACTGAACTAAATGAACGTTTTGCGGCATTTTTAATTGCAGATACAATTTGTTCTTCGCTCATTTGTGTTTTAATTAACTCATTTTTCATTGGTGCGGATTCTTCAACATCACGTTCTGTCAATTTACCGATTTGAGGCACTTTTCTTATATTTGCACTGTTAATTATCGCAATATCAGTGCCTAGTGCTTCTCTCATTGAATCAGCAACTAATGCTGTCCAAGCACTCGGTGTAATTTTCCTGTTTTCCGGCATAGGATCAATTTCGATTATTGTTCCAACTTGCGGTGATGTTCCAATTTCTGAATCTTTTATGTCATCTATAATTGAATTTTTCTTTTTATTTGTTTCAATAACAGAGTTTGAAACCTTTGTTAATATTCCGTTTATATCAAATTCGGCTTCTAATATGCCATAGTTTTCTGCATTTTGTCCTGTTTGCAATATTATTACAGGCTCGCCCGATTTGCTTCTAACTAAGTTTTCGCCTTCTTTTGCGCCCTTGATTTTATCATGAGAGTGCCCACCAACTATAATATCCACACCGTCAAGTTGAGCTGCTAGTTTTTCATCTAAATCTTTTCCTATATGTGAAAGTATGATAATTTTATTGACGCCTTGTGCCCTTAACTTATTGATTTCAGTCTGAGTTGATTGTACCGTTTGTTCAAAATTTTGAACATCTAAATCAGGTATTTTTTCAACCGCAACAACTGTTTTTAAATCAAGCGGCGAAAGACCGATTATACCGTATTTATTGCCGTTTTCTTCTTTTATAAACGAACTTACTACACCTTGGAGATTTTTGCCATCCTCAGTTTTTAAATTAGATGAAACAAATTTTGTATTGGCTGCGCCCTGTATTGTTTTTTCAAAGGCATCAGTACCTGCATCGAGTTCATGGTTGCCTATAGCACAAGCATCAAAACCCATATAATTTAATAAATTAACTATTAGTGAGTTTTTCTTTGTATTTGCGCCAGACCAGCTATCACCCGCAATTAATTTAAGTGTGTCAAGTTTTTGCCCTTTAGTAGATGAATCAAACTGCATAGAGCCGCCTAAAATGCCACCCATATTGTCTGTTTGCCCATGCCAGTCATTTGTGTAAAAAAGCTTTAATTTTGCAGTCCCCTGTTTTGGTTCGGGTGTTTTTGGATATATTAAATATTTTGAATTAACTCTTTCCATACAGCCATAAAACATGTGAATGCAAAAAATTGCCTCTAGGTGGAAATTTCTTTAAAAATGGTCAAAAATTCAGGGAATGATGTGTTAATCCAGTTAAAATCTTTTATTAATATTTCATTTTTACAAACAAGTCCTGCGACAAAAAAGCTCATTGCAAGCCTATGGTCCAAGTGTGTTTCAAGTTCGCACCCGCCTGTTAAATCCTTTTTGTTGCCGTTAATTATAAACCCGTCTTGATTTTCTTGTATTTGTATACCAATTCTTTTCAAACCGTCCGACAGAGCCGTTATTCTGTCAGATTCCTTATTTCTTAGGTCTTGCGCGTCTTTTACAGTTGTTTCTCCTTCAGCACGAGCAGCAAGGACAGCTATTACAGGTAATTCATCAATCAGTCTTGGTATTATTTCGCCCGAAATTTCACAACCTTTTAAATCAGGACTATAAGATACTTTTATATCCCCTACTTCTTCGTTTGACACTAATTTTTTATCCAGAATTTCATAATTAACATTCATTCTGTCAAATACATCTAAAATGCCCGTGCGTGTCGGATTTATGCCAACATTTTTTATAATAACTTCGCTGTTTGGAACAATTGCTGCCATAACCATAAAAAATGCTGCTGAGGAAATATCGCCTGCAATCTCGATGTTTTTTGGTACGAGTTCTGATTTTTGAATCTTTGTATAAAAACCTTTTTCATCTTGTCCTGTCTGAATATTAGCCTCTAAATATTCAAACATTCTCTCGCTGTGGTCTCGAGAAAGTGTTTTTTCATAAACCGTTGTTATCCCTTGCGTATTAATTCCTGCAAGCAAAATACAAGATTTAACCTGTGCGGAGGAAATCGGGTTAATATATTCAATTGGATTTAGCTTTGCTCCCGTAATTTCAAGCGGCGCCTTAAAATCATTTGATTTAATTTTGGCACCCATTAAGCTTAAGGGCTCAATAACTCTTTTCATTGGACGTTTGGATAAGCTTTCATCGCCAATAAGGGTGCTTTTAAAGTTTTGTGTCGCAAGCATGCCTGATAAAAGGCGCATTGAAGTGCCGGAGTTGCCGCAATCCAAGATTTTTGAGGGTGCACAAAGACATTTTGGTGCATTTAGTGTTAATGTTCTTTCATTGACAAATTCAACATCACAGCCAAGTGCTTTAACAATTTCCAGAGTTGCTCTGCAATCTGCACCAAAAGAAAAGTTGGAAATTTTAATTTTTCCCCCGCATAGTGCTCCAAAAATTAGGCTGCGGTGTGAAATTGATTTATCAGGGGGGATTGTTATTACCCCCCTGAGTCCATTAAGTTGTTTTTTTGAAATAATGTCTTTCAAATTATTCACCAAGCGCAATTTCTTTTACAAAGTTTGGAACGTCAAAAACCGCTGTTTGCATTCTTGTGTTGTACAATTTGCAAAGTTTTGAAATTTCATCCGCCCTTTGCCTATCCACTTTTTTGTGGCAGTGCGGTGCTTCAACTTCATCAGAGCAAAATGCCCATGACCAGTAACCTCCGGGGTATGTAGGGATTGGACCGCAATAGGGTGCAACATTTTTAAAGACTTTTCTTAAAAGTTTATACATTTTGCCCATTTCATTGACATTTGCAAAAGGTGATTCTGACTGAGGTACTACAATTCCGCCTTCACGCAGCGAATTTTTAACATTTGTATAAAATTCTTCCGTAAACAAGCCTTCCCCTGGCCCCATCGGGTCTGTAGAATCAATTAAAACAATGTCATAGCAATTTTTTTTGTTTTTAATAAATTCAATAGCATCTTCAACATATACCCTAACTTTTGGGTCATCCAATTTGCATGCGATGGTGGGTAAAAACTTTTTGCTTGCTTCAATTACCATACCGTCAATTTCACACATTTCGACACTTTTAACAGATTTATGCTTTAAAACTTCTCTTACTGTGCCACCGTCGCCACCGCCAATTACTAAAATATTTTCAGGGTTATTGTGCACAATTAATGGAATATGTGAAATCATTTCATGATAGAAAAATTCATCTTTCTCTGTTGTCATCATTAAACCGTCAAGAGTTAAAACATTGCCTAAACCTTTGCTTTTGAAAATTTCCACTTCCTGATATGGCGATTTATCTTTAAAAAGTGTTTCTTCTCTTTCTATTGCAATTCCATAGTGTAATTGGTTTATTTCATGGTACATATTTTTATCCTTTATTAAACTCTCTTAATCTATTATACAAAAAAGCAAATTATTTGCTATAATAAAAACAACCTATGAGAAATGTCATCCTTAAATCTTTTGAAGACTTTATTTCACAGCCTTTAGGAATTTTGCGCAAAAAAATTATTCAAATTGCTAACCTAAAATCTGATTTTGTAAGCACTAAATCTGTAAATGTTGAGCTTATGGATGATACAATTCAAGTAAATGTTGTAAATAATGACAATGTGTATAATCTTTTATCGGCAGTAGTTTATAAAAAAAGACTTAACGAATTAAGAACAGCAAATTATGAAAATAAAACAAGCGAATTTTTTACTAAGCTCTCCAAATCTTAAGTTATGTCCTCAAGTTGATTTATGCGAATTTGCACTACTGGGGCGTTCTAATGTCGGTAAATCTTCGTTTATAAATACTCTTTGCAATAACAAAAGCCTTGCAAAAACTTCAAATACTCCAGGGAAAACACGCCTTATTAATCTTTTTGAAATTCAAACCACTGCTAAACCCTTTATTATAGCTGACTTACCAGGGTATGGATTTGCAAAAGTGTCTAAAGCTGAACAGGCACAATGGCAAAAAAATCTCGAGGAGTATTTGCTTAAACGTAAAAATTTGACTTGTTGTGTGCAGTTTATAGATGCTCGTCATGAAATTCAAAAAAATGATTTTCAAATGCACGAGTGGTTGAAAGTAAATCATGTTAATCATTTTGTCATTCTTTCAAAGTGTGATTATATCTCCAGAAATGAAATCTCAAATAAAATATTTGCCATAAAAAAATATTTTAATACTGATGTCCTGCCTTTTTCTGCGAAAAACAGGTTTTATGTTGATGATGTATTGAATTATTTTGAAAAATTGTGTAACAATTCTTAATTTCCCATGTTCATATTTTTAAAAAATGATATAGTTTAAATATGGAAAGTCCGATTACGAGGAGTTACATTAACGAATGTACTTTTAATCAAATGATTAAAGAAGCTCGTGCACTTCAAATAAAGGATACTTTAAGAAAAATTGGTGAATTAAATCGGACACACAGAGAAGATATACTGGAAAAAGTCCTTGAAAATACTTCCAAATTCAGGGTTCAAGATAAGTTTAAAGCATTAAAAAATGCAGCAAAAAGTTCATAAATACAGATTAAAATTAACTAAATACGGTGAATTAAAATATATTTCCCATTTAGACTGGCAAAACCTTATTATTAAAACATTAAGAAGGTGCGGTCTAAATCTGGTTTTAAGCGAAGGTTTTAATAAAATTCCAAAAACCGGTTTTTCGCCGGCATTGCCATTGTTTATTGAAAGTGAGTGCGAACTTGTTTATTTTCAAACGTACAATGCATTGCCTGAAAACTTTAAAGAGCTTTTTGAAAATAATACTAATAAAAATGTTAAGTTGCTCGAATGTTTAGATTTTTCAGATACTCAGCACAGGCTTCCTCCTCTTGATACACTTATTCAATGGGCAAAATATGAAGCAAAACCAATACTCAACAAAAACGAGAGTATTTTAAATTTTAAAGAGTTAGAGTATAATACAAACAAATGTTTATCTTGCGATGAAATTTTAATCGAAAGAAAAACAAAAAAAGGTTTAAATAAAATTATTAATTATCGAAAATCTTTAAATTCTTTAGAATTTAAAGACAGTATTTTGACTTTTGTTTTAAAAACAGGTCAAGATGCTGATATTCCCTCTTTTCGTGCGGACGAATTTTTAAAAACGGTATACGGAGAAAGTTATTTGTTTAATGTGAAAAGAGTGTGTTTTTTCGATAAGGAAATGAAAGTTTTATAAGATTTATAAGGATAAATTTATGTCAAAAAAAATTGTAATTTCAGAAAAAGACAACATTGCAGCCGTTATTGAAAACAATAAAGTGAATGAATTTTTTGTATCTAAAGGCGATGTGCTTATGGGTGATGTTTACCTTGCACGTGTTGATAATGTACTGCCAAGTATAGAAGCAGCATTTTTGGATGTTGGTATGAGTGATAAAATGGCATTTATTCACGCTAATGATATTGCAGGTAAAGGTCCGCTTAAGGAAAAAGTTAAGCCAAACCAAAAGCTTATTGTTCAGGTAGAAAAAGAACCAACAGGCCATAAAGGTCCAAGGGTAACAACATCACTTAGTCTGCCGGGAAGATTTTTGGTGCTCTTGCCTGATGAAACAGGTGTCAATGTTTCAAGGAAGATTGTTTCAAATAAAGAAAGGGCAAGGCTAAAATCTATTGTAAGTTTATTAAAACCTGTTGGAGTCGGGGTAATTGTAAGAACCGAAGCGGAAGGTCAATCGGAAGCTGAAATTCAGGAAGATATCGAAATACTGCTTGAGAAATGGAATTCTATTGTAACTGCGGCAGATACTGCAAATCCGCCTTGCCTGTTATATCGTGATCAGGATTTACTTTACAGAGTAATCCGAGAGGCTTGTAGCGAAGATGTGGAAGAAATTGTTGTAGATACTCCTTTTGCTTTGCATAGAACAACACAGCTTTTGCAACATTGGAACATGGATATAAAAGTTTCTATGCACAAAGGTAATGAACCTTTGCTTGTTGCAACCGGAGTTAATAAAGAAATACAAGCTGCGCTACAGACAAAAGTTAATTTGCCACTGGGCGGATATTTGTTTATTCAACAAACAGAGGCTTTGACAGTTGTTGATGTTAATAGCGGTAAATTTACAAGTTCTTCAACTCAAGCCGAAACAATTTTAAAAACCAATTTGCAAGCGGCAGACGAAATTGCCCGACAATTAAAGTTGAGAAATATCGGCGGCATGGTTGTTGTTGACTTTATTGATATGGTGTCCAGAATGGATAAACTTGCAGTTTTGGAGCATTTTGAGCTTGCACTTGAAAAGGATAAGGCTAAACCGCAAATAGGGCAACTTTCAGATTTGGGTCTTGTCGAGCTTACCCGACACAGACAAGGGCAGTCCTTGGCTGAAATTTTTACTAAAAAATGTGATAAATGCGGCGGGCAAGGCTTTATAATTGAAGACTTAAAATTTCAAACGTCCAATGCTCAGGGTGAGGCAAGAGCTAAAATGAATAAAATTAAAGGACCGTTTTCATCAAACTTTAATTCTGATGTTAAGCCTAATAATAACCAGCAGAAATTTAATAAAAAAGATAAAAGAAATAAATTTAACAAAGAATTTAACAAACAAAACGATGAAAATGCTCAAAACTTTGCAGACGAAATTCAAAGTGAAACTCCAACTGATGTTATTATAGAAACTGCAATTGGCAAAATATTTGAAGTCGAAGTAAGCAATGCTGATACTCAGTCTGTAGAATCAACTAAAACTCCTGCTGAGACCGAAACAAATGTCCAAAATGATGCTATAGAAGTTCAGCAAGAGGAAACCAAGAAGCCTAAAAAAGTTTCAAGAAAAACTAAGAAGTCCCAAAAGAAAGAATCCCAAAAGGCTGATTCGGACGAAACTAAAGTTGATAATGAAAATGTTTCGGAAGAATCAAATTCAACTAAGCCAAAACGTACTGTAAGAAGAACAAGGAAAGCTAAAAATGCGTAAATTTATTATTCCTTTAATGATATCTGTATTTCTTTTTTCAAACTCGATTGTTTTTTCTCAAATCGAGTCAGAGAATCCTGTTGTGCAAACAGATACACAGGTTGAAGAAGTAGTTGATACCGGCAGTGTTGATGTTCAGGAAAATAGTGTTGAGGATATTAATGATGAAATGGGATTGGGTGAACAAAGACAAATAGTTATTGACGATGTCCAAAGTTCACCCAATGATAATACTGCGCTTACAAAAAAGGTTGTGCCTGATACCCGTTCCGAGCTTACAAAAATGGTTAAAATGTTCCTTAAAGTAATGCTGGCGGTGGCAATCAGTTCGGTTGTTATTTTTGTTGTGCTCTTGTTTGTCAGACGCTTTTATGCGCCTATGGTTACTCTTGAAGATTTAAACGCAGATGATGATAAAAAGATTACTCTTGATACTCCGCAGAATAAAAATGAAGCTCTTAAAACTTTTTTGGATAAGACAAAAGAAATGTAGTTAAAATGCATTTTGTTGCGGTTTGCCATGGGTTTTTAAAAGCATTTCAACTATTTTTGGCATTTGACAGACAAAAGAATACTTTGAAATTTCAATTGAACATTTTTTGCAATCGCAATTAATTGAATAGCACTCACACGCTTGAGGGGTCCAGTTTTGCGTTAGAGAGTCTGAAACCTCACCATTAGTTTGAGGGATATAAATTTCGGAATTATTCATATCAACACCTCATAAACTTACCCTACATTTACATTTTAAACCTCTTTTCAGCTGTTTTTATCCTGTATTTAGACTAGTATTGTAAATATTTTTTTAATTTTTGTATCATCAATTATTTTTTGATACAATTGATGTGAGGAAATTTTACTTGTCGGAATTATGAAAGATAGAATAACTTTATTACTTATAATATCTTGCCTTCTGGCTTTTTTGGTTGTGTTTCAAAATTATTTCAGAACGTCTTATGCGGTTGTGTTTTTAATTTGCTTTATGGCAATTTACATGTTGTATATGTATCTTTCAATTAAGCATCAAAGGCGTAAATTAAGAAAAAAGCCTCAAATGCAAGTTTGTAACTACAGACCTTTTATTTCAATAATGATTCCTTGTCATAATGAACATGAAGTTATTTGTGATACTGTTAAAAACATTTTAAATGTTAACTATGATGACTATGAGCTTATTTTAATTGATGACCGTTCAGGCGATAACACTGCTGAAATTATCAAAAAACTTGAAATCGAAAATGAGAGAGTTAAAGCATTAATAAGAGAAAAGAACGCTTTTCCCGGAAAATCAGCAGTTTTAAACGATGCATTTAAAATTGCAAAAGGTGATGCAATACTTGTATTTGATGCTGATGCAAGAATTGAGCCTGAATTTATAAATTTACTTTTGCCTAAATTAGAGCCTGAAACCGTTGGTGCTGTGCAAGCAAGAAAAACTATAATTAATGCTAAACAGAACTTTCTTACAACTTGTCAGTATAATGAATATGTTTTTGACTCTTATTTGCAAATTGGTAGGGATGCCGTAAAAGGTGCGGTTGAACTGCGTGGTAATGGGGAAATTATCAAAAGAAAAGCACTGGAAGACATAAACGGATGGAACAACGAAACTATTACGGATGATTTAGATATGTCAACAAGGTTGCATATCAAGGGTTGGGATATTCGTTTTTGTCAGGAAGCAATTGTGTATGAAGAAGGCGTTATTTGTTTTACTGCGCTTATCAGGCAACGCCGCCGTTGGGTTGAAGGCAGTATCAGAAGGTATTTGGAATTTGCTAAAGACGTGTTTTTTTCCAAAGATATGTCTTTAAGGGTCGGTTTTGATTTAATTGCATATATATCCGAATTTTTGCTTCCTTTTTGGTTAATTTCTGAGTTATTTATACAGGCATTTAAGTTTGTTCGAGGATATGAGAACAGTATTTTAACATCAATATTTTTATTGTTTTGTACGGGTATATTTTTTGCTTGCGGCTTAGTTTATTCTTTAATTAAATACTCTCATTACGGGTTTTTAAGGGCAGTTTGGGAAGCAATTATAACAGCTGTATATTTTGTTGTTATCTGGTTCCCAATTGCAATGTTTATCATCTTTAAAATTATTTTTACTAAAAAGACTATGGATTGGGGAAAAACACAGCATGGTGTTGTCAGTGAATGTTGTGGGGGTATTAAATAAATGGATGATTTTTTGCCTGATTATCATTTTATTGCAATTGGCGGAATAGGACAAAGTGCGCTTGCAAACATACTTTTAGCCGAGGGAAAAAAAGTCAGTGGCTCTGATATTTCATACAGTAAGTACGTACAAAAACTTGAAAAAAAAGGTGCTAAAATTTATATAGGGCATGATGCGAATAATATTAAAGGTTCACCCGTTATAGTTCTTTCAAGTGCCATTAAGGAAGATAACCCCGAGCTAATTGAAGCAAAAAATAAAGGTTTAAAAATTATTCATCGTTCGGACCTGTTAAAAATAATATCTGATAATTATGATGATTTTATGGGGTTTTCGGGCACTCATGGTAAGACTACAACAAGTGGTTTGTGTTCTTATTTGCTTTCTAAATCAGGCTTAAGACCTGCTTATGCTGTTGGCGGCATTATTCCTGAACTTAATACTAACGGCGATTGTGAAGACAAAAGCACATCTTATTTTGTTGCGGAATTAGATGAAAGCGACGGTACAATTGTTAAGTATTGTCCAAAATATCTTTTGATAAATAATTTAGAGGCAGATCATCTTGATTTTTATAAAAAGGGTCTGGATGATATTATACATACTTTTTCACAACTTATATTTTCATTAAAAGATAATTCAAAGGTTTTGATTAACCTTGATAACGAAGGCAACTTAAGGTTGATTCAAGCTAATAAAAATTTTAATAATTTTATAGGTTTTGCAGTTGATAATCCTGATGCAAAATACTGTGCAAAAAACGTAAAACTTGATGTTTTGTCCTCATCTTTTGAGGTGTACAAGGATAATATTTTGCTTGGTCAGGTTGAGCTTTCAATTCCGGGGTTGCATAATGTTTCAAATGCTCTTGGTGTAGCTGCGGTTTTGCTTGAGGCAGGAATTGATTTTAATATATTTGCACCTCATTTTAAGCATTTTACAGGCATGGGAAGGCGTTTTCAAAAAAGTGCCGAATTTAATTCAATAAGAGTTATTGATGATTATGCTCATCATCCACAGGAAATTAAGGCGACTTTAAGTGCTGTTAAAAATTATAAGGACGGAAGAATTGTTGCTATTTTTCAACCTCACAGATACTCAAGATTTCAGGGGTTTTATAATGAATTTTTAGATGTTCTTAATTTTGCTGATTATGTGGCTGTACTTGATGTTTATTCAGCCGGTGAGAAGTATTTGGAGGGTAAAACGCCTGAAAATTTTGCCCGTGAGCTAAAAACAAAAGCTCAATATTTTGGTGGAACAATTGAACAGGCGGCTAAAAATATCTTTGACGAGCTCTTACCTAATGATATTGTTTTTACTCTAGGAGCCGGTGATATTACTAAAATGGGCGGGGTGCTAAATGAGTTGTACTTGCTCAAAAAGTAATATAGAATTTTACCCTAATTTTCAATTGCAGAATTTTAATACACTTAAAATTTCAAGTGTGGCAAATATTGCGTATTTTGTTAAAAACGAGAGAGAGCTGTGCAGTGTTTTTGAAATGCATGGTAATTCCCATGTTTTGGGTTGGGGTTCAAATACTTTATTTTCAAGTCTTGGCATAAAAGAACCTGTTATCTTGACAAAAAAGATGTCCGATATATCTTTTAGGCGTGAAATTGTTGAGGTTGAGGCAGGCGCATCCGTACAAAAACTTTCTGTAGAAGCATTTAATAATGGTTTAAGCGGCTTTGAATTTTTAATAGGTATTCCTGCAAGCCTTGGTGGTGCAGTTGCTATGAATGCAGGTGCACATGGTCAGTGTATTAGCGATAATTTTATAAGCGCACGTGTGTATGATACAGTAGAAAAGAAAATTTTGACTTTATCAAAAGATGAGCTGAACTTTTCATACAGAAACTCTTTGATAAAACAAAACCCTAATAAGTATGTTGTTTTGAGTGCTAAATTTGAATTACTAAAAAAAGATAAGGATTTGATTAAAAGACACATGGACGAAAACAGCGAGTTTAGAAAACGTGTTCAACCCAGTCTTGTTTTACCCAATCTGGGCAGTGTTTTTAAAAATCCCGTTTTACCTGACGGAGAAAAATTATCAGCGGGCTTACTTGTTGATAAATGTGGTCTTAAGGGTTTCCACATAAACAATGCAGGTGTTTGGGAAAAGCATGGTAATTTCGTTATTAATTACCATAATTGTACATCTGCTGACTATTTAAACGTATTGTATAAAATGTATAATAGCGTTAAAGAGAAATTTAATATAGAATTAGAATGTGAAATTGTTCGGGCAGGGCAATTTAGTGAATTAGAGGATAAAATATGGAAAATATTGAAAAAAGATTGAATAAAGAATCAAAAATTGCAGTTCTTTGTGGCGGTATGTCTGCTGAACGTGATGTTTCTTTAAGAAGCGGAAAAAATGTTTTTAATGCTTTGCTTGAACTTGGTTATAAAAATACAAAATTGATTGATGTAGATAAAAATATCGCAAAAACGCTTTGTGATGGCGAATTTGAGTATGCTTTTAATGTTTTACATGGCAGATATGGTGAAGACGGTTGCATTCAAGGTCTGCTTGAGATTATGGGCATTAAATATACAGGCTGCAAAGTTAAATCAAGTGCAATTTGTATGGATAAGGAAACTACAAAAAATATACTCTCATCACATGCTATACCTTTAATTTCATCTGTCTGCGTTGCTAATGAAGACGAACTTCAAGATGCGATAAGCGGGCTTGAATATCCGCTCATGGTAAAGCCTGTAAAAGAAGGATCAAGTATTGGCATGAGTAAGGTTGATAATTTTGATGAGTTAAAAGTTGCATTTGAACTTGCTCAGAAGTCTGATAGAAAAATATTAATAGAGGAATATTATCAGGGCAAAAGTGCAACAGTTGGCGTTTTGCAAAAAAATGTAAACGGAGTAATAGAAACATTTGCAACTCCAATTTTGGGTTTTGAAACTAAAACACAATGGTATGATTATGAGGCTAAATATACAAAAGGGCTTACAAAATTTATTTTACCTGCCGACTTTGATGAAAAATTAACAAAGCAAATACAGGATATAGCAATTAAATCTTTCCAAGCTTGCGAATGCAGCGGGCTTGCACGTGTCGATTTTCTGGTTTACAATAATACACCTTATGTGCTTGAAATCAACACTAACCCCGGAATGACTGATTTAAGTGATTTACCTGCACAGGCAAATCACATGGGCATAGATTACAATAGTCTTGTAGAGCTTATTTTAAAAACTTCGGAGTTTTAAATGGGGCAAGAATACTATAGAAGAAGGTTAAAAGCAAATAAAATGCGCAGACTTATTGCTTCTCGGCGTTCGGCAATAAGAAATTTCCGTGTTTTGCTTCGTATTTTACTTATAATTTTTATAATATTATTTGCTTTTAAAGTCTTGAAGCTCTCAGGATGGTATTTAAATCAGGACTTACTTGCAGTCGCCGATGAAAGAGTTATAAAAATCGAAGGCAATGCAATTACACCTAAATATAAAATAGTGGATTTGATAAGACAAGTCCAATTGCCTTATGTGCAGATTTTTAGACTTGATACTACGGAAATCGAAAATAATCTTTTAAAGCTTAAACCTATTAAAAAAGTTTATGTCAGAAGATTATGGAATCCTGCAAGAATCAATATAATAATTGAAGAACGCACTCCTGTGTTTTTAATAACTCCCGCATTGGATGCCGAACCCATTTCTGCCATAACAACCGATGGTGTTTTTATTGACAGAGAATATATGCCAATCAGTCCAAAGTTTCACACTTATAAGATTATTACTTACGGTGTGCGGGGTGATGATTATGAGAAGTGGAATAAACAGCGTGTTGATGAGATTTTGATGTTGACAAAGTCAATTGAAACCTATGGCGGGCAAAAAGTTGAATACATTGATTTAAGAAATCCTAATGATGTTTATATAAAGCTTGAAAAAGTACTGATAAGATTTGGTGAAATTAATGATACTGCGCTTAAAAGAGCTAAATGGGTCGCTACTATTTTGCCTGAAGTTGCTAAGTTTAAACAAAAAATCAAATATGTTGATTTAAGATGGGATGATGCTCACTACATTAAACTTGAGGAAAATCCAAATTCTCTTAAAAAGCCTGAAATTGACCAAAGTGAAGAATTAAATGATGAACAAACAGTACAAAATTAAAAATAGCTTTTAAAGAGTTCTTTTGCATTATTATCTGAAATCTTATTTAATCCTGTGTTTTTATCAAGTATAATATCAAGTGCTTTTGCCACTCTTGCGCACTCGCAAAGTAATGTCGGGCTATTTGTCCGTGAGTATAATTTTTGTACTTCATTACAGAAAGTATTATTATTTAATGTCATTATTGTGTTTAGTGCTCTCTGTGCCCTTTTGGGTGTTTTAAAGAGCTCGTTTTTTATTGTTAAAACGTCAATGTTGATATTTTGTAGCATATTGTTTAAATTTTTAATTGCTCTTAAATGTTCTTTAGTCAAATCATAAGTGTATATTGTATCTGAAATTATTAAACCAAATATATTTTTAGCATCTGTCAGAATTCTTGTAGCATAAGAATTTTTATTACGATTTAATATTTCCAACAACTCCGTGATATTAAAATCAAGCACTGTATCAAGCGGTATATCTTCAGGGTATCCGCTGATAATTTCATCTGTAAGTTTTAAAAATTCATCCTCATTCAAAGTGTCTTTAAGTGTATTTATGTCATGTGTGTATAAAATTTCTTGTGCAATGTTCGTGCTAAATGCGCAATTTTCCATTGTATTTATTACAAATTTTAAGTCTTCTTTTCTTGAATAGTTTATTAAGAATTTTATAGCTGAAAATTTTGCAAATTCATCATTGTCATTAAGCATTAAAAGTGCTTTATTTCGACTTGTTTCGTCATTAAAAATGCCCAGTGTAAAGGCGCAAGCACTTGATAGACTTTCGTTTTCAGAAAATGCGTACTTATTAAGCCACTCAAGTGCTAATGGGTCATTTATTTTCTCAAAATATTTTGCTGCATATATTTTTTGTTCTTCACTGCCTGTTTCAAAAAACTCAAGTATCTTATCGGTTAATTCTTCATTTGCAAACCTCTGCCAGGCTTGATTTACATACTCTCCGATTTGTGTGTCGTAAAATTTTGAAAATTCAAATGTTGCTTTTAAATTGTTTGTGTTTGTTGCTAAAATAAGATTTTTTACAACTTTGTCTATAACAAAATCAAACATGTATTGAGAGTTTTCACATAATGTTTGGAAACTTTTAATATCAATGTTATTTACAATGTCTTGCGCCGCTTTTTTTGAAGCCTCATTGTCTTTTGAAATAAGGTTTTTAGCATTTTGTGTGGTTAAGTTCATATTTACAATTATACATCGAATTGACTTTCTTGTATAATTAATTTAAGTTAGTTTTATAAGGCGATATCATGTCAGAATTAAAATACAAAAAAATATTGCTTAAAATAAGCGGTGAGGCGTTGTTGGGTTCACAGGAGTTTGGAATTGATCCAAAGCCTGTTGAAATGATTTGCAATGAAATAAAGAAAGTTCATAACCTTGGGGTGCAGTTGGCAATTGTTGTCGGAGGCGGTAATATATTTCGAGGCATGAAAAATTCTAAAAAATTGGGTATGGATCAAGCATCGGGCGATTATGTCGGCATGCTTGCAACGGTTATGAATGCAATTGCCCTTCAAAGTGAGCTACGAAAAATCGGTGTACCTTGTAGAGTTCAATCTGCACTGGATATTAATAAAATCGCCGAACCTTATATAAGATTTAAAGCTATAAGACATCTTGAAAAGGGCAGAGTTGTTATATTTGCCGCAGGTACAGGCAACCCATTTTTTACAACAGACACTGCTGCAGCATTGCGTGCTGCTGAGATAGGCGCACAGGCAATGCTTATGGCAAAAAACGGTGTTGATGGTGTATATGATGATGATCCAAGAATTAATCCTAATGCTAAAAAATATGATAAAATTACATACGACGATATTATAGTTAATAATTTAAAGGTTATGGATTTGACATCATGTTCTTTATGTAAGCAAAATCATATTCCAATTTCTGTTTTTGATTTTGCACAAGAAGACAGCATTATTAAAATTTTAAATAACGAGAATATAGGAACATACGTAGGAGAATAAACAATGTCAGTTGACGAAATTAAAAATTCAGGCAAAGAAAAAATGGAAAAATGTGTTGCTCAGTTAAAAAAAGAACTTGCAACAGTTAGAACAGGTAGAGCTAATCCTTTAATCTTAGATAAAGTACTTGTTGATTATTACGGTGCGCCTACACCTCTGCGTCAAATGGCTCAAGTTAGTGTTGCTGAAGGCACAACACTTGTTATCACTCCTTTTGATAAAACTATTATTAAAGAAATTGAAAAAGCTATAGTTAAAGCTGAGCTTGGTATTGCGCCTAATTCGGACGGTATTGTTGTAAGACTTGCATTTCCCCCGTTAACTGAGGACAGAAGAAAACAGCTTTCTAAAGACGTTAAGGCAATGGGTGAAAATGCAAAAGTTGCAATTAGAAACGTAAGACGTGAAATGACTGATGAAGTTAAAAAACTTGAAAAATCAGAGAATATGCCTGAAGATGCTGTTAAAGATGCTCAAAATGAAGTTCAAAAACTTACGGATAAATACATTGGCATTGTAGATGAAGTTGTTTCGGAAAAAGAAAAAGAGGTTTTAACCGTATAGTGGATGAAACTCAAAAGCAAAATAAAATAATGAGAGTTGTTACGGGTGTTGTAATTTCACTCATTGCTCTTGCATGTCTTTTTATGGGTGGGATACCACTTGTTGCATTTTTACTTGTGGTAATTTTCTTAGGTTCTATTGAATATGTTAAAATTTTAAGAACAAAAGGTTTTCACCCGAGTTTATCTTTAATTTTATTGGCTGATTTTGCTTTTGCGCTTTTAATCTTTTTTAGACGTTTCGATCTTTTACCTTCCATAATTTCACTTGCTGTTATGGCATCGTTTTTAATGGTATTATTTATGGGCAGACAGCCTTATATTGTTAATGTTGCTACAACTGCGCTTGGTTTTTTATATTGTGGTTGGTTGCCATGTCATTTGTTGTTAATCAGACAAATCGGCTTAGATAGAATTAATGCTTTTCAGATTGGCATTAACGAGGGTTTGTGGCTTGTTATTTTTGTTTTCTTAATTGTAGTTGCTACTGATATCGGAGGCTATTACTTTGGTTCAAAATTTGGTAGACATAAACTTTCACCTGTTATAAGTCCTAAAAAAACTATTGAAGGTGCTCTTGGTGCAACACTTTGCGCAATTATTGTTGCTTTATTTGGTGTTTTTTATACGAACCTAACATTATATCAGGCAATTTTTGCCGGCTTGTTAATTACTGTGTCTGCTCAACTTGGTGATTTGTCTGAATCTTTAGTTAAGCGTGATGCCGGCGTTAAAGATTCAAGCAATATTCTTCCGGGTCATGGTGGAATTTTAGACAGAACTGACGGATACTTATTTGCTCTTCCCGTTGCGTATTATTACTTTGTTAATTTTACACATGGGCACAATATTATAATCGAGTTTTTAAAATATGTTCAGGGTGCTATAAATGTCTATTTCTGATAGAGAAAAAGCGTATTGCAGATTTCTAGACAATTTAGGTTTTGGAAATAGTGATGATTTTTCATTATTTGAAAAAGCAATGAGGCATACGTCTTATGTACATGAGGCCGATATTCCGATTGAGTGCTCTTATGAAAGATTGGAATTTTTAGGCGATGCTGTTTTAAAGCTTGTTATCAGTAAATATTTGTATTTAAAATTTCCTGATTATAAAGAAGGAATTTTATCTAAGTTGAGAGGCGAAATAGTTGCTGATAAAACGCTTGCGCAATTTGCAAATAAAATAGGTCTAAATGCTTTTATTTTGTTATCAGAAAATGAGCGTAAGTCTGGCGGCGAGCACAAGCAATCAATTCTTGCTTGTACTTTTGAAGCTTTTTTGGGCGCAATTTATTTAACTTGCGGATATGATAGTGTTGAGGATTTTATTGTTTCAAATTTTTCTTGTGATATTTGTGCAATAGAGCAAAATATAGAAACCATAAACCCCAAGCAGCAACTGCAAGAGTATACCCAAGAAATAAATCATACATTGCCGGAGTATGTTTTAATTTCAAAAACAGGTTCTGAACATAATTCGGTTTTTGAAATTGCGGTATATTTTAACGGCAAAATGCTTGCAAAAGGTATTGGCAGCTCTAAAAAATCTGCGCAACAAGAAGCCGCAAGAAATGCTCTTAATTATCTAAAAAGCGAGGGTTTATGGAAACAATAGTATCTCCGTCTATTTTATCTGCTGATTTTGCCAATTTAGAACATGACATAAAAAGAGTTGAGCAAGCCGGTGCCAGGTGGATCCATATAGATGTTATGGACGGGCATTTTGTACCCAATATAACTATTGGTGCTCCTGTTGTTAAATCATTAAGAAAAGTCACTGATTTAACTTTAGATGTTCATTTAATGATTAGTGAGCCAAAAAAGTATATTAAAGATTTCGTTGACTCGGGTGCGGACATTATAACATTTCATTATGAGTCACAAAGCGATTTAACTTTTGATATAATAAAAGAAATAAAATCTTATTCAAAACTTGCAGGATTGAGTATCAAGCCTGCAACTCCCACAAGTGCTATTGAAAAATTTATTTCTTATGTGGATATGGTTTTAATTATGACAGTTGAACCGGGCTTTGGTGGGCAAAAGTTTATGCATGAGTGTGTGTCGAAAATTTCTGATATTAAAGAATATGCCAGAATATATGGCAGAGATGATTTATTTATACAGGTTGATGGCGGGATTAATGATGCTACGGCAAAAATTTGTACGAAATTAGGCGCAAACTCACTTGTGGCAGGAAGTTATATTTTTAGCAGTAGCGATATTAATCTTGCTGTAAGCTCTTTAATCGGATAGAATATTTGCATCCGCAGTATGTTTGTTTGTACATATTGTTTTCACGTGCAATCTGTTGAGTTATTTTGAAACCATTTTGTTTTTTAAAATCGTATGCTAAAAAAGTAACATTATTTTCTTTTGCTGCTTTTTCACCTGCATTAAATATCATTTTTGAAACTTTGTGCGGACTTACGCTAAGTGTTGTCGTAAAACAATTTATCCCCATTTTGCTTGCTTTTTCTGCTGTTTTTTTGAGTCTTAATTCAAAACATTTTTCACATCTTAAGCCTTTTTCGGGTTCGTTTTCCAATCCTTGTGATATTTTTTCAAAATCTTTCGGAGAATAGCTCTCTGTTATGAGTTCGAAATTTTCTTTTTTTGAAAATTCTATTATTTCGTTAAGCCTTATTTCATGCTCTTTATGCGGATAAATATTTGGATTATAAAAATAAACAATTGGCTCAAAGCCTTTGTCTTTCAAAAGTTTATACGGATATGTGCAACATACTGCACAGCAAGCATGTAAAAGCACTTTTTGCATTAATTTTTAGCTTTCTTGTGGCGTTTTTTTGCCTGATTGTATAATGTTTTGATTTTGTAATAAGGCATCGCACTCATATAAGGAATGTCATCTATTACTATGGTAGGTGTGCCGTAGATACCCTTTTCGTTTGCGGAATCAATTTGTCTGAGTAGTTCTTGTTCTATTTCCGATGATGTGACATCGTTTACTAACCTTACAATGTCCAAATTTAATTTTTCACTCAGGTGCAAAATTTCCGCTTCGTTTGTCGGATGCTCATCAAAAATTAAATTAGACATGTCCCAGTACTTTCCCTGTTTTTTTGCCGCCAGGGCATATTTTGCAAGTGTGCAAGCTCCGGGGTGAACCGTGTGAGGCACATATTTGTTACATGCGGTATCTAGTGGAAAATTCATGTGTATAACCTGAATTTCTTTTTGTTCATGTGCAAATTTTGATGCCATTATATTTGTAACTCTGCAAAATGGGCACATAAAATCACTGTATACGTATATTTTCTCTCCGTTTGGATTTCCCAGAACATTTCCGCTTACCGCATATTTATTTTTGTCCATTTTCATAAATTCTTCAAACGATTTTTGAATTTTTTGTTGTGGTGAAAAGACCATTGAAACACTGGTGTATGTGACTATGCTAATAAAGGCGATAAGTGCAATCACAAATAATACCGTGTACTTTTTAACTCCATCTGCAAAGTCTAAAAGGGTATTTTTTATATCTTTTACAAAGAAACTGTCTTTACTTTTTGCTACAAGCGCAATAAACAAATCTATAAAGTATGTTATGAAACACAGTACGCAAATTTTGTTTATTTTGAATATTGATATTGTCGCAAGGCAAATTGAAACGGCAAAAGATATTAACCCAAGTGTTGCTATGTAACTTTTAGGGTTTTTAAACACATCAAAAATTGTGTTTTTAAATTTTCTTTGGATTATTTGCACAAAATTTAAAAAGAGAGTTAAAAGGTAGTAAAACATTCCCCATAGTGCAAGCGGTATGCCTAAAAACATGGAGTAGTTGGTTTTAGCAACACCATCACAGTCTATGAGATTATTAACTGCGCAAAAACTTGCGCTATATTGTTCATTAAAATTTACCTTAAAAAATATCGCAGCTAATTCTATCGTTAAAAGTAAGCCTACTGTGGCTAATGCTGCAATAATAATTGTTTTTTTCTTTTCCATAATTTCCCTCTGTTTTATTTTATATCAAATTAAGAAAAATTGCATTATCGTTTAATTTATTACCCTATTTAACAATTCTTAACATTTTTCTAAAGTTTGAGCTAAATTTTGCCGATTGTATGAGTAACAAGGTTACAATACACGAATAATAAACTAAGAAAGGACAACAAAATTACTTATGTAAAGAAATGTTACAATATATACTTTGTATGAAATTTGTATATACTGAATGTTTTTATATAAGTAAGAAATGTAAAGGTGGTATAATATGGGACTAGCAGCAAGTCAAGGTAGATTGTTACTTCTAACAGCAAGAAAAAGTGATTTAGAGTACCGTGCTCAAGAAATTTCTCAAAGACGTTTGACACTTGCTTCCGAATTAGAAACAGTTTCTTCTCAATATGCACGTAAAACGGCTAACAGACAAATGAAATTGACAAGAACTGTTAAACAAGGTGAAGCAAACCAAACCCAAACCGTAAATTTAACTTACAAGAATTTAATTCAATCCGGCATGAATGACGATGGTTCAGGTATTTCTGACTACCGTGTAAAAAATGCAAGAGGTCAAATTGTTGTAACCAGTGAAAGTGAATTCCCTAAAACAGCTGCTGAAGCAGGTTATCCTTCAAATTCTGGAGTTACTGTTGTCAGAGATGGTAACAGAACAATAGTTTCCGGCAATGTTGACGGTAAAGAAGTATATGATGTATATGTAGTTGACAGTAGATTGTCTGATGCTTCAGAAACTGAAAACTACTTCCAAGAAGGTCTAAGAAACGGCAGATTTATTATTGAACAGTTATCCGCAGTAGACAGCAATGGTAATGAAATCGGTAACGATTCTACAAGTTTGGATCCTATCGGTGAATGGCAATCCGTAAGTTGGTCTGGAATGACTGAAATTCAAGACAATTACTATACAGAAGATGATGCGGAAGCACAAGCGGAATATCAATCTGCATCAGCAAGGGTTCAAGCTCAAGATAAAAAGCTTGAAACTGATCAAAAGCAAATTGAAACACAACATAAAGCAGTAGAAACAGAATTTGAATCAGTACAAAAAGTTATCCAAAGTAACATTGAAAGTTCTTTTAAAATGTTTAGTTAATTTTTGCTTGTCCCCTATTAATACCAATGTAGTCCAAACACCAATCATAAGATTGGTGTTTGTCGTATTGTTCGAGTTATAATATTGAAGCCTTCTAAATCTTTTTTTAATTTATAAATTGGCAATGTATCGTAATGAAATATTGAAGCTGCAAGTGCTGCATCAACGTTGGTTTTTTCAAATATTTCTTTAAAATGTTTGGAATTTGCCCCTGCTCCACCTGATGCAATAATAGGGATTTTAAGTGCATTTGATACAAGTTTATTCATCCGTATATCAAAACCTTTTTGTGTCCCGTCAAAGTCCATTGAAGTTAATAAAATTTCGCCGGCACCTCTTTCTTGCACTTCTTTTGCCCAATCAAGCAATTTTAAACCTGTATTTTTCTTTCCTGCATTTATATATACATAGTATTCATTGTTTATTTTTTTTGCATCTATTGCAACGACAATGCATTGTGAACCAAAGTAATTAACACAGGTATTTATTAATTCAGGGTTTTTAACAGCAGATGAATTAATTGAAATTTTATCCGCACCTGCACTTAATATTGCTCTGATATCGTCAACGGAACTGATGCCGCCACCAACAGTAAATGGTATAAAGACATTTTTTGCAACCTTTTCTACAAGTTCAACCATTGTTTTCCTTTTTTCATTAGTTGCGCTAATGTCAAGAAAAACAAGCTCATCCGCACCTTGTGAAGAGTATTTTTTTGAAAGTTCTACAGGGTCACCTGCAAATTTTAAATTTTCAAAGTTTATGCCTTTTACTGTTTTGCCTTCTTTTATATCAAGACATGGTATTATTCTTTTTGTTAACATTAATAATCCAAATTCATTTTTGAAAATTCAACAATTTGATTTTTGCCACGTTGCTTTGCAGCATACAACGCATGTTCTGCATATCTTATAACTGTATTTGAATTTTCTTCCACGTTTTCTAAAAACGGATACGATGAAATTCCGCCTGATATTGTTATTGGATGCCTTTCTTCTTCGTTTGCGGGTATAAATTCCATTTTTTCAATATCACGTCTAAATCTTTCAGCAAAGATGAAGGCATTATCTTCGGATGTATTGGGTAGAATCAGTATAAATTCTTCATCACCATATCTGGTTAAAATATCTTCTTTTCTTATTAACGCTTCAAGCATTTGCGCAATTTTTTTCAGTAGCACATCGCCCCAGTCATAGCCATACATATCGTTTACGGTTTTAAAGAAGTCAATGTCTAACAACAGACATGATAGAGGCGTTCCATATCTTTTTGCGCGTGACATTTCGGCTTCTAACCTGTGATGCAGATATTTTCTATTATATAACCCTGTTAATTCATCAGTAATTGAAAGTTTACCAAGATTAAAACGATATTTTGAAGTTTTAGCTAATGCTTCAACTCTTGTAATAAGTTCGTTTTCATTTATCGGGCGCAAAATAAAATCATGCGAGTCGGCTCTAACCGTTAAATTCTCGGGAAATTCGTCTGCAACTATAAGCAAAGATGTTTCAAATTTTGTTATTGCACACACTTCTTGCACTTTTTGAATTGGTGCATCCATAATCATTACGCCTGCGTTAACTTCTTTGTAGTTTTTTACTTCATCAATTTTAAATTCACGTATATTAAATTCTTCGTTTGAATTTAATAATAATTTTGCAATTTCACTTGTGCCGTTTTGACTGTAAATAATAATATTCATGCCGTTAATATCCTTTATTTGGTACTTTCATTATTAAATCTTTAATTTTATAGCGTTGAATTTCTATTTTTCCGACAGGTGTGTATACAATTGCGTTCATTCTGTCTAAACTTTCAACCCTGCCGTCAAGTTGCATGGTTTTTCTTGAGAAAAAATTTTTTTTATACATAACAACATCGCCAAAATATTCGTTGTTAACTTCTCTTTGGTATGTTAAATCCATGCCTCGGTCACGAATTACTATCATGCCTGCGCCTACGGTTTTAATTTTCCCGTTTGATTCTGAGTAAGGTGTGATTACTGTATCACAGAATGCACTGTTTTGTAACAGTAACAGTGAAAACATAGTGCGGGCAATAATTTTATAAATATTTATACTCATTGCTCATAGTATAGCATATTTTCTATCTCTATGAATTTTTTTCATATAAATATACTATGTATTTTTGTTGAATATTGAATAAACTATATATAGATTGTATCGGAGAATTTTCTTGTCGTCACCGTTAAGAAAACAAGAATATAACACCTATGCGTATGGAAAAGTTAGTGTTTATCCTAATTTGCCCTTACGTGCAAAAAAACGAGTTAAAAAGAAGAATTATTTTGCGGCGTTTTTACGCTTTGTTTTTCTAAGCTGTTTTTTAACTTCTTTTTCATATTTTGTTGCTCCAAATATGTATGAAAAATACTTTGAGCCTTTAATATTAAATCACTATTTAAACAGAAATCTTAAATTTGATATTGCACCTTATGTTTCGTCTTATCTGAACTATGTAAATAATTCTCAGCTTTTTGGTCAAAATCTTATTATTCCTGCGAATAAACACGTGAAATCAATTGTTCCCATAATTACATCAGGTGAGTTAACTACAATTAAGGGTGAGCTGGAATCTTTATTTTCTCAATATCCAAATCTTAGTCCATCTTTGTATCTTTGGGAATATTCCTCGGCCAAAGAGGTGAATATTAATGCTGATGATGTTTTCCCGGCTGCAAGCATTATTAAGCTTCCGATTTTATTTGAATTATTTCGAAAGATTGATCGTTGCGAAGCTGACGGCTCAAATTCAACTGTTCTTTCAAAAAAAATTCTATATAACTACAGAAATTTAACATCCGGTTCGGGTAAAATCCAATTCGGACCTTTGAATAGGTATTTTACAGTGGATGAGCTAGCAAAAGTTATGATTACGCAGTCTGATAATTCTGCTACAAATATGTTAATTGAAGAAACGGGTGGCAAGTCTGCAATTAATTCTTCGATGCGTTCATTAGGGCTTGATAAAATTGAATTAAACAATAGACTGCCTGATTTGGAGGGTACAAATAAAATTAGTGCTAAGCAAATTGCGACTCTTTTGTATAATATTGATAACCCCAATTTCTTGAGTGATAAAAGTAAAATTACCATTAAAGAGTACATGGCTAATGTTGAAAACAGAAGTTTACTTCAGGCAGGTTTGCCTCAGGATGCAATTTTGATACATAAAACCGGCGATATTGGTAAAATGCTTGGTGATGCAGGAATTGTTTACGCTCAAAACGGAAGAAAATATATAGTTGTTATTTTGGTTAAGCGTCCTCATAATGACTACACGGCAAGAGATTTAATAGCTCAAGCTTCAAAAATTATTTATAATAATATCAACTCGAATAATGATTTATATTAAAAAAGAGCGGTTTTTGCCGCTCTTTATGTTATTAATGAATTTTTGGAAGATTTCTGAGTTTTATGTGCAGTTCCCTTAATTGCTCCTCAGAAACATCAGATGGTGCTTGTGTCATCACACATTTTGCTTGAGCATTTTTAGGAAATGCTATTACATCCCTTATTGAATTAGCTCTTACAAGTAGTGCTACAAGTCTGTCTAAACCTAATGCTATACCACCATGAGGAGGTGTGCCGTATTTAAATGCGTTAATCATAAATTCAAATTTGTTTTGAATTTCTTCTTCGCTTAATCCAAGAGCTCTAAAGGCTTTTTCTTGAATTTCAGGGTCGTGAATTCTTATCGAGCCGCCACCAAGCTCGTTTCCATTATATACAACATCATATGCTATTGATTTTACATTTGCTTTATCTGTTTCAAGTTTATCTAAATCTTCATAAGCAGGCATAGTGAATGGGTGGTGAACGCTTACGTATCTGTCTTCTTCAGCTGAGTATTCAAATAACGGGAAGTCAACAACCCAAAG
>CALUXZ010000002.1 GCA_944324875.1 Candidatus Gastranaerophilales bacterium | reverse complement strand
GTTACAAAACCTTTCCAATTTGAAGGTAAACGCCGTATGACACAAGCGCTTCAAGGTTTAGAAAAATTAAAAGAAAATGTTGACGCTTTAATTGTTATACCAAACGATAAATTAATTGAAGTAGTTGAAAGAAGAACAACAATGCGTGATGCATTCAGTGTTGTTGATGAAGTACTGCTTTGCGGTGTTCAAGGTATTTCAGACATTATCACAGTCCCCGGTTTAATTAACGTTGACTTTGCCGATGTTAAGACAATTATGCAATCATCCGGCTCTGCGCTTATGGGCATCGGTAAATCATCAGGAGAAGGCAGGGCAATGGAAGCTGCTAAACTTGCTATCAACTCAAAACTTCTTGAAACTTCAATCAACGGTGCAACTGGCATCATAATGAATGTAACGGGTGGCCCTGATATGACACTTCATGAAGTCAACGAAGCTGCAAGTGTTATTCATGATGCTGTTTCTGACGATGCTGAAGTTATCTTTGGTTCTGTAATTGATGATAGAATTCAAGGCGAAATTATGATAACAATAATCGCCACAGGTTTTGAACTTAAAAATGGCGACACTGTTACAGTAAAAGATGATTTAAAACTATCTGCTGCAAGTTTCTTCGGCGGAACAAGCACAAGCGGTTTATCTTTTGGAACAATTGGGTCTACACCTTCTGTAAACACACAAGATACTCAAAGCCATGAAGCCGCTGCAAACAGTTTGCTTGATATTCCAGAGTTCTTAAATCCAAAAAACAGAATATAGAAACATAAAATATAAATAAAGCCTCCAATAAATTAAGGAGGCTTTATTTTTGTTAAAATGTTAAAATAACTTTATGAATTTAGAACTTATTTCGGACTATCTTAACTATTTGGAAGTAGAAAGAGCACTTTCAAAAAATACCATTGAAGCTTATGAAAATGATATTTTTTCTTTTTTAAAATACCTTTCCGACAATTTAGGTGTTGCAGATATAGGACAAATAAAACGAACTCATATCAGCTCTTATAACCGTTATCTGGCATCTTGCGGCATAAATCCCGTGAGTATCGTAAGAAAAATAGCCTCAATTAAAGGTTTTTTCAGATACTTATGCGTAAACTCCGTTATAGAGAAAAATCCGGCATTGGCACTAACATCACCTAAAATATCAAAAAAACTTCCAAAAGTAATAAGTGTTAAGGAAATTGAAAAACTTTTGTCATCCCATTTAGATATTATGCATAAAGCATTATTTGAATTATTTTATGCAACAGGATTAAGGGTTAGCGAACTTGTAAATCTGGAATTTAAAAATACAGATTTAAAAACAGGCATAATTAAAACAATGGGCAAAGGTTCTAAAGAAAGAATTATTCCAATAGGCTCAAAAGCAAAAACTGCTCTTAAAAATTACTTTAAAGAAAGAGAAATAATAATTTTTACAAATGATTTGGGCAAAAAAAATCAAAAATATGTTTTCTTAAAGCAAAACGGAGCAAAAATAAGCCGCCAATATGTTTACACATTCATCCATAATTTAGGTAAAAAAATTCAAAAAGATATTTCCCCACACACAATTCGGCACTCTTTTGCAACACACCTGCTCGAAAATGGAGCAGATTTAAGAGTTGTACAAGAATTATTGGGACACTCAAGCATTGTAACTACGCAACTTTACACCCATATTAGCAAAAAACGCCTAAGAGAAGTTTATTACTCTATAAATTCCGGCTGAGCAAGAGTTTCAAAAGGTACGTGTAAAATAGGTGCTTCATTAATATTGGCATACAAGTCTAAACCTTCAAGCACACCATCATCAAAGTTATATCTTCTTGCGGGTAAATCATTCGAAGGCATTATTACAACGCTTTTTAATTGACCGTCAGATTCATAATTATACTTTTTAAGCCAACTTTCACCGTCTTTAGCTGGTAATGTTATTGTTTTCACATCAAGGGAATTACTGTCTATATCAAAAGCCTTAATTAATCGACCTTGATTATCTCTTGCAAGATAATATTTAGGATTTAATTCTTCATCAAATGAAATCATACTTGCTTTTTTGCTGCCTTTTGTATAAACAAACATTTGCGATAAATAAGGCTCTGCGCTCATAGGCGAAAGTTTATACTTGGCTTTAAGTTTTAATTTGTCACCCTGATAAAATTCAATTGATAAAGGTCTTCCTTCGAAAGTATAGTACGTAACAGTACTTCCTTTGCCGTCAGGGCTGAATTCTCTTACTTTTGTGCTGCCGTTTTCTCGTCTTTGTACTTCGAGTTTGGTATCATTAGTGCCGTCAAAAAACTCTGCATAACTGCCATCATCAAGTTCTGCATATTTTACAATAGCTTCGTTGTATTTCGCTGTTAAATATTGTGCATTTGGTTCAAAATAATCAAGTGCCGTTAAAATATCTTGTTTATAGTTTTCATAATACTCTTGAGCTTCTTGCCTTATATAGGGAATTTCTATATCTTTTAAATAAGATTCCTTCTCTAATATCTGTTTTTGCAAATTTGCCGCTTGCACGCTATCGCTCTTTATAATTTCCTTAAAAGCCTTAGCAATAAGACCAACTGAAAATGCGGTAATAACAAAACGTATTTCTTTTGACTTATTTGAAACTTCTTTCGCCTTATGTGCAATTTTTTCTGAAACATCTTGTGCTGCCGCTTCTATAACTTGCGGAACTTCGTTAACTGCTAATTTTACTCCCTCAGAGCCTGCCTCAGCAACAGGTGGCAACTGAGCTGTGAAATTTGTAACATCAGGCTTGATTTGTGACAAGCCATCTGCCAACTTCTCAGATACAGTGTCAACAACTTTTGGGGACAAATCAGGTAAAACTTCAGGCGCACTTGAGAGCAGAGGTTGTGCTGCATCTTTTAATTCTTGAACGGCATCTCCCTTTAAGGAGTGCGTCTTATGGGATTTTATTGCAATAACGATACCCACCGCAGCAGCAAGTACTCCTCCAATGATTGCTATTGTTTTTTTATTAATTTTTTTATTTATAATATTATTTCCACTGGGCGCAGATGTATTTTGAGTAGCAGGCACGCTATTTTGTGCAGTTGCATTCATATTGTTTTGCACAGGTTGAACCATACCCCTCGAAGGTGTAGTCATATCAACCATTTTGAACATTGAGAAAGGATTATTTCCAATAGGTGAAATTTGAGTCATTATTATACCTAACCTTCTAACTGTTCATACAAAAACATTGAAACAAAAAAATTGCGGGTAATGCAAAAAATTAACCGCAATTTTTAAGAAATGTTAAGTAAATTTTTTTATCCTTTTGGACGCATTGTAGGAAATGCAATTACATCACGGATAGAAGGCGAATTTGTTAAGAGCATTACAAGTCTATCAATACCAATGCCCATACCACCTGCAGGTGGCATACCATGCTCAAGCGCACAAATAAAATCTTCATCAATTCCGCAAGCTTCCTCATCCCCCATTGCTTTTTCTCTTGCCTGAGCCTCAAAACGATTACGCTGGTCAATCGGATCGGTAAGTTCAGAAAATGCATTTGAAATTTCCCAGCCGTTAATGCGTGTTTCAAAACGTTCCGTTAAGCGTGGGTTATCCCTGTGAACTTTTGCAAGAGGTGAAATATCACGTGGATAATCAAGTATGTGAACTGGCTGAACAAGCTTAGGTTCAACTCTTTCTTCAAAGATTTTATCGAGAATTTTACCCCAACTGTCATTTTCTTCTACCTCGATTCCTAATTTTTCCGCTTGTTTTGCAGCTTCACTTACAGTTAAATATTCATTAAAATCAACTCCCGTAAATTCTTTTATGGCGCCAAGCATGGTTTTTCTATCCCATGGAGGGGTTAAATCAATTTTTTGTCCTTGATATTCAATAACCATAGTACCAAGTACGTCTTGCGCAACACTTGAAACAAGATTTTCAAGCAATACCATCATATCATTATAATCAACATAAGCCTGATACAACTCTATCATAGTAAACTCAGGATTGTGGCGAGTGTCAATACCTTCGTTTCTAAAGTTTCTGTTCATCTCAAAAAGCTTTTCGCTCACACCGCCAACAAGTAGCCTTTTTAAATGCAATTCAGGCGCAATTCTTAATACCATGTGCATATCAAGGGCGTTATGATATGTTTCAAAAGGTCTTGCCGAAGCACCACCTGCTTGAGCATGAAGCATTGGTGTTTCAACTTCCAAAAATCCTTGAGCACAAAGATATTCTCTGATTTTTTGAATTATCAAAGAACGTTTTCTAAAAGTATCACGAACTTCAGGGTTCATAATCATATCCACATATCTTTGACGATAGCGAATTTCAACATCAGTTAGACCATGGAATTTTTCAGGCAAGGGCAAAAGCGATTTTGAAAGCAGTTTAACATCTTTTGCTTTTATGCTCAACTCGCCTCTGGGAGTTCTTCTGACATCTCCAGAAAACCCAACAATATCGCCAACATCCAACATTTTAATAATTGCCATTTTATCAGGGTCTAGATTTTCTTTATGTGAAAAAATTTGAATTTTGCCCGAATCATCCATAAGGTCAATAAACATACCTGTATTGCGTATTGCCATTATACGACCCGCAACATTGTATGTGTCAGTAGTTTCTTCACCTGCGGCAAGATCAGCATATTTTTTCTGCAGTGCATCTGCTGAGATATTTTTATCAAATGAATAAGGATACGGATTTATTCCCTTATCTGTTAAATCATTAAGTTTTTGTATTCTATTCTCTCGAATGCTAGAAATTGTGCTGTTATTAGTAGCTTCCATCTTTTTCTCCAATTTATTACTTTATATAAAAATTTTATCATAAACAAAAATAGCGAACAGAGTTTTTACCCTGCCCGCTATTTTTTAAAATATCTTAACTACTTTATGTTTGAGAATGTCCAAGCATCAAGGTTTGGATTTTCTGCAATTTTAGCATCTGAGCCTTCTTCGTCTTGACCAGCTTGAGAACCACCGTGTGCAATTGGTTTATAAACACGGTTGTAGTATTCAATAACCATACGGTCAGAGTTAAAGTATGCTTCAGCAGTTCTTTTTGCTTGACGCATTAATCTTGCCCACTCATCAGGATTGTTATAGTAAGTTGGAATGATTTCATTTTCCAATGTATTCATAACACATTGATGATCTTTCCAGTGTCTTTCTTCCCATGGAATATCATCGTCTAAACCAGGGTATTCAACAGTGTAACCATTGATTCCGGGGAAAGTACCTTCAACTGTCCAACCGTCATAAGTTGAGAAGTGCAAAGCACCGTTTAAGTTAGCTGACATACCTGATGTACCTGAAGCTTCAAAAGGTCTTAGAGGTGTATTTAACCAAATATCAGAACCTTTTTTAAGTTTTGCCGACAATGCTAACTCGTAACCCGGAAGAACTACAACGTTTTTCATATTGTAAGATTCTTTTAGGATTTTGTTAAACATTTCTTTGCCCATAGTATCATCAGGGTGGAATTTACCGGCAAAGATTAATTGAACTTTGTTTTCGTTCAAAAGCTTTTCAATACGAGGTTTATCCATTAAGATTAACCAAGCACGTTTGTAATCTGCAAATCTTCTTGCCCAGGTGATTGTTAGAACATTGGGGTCAAATCTTTTACCTTGAGTATCTGAAATGTATTGGAATAAATCCTTTTTCATTTCTTTTTTAGCATCTAGCAGCTCTTGGAAAGATTCAGCAAAAGCAATTCTTGGGTCTTGCCAGTAGTGTTGGTTTACAGCGTTTGTAATAGCACGTATCGGACATCTGCCTTGAACCCAATCCCACATTTTATTTGCAACCAAACCATGAAGCTGAGAAACTGCGTTTGCAACTCTTGACATTCTAAGAGCAGCAACAGTTAGTGAGAAGTTTTCTCCACCAAGTTCAATTGCTTTTTCACGTGGGCAACCTGCAAAGAAACCGCCTTCAATTAGTGTATCAACCCAGTGAACTTCGTTACCTGCAGCAACCGGTGTGTGAGTTGTGAATACGGTTTTCTTTTTAACTGCATTTAAATCACCGTTATATTGTCTTAAAAGCTCAAAAGCAGCAGGAAGCGCATGACCTTCGTTCATATGAACACAATCAAACGGATAACCCACTTCTTGAAGAATCCTAACACCACCTATACCAAGAATTGTTTCTTGAGCAATACGGATTTTTTCATCTCCGTCATATAATTTGTGTGAAATTCTTCTTGCCCATTCAGAGTTGCCGTCAATATCTGTTGTTAATAGATAAACAGGGCATGAACCAAAAAGGTCGCCTTCTACTCTGTAAGCTTTAACTTTTACATCTTCGCCAAAGACTTTTACTGTTGTATAAACATTTAAATCTGTCAAAAAGTCGTAGTGCTTTCTAATGTATGCAACTTCAACTTCGCCATTTTGATTGATACGTTGGTCGTAATAGCCGTATGACCATAACATTGTTACACCGACCATAGGCATTTGAAGATAACCTGCAGATTGCATGTGTGCACCCGCTAAGAAACCAAGACCGCCTGAATAAGTTGCTAATGATTGGTCTAATGCTATTTCCATTGAGAAATATGCGACATTTGGTAAAGCCATTTTTAAATTCCTTTAATACTTACTACCATACATGCAAAATCTTAGCACAAAGATAATTTCAAATCCTTTCAAGTTAAAAAATAATCCAAAAGTACTATTTAATTTTGCCCTACCATTATATTCAAAAAGTAATTTTGTAACACCATGTATAAAATTTTTGAAACAAAACTTAATATTCGAAAAACTACGTATAAAAACTTGCAACAAACATAATTTGTTCATCACACAATAAAACTATAAATATTATTCGTATCTGCTATTTATCAAACACTTTTACGCTGTCGCTTACATGGTGCAAAAACTCTGTATACAAAAGCTTATTTTTAGATAAAAAATCTTTTAAATTTTCATTTAAAAAATCAAACTTTTTGCACACACCTATTTTAGACAGTACAAAGCTTAACTTTGCTTTATTTACAAAATAAAGCCTGCCATGATGTCTGACCTTCACGGCTTTTTTAAGATAAGATTGTTTTGATTTTGTTCTTAACATAACAAACCTCGGGTATTTGCTATTTTAATTGTATTACAATTTTCCAAAATAAAATTAATATATATTCCGAGGTTAGTTTTTTTCAATAAATTTACAAAAGTTAATATTTTAGAATTTTATTCGCAAAACACAACAACTTTGTTTCTGCCACTTTCTTTTGCTTGATATAGTGCTTTGTCAGCATTTTGATAAAGCTGCTGCGGCTCTTTCATTTTTTTGTCATACAAGCTCACACCTACAGATATTGTAACATTCAGTTGTTTAATGTCTTCAATACCATATTCTTCAATATTAATTTTTTTCTTTTCTATTGCTGCCCTTAATCTTTGTGCGACAAGTTGTGCCTCATCAAGTGTTGTATGGGGCAAAAGTATCGCAAATTCCTCCCCACCGTAGCGTGAGGGGATATCGTTTTCTCTTAACTCTTTCTTTATAGTACGGGCAACATTTTTTAATACACAATCACCTACTGCGTGCCCATAGGTATCATTTACCTTTTTAAAGAAATCAATATCAGTCATGATGCAACACAAAGGAGTATTTTGTCGTTTTGCACTTGCAGTTTCTTCTCTTAACCTCAGCGCAAACTGATGACGATTATTAAGACCGGTGAGTGCATCCAGTGTGGCATCTTTTAAAATTTTCATATACTCACCGGCACGCTCAATTGTAATTGACGCCTGTTTTGAAATTTCATCAAGATAATTTATTTCATTTTCATTTAATTTATCAAAAGGATTGTATGCCACAACTGCGCCCAAAAGTTTCTGTTCACTTAATAATGGAAATATTCCTATTTTTCCCTCTCGCTCAAGGATTACACCTGATTTTGGGGTAAGATTTTCAAGATATTCGTATATTTTTACATCTTTGATGTTTGCAGGCCAAACAAGTTTAAATTCTTTTTTATTTTTATTTTTTATAAAAATATAAATTAAATGCTCATAAATAAAACTGTCTATCATTTCGCCCAAAATAGGCAAAATGTAGCTCAATTCGTACTGAGTTTCAATAATTTTCGCTATATTTCTGATTGTTTGATAAAATTTTGTATTAAGTTTCATTTTCTCGCCGGATTTAAAGTTTAAAACAGCATAAGAAATTTGTTTTTGTACAAGTTGAGCAATTTCAAAAAAGTCATTTTCGGGTTTAATTTTTTTATCCAAAATAATTTTTAACAAACCAATTATTTTTGTATCGTCAAAAATAGGAATATAGATGATATTTTCATCAAGTTTTGCACAATCTTTAGAACCAACAAAAGAATTTAAAACTTCTTGCAGTTTGCAATGCTCTTGATTATCAGAAATACTTTCCCAAGGTTTTTCAAAATCTTTAATTGTATATGAAAATTCATCCAGCGTATAAATTTTGATGCATTCAACCTGTAAAACTTTTGAAAATGCTGTTTCAAGACCGCTTATAAATTCCCTTCTGCATTTTGATTTTTCAAAAGCCAGAGTAAGTTTTAACATAAAATTATAAAATGTTTTATAATCCATTTTTTAATCCTCATTAATGGTTTTAAAATGAACTTTTGCAGAACATGTCCTGAAATTTTTTAATACAGCACGGTCAAATTCTTCACTTACAACAAGCTTACCGCCTACATAAGTCAACTCTGCCTGATTATAACCTTCTTTATGTCCCCTTTCATCAATATGTTCGACTAAATATTTATAATCACCCTGTTGAACCATTTTTTGAGTAACATCCGATAAAACATCATATATATAGCGTGTTTTGGTACTTTCACCGTCAATATCAAGTATCAATCCTGCTTTTTTAAATTCTTCAAGCGAATCTCTGTATAATTTCATATCCCTTAATAAAAGTGCAAGATTATAGTGAGCTTCATATCTTAATGGCGCAAGCTCAATCGCCTTGCAATAATTAACCCCCGCTTCTTCATTATTTTTCAAAAGCTGATTGGCAAGCCCTAAATTATAATAAATTTCATAGCTTTTTATATTTTTAAGTGCTTTTTTATAGGCTTCAACAGCACTATATAAATATTGACGGGCAGAAAACTTATTTTCTCCCACAAGTAAAGACTTTGCACGATATGCAAGACCCATATTGTAATAGGCGATTCCTGTATTATATTTATATGTTTTTCTGTTGTTTATAAAAAAAGGTATATAAACCCACTTTGGTTTTTTCTCTATTGCTTTTTTATATTGTTCTATTGCTCTGTCATGATTAAATGTCGCACTTGATAGAACAAGAGCATAGTCAATTCTGGCTATCATAAAATCGGGTTTTATTTCAAGTGTACGAGCATACTGTTCAAGTGCACTATAGTAATCTTCATACACTACATATATATTTGCAAGATTATATCTTGCCCTGTAGTGATCAGGATAATATTCAAGTGCTTTTTTATAGCAGTCAATTGCTCTTTGGGTTTTATTTTTTTTGTAGTACTTATCACCCCTGTAAACCCAATAAAAGCTTACACCCTTTTTAACTTGTTCGACATAAACATCAAAGAATAAAAAAATACTCGCTAAAAATAACACAAGCAATAAAATGCTTATAATTCTAACTGTTGTGTTTTTAAAAAATTCAAGAATTTTTTTCATAAGGCAATTTATTATGCTTCAAATAGTTTAAAGAGCATATCTTCAATCATCTGAGAGTCTACTTCGGGATTAATCTTATTTAAATTAAGGGCAACTTGATAATTTTTTGCAGCATCAATTTTTTGTCCCATGGTTTCATAAGCTCTACCAATGTTAAAATGTGCAAGGACATAATTTGGATTTATATCAACTGCATTTTCAAAATAAGAAAGCGCACGCTTAGCGTCCCCCAGACCATCTAAAAATATTACACCCAAATTATTGTATGCAATATCGTATTCAGGATCTAAATCAATTGCTTTTGAATAATAAATAATTGCTTTTTCGATGTAATCTTTTTCCCAATATGCCATAGCAAGGCGAGAATATGCTTTTGGATTATTGCAATCACCATCAAGCGAAGAATTGTAATATTCGATTGCTTTGTCTAAATCTTCCAAGTCATAATAAATATCTGCAATAGCTTGATAAATTTGAGATTTTTCTTTTGTTAAAAGAAGCGCATTTTGTAACATTGAAATAGCTGCATCAGAATTGCCTTTTATTTGATGATAAATTGCAGCTAAAGCTTGAGCAACAACTGCTGACCATTCATTATCAGGGTTTATACTTAAAGCTTTTTGATACAATTCTATTGCGCTATCGTATTGTTCAAGTTGAACATAAGAAAATGCAAGCGCATTTAAGTAAAACGGATTATCATTATCATATTGAAGTGCAAGCTTAAAAGCATTTACAGCATTAAATTTATCTTCTTTTTTAAGATATAAATGTCCCAACTCATAATAACATCTTGGCAAGTTAGGATTTTGACTTGTTAAAATAGTATATAAATCAATTAACTCATCAGTTTTTTCAGGATAAAATTCCTCGACAAATTCAATAGCACTTACAACTCTCATCGGATTAGAATTAGAAAGCACTACAGAATTTTGATAACACTCAAGAGCCACATCATAGCGTTTTTTCTTTTTGGCAATTTGTGCCATTCTCTCATAAAAAACAGATTTATTTCTTGTTTTATCTAAAGCATCAGCATACAGACTGTAGGCATTTTTATCTTGATTTGTTTTCTCTAAAATTTCGCCAAAAGCCCTATATTTAATAAAACTTATATCGTCTAAAACATTTTTAAAAAACATCTTAACACTTGCTTTATCAAAGAAGAATAAAACAGAGCCCGAGAAAATGTAATAAAGTGCACAAGTGAAATCACTAAAAGAATTTTTATTTATCCTGCCTTTTTCCAATAAAGTTAATGCCAGAACAAGCCTTGTTCTTGAGGATTTCAAGGGATTTAATTTAATTGCTGTTTTAAATTGCTCCTTAGCATCTTCAAAATCACCTTTTAAAGACAAAAAATACCCTAAATACATGTGCGCATTAGGATTTTTTGAATCTATTTCAACAGCTTTTCTACACTGTTCAATAGCTGATTCTATCCCTATTTGTCCATTGTCGTGTAAAAGACTTGCAAGCCTGAAATAAGCACTCGGGGTATCAGGGTTATTTTTAAGAGCTTCTATATAATAATTTATTGCTGTTGTTAAATCTTCGGATGAAGAATGCAGAAGATACCTTTGATGTGCAGCTTGCGCCAGCTGCATTGAATTATTTGGCTCATTTTTTGAACCTTTAAAAGAATTATCCGAAGTTTTCTGCTTGAACATCTTGTGTTCCCTTGGGTTTTTTAAAATACAATTACTTTTAATTTTAACGGGTTAAATTGATTTTGCTTTATTTAAATATTATATAAATCATCCAAAAGGTTGAATTTTTAAAAAAAGTTTATTCTGCTTTAAGTGGCAAAAGTACAACATAACATGTATTGTCAGAGTTTAAAAATAGTTGTAATATTAACTTAATGTCAAAATTAGCGGAAAAGGATTAATAATAATGGGAATACACATGCAGATTTTAATAGCCATACTTCTTGGTATAAAAAGAAACTGGCATATATTCTTTGGACTTATTGCAGGTATTTTAGTCGGAATTTTGTTTCCGGCAGATAATTATCCTACTATTCATAAAGTTTTAAATTTTATTGGTCAAGGTTTCATAAATATTATTCAAATGGTTGTTATTCCTCTTGTAATAAGCGCAATTGTTATAGGTGTTTCAAATATTGGCGACAACAAACAGTTAGCAAAATTCGGTAAAAAAATGATATTTTATTATTTTATTATCACCCTTGCTGCTGTTACAATCGGTGCTGTTTTAGCCCTAGTATTTAAACCCGGTCTTGGTGCACAAAACTTTATTAATCCTGATGTAGCTCAACAATTACAAGGCTTTGTATCAAGCGCAATAAGCGAACAAAGAGCCAATATGGCAGGTATGATTTTAAATATGATTCCATCTAACCCGTTTAATTCATTATCAAGCGGGCAAATGATACCTATTATAATCTTTGTTTTGACTTTTGCTATAGCACTTGCAAAAGTCGGCGAAATAAACCGTCCGGTTGTTTCTTTCTTTGAAAGTGTATTTGCAGCAACAATGAAAGTAACAGACTGGATTATGTATCTTGCAGCGCCCGGTGTTTTTGCACTGACTGCAAGTTCTGTTGCAAGCTTTGGTATGGAAATGTTCTCTGAAGTTTGGAAGTATTTCTTTGTAATATGCTTGGGACTTGCAATTCAATTCTTTATTGTTTATCCAATGTTAATGAAAATATTTTCAAAAGTTCCCGTTGGCAAACTCTATACTGCAATAACAGAAGCTATTATGGTTGCATTTGGTACAGCATCAAGCTCTGCAACCTTGCCTTTAACTATTACATGTTGCGAAAAACGTGGCATTTCAAATAAAATTTGCTCTTTTGTACTTCCTTTGGGTGCAACACTTAATATGGACGGAACAGCACTTGTGCAAACAGTTGCGGTTATTTTCTTAACTCAAGCTTACGGTATAGACCTTTCTTTAGGCATGATAATTCAAATCGCAATACTTGCAATGATAGCCTCATCAACTTCAGCAGGTATCCCCGGGGCAGGGTTAATTACCATAGCACTTGTTTTAAACGGTATCGGTTTAACACCTGACCAGCTTGTCGTAGGTTTTTCATTCCTCTTTGCACTTGAAAGACTTGCAGATATGTTGCGCTCAACAGTTAACGTAGCATCTGATGCTGTAGTTGCAGCAATAATTGCAGATAATGAAAATGAGATTAACTATGACCTTTTAAATAATCCTGACGGTTACAAAGAAATAGTTTAATGAATATAAAAATTATTCTTGAAGGCAAAATTAAAGAACCCTACTTTAAATTAGGAATTGATGAATTTAAAAAAAGACTCCTTAATAAAGTAGAGGTTCTTGAAGTTTCCAATATTTCAGAATTTTTAAAAAATAAATCAGGGGCATACATTGTTACGCTTGAAATTGAGGGTAAAATGTTATCAAGCAAAGAATTTGCCCAAAAACTAAGAGAGATAGAAACCTCGGGAATAGCAAATGAAATACTTTTCTTAATAGGTGGCGCAGAGGGGCTCAGCAAGGAAGTAAGAGATTTGTCAGACTTTAAATTGTCAATGTCGAAAATGACTTTTTTGCATCAAGAGGCAACTTTTATACTAATAGAACAAATTTATAGAGCTTATAAAATTTTAAATAACGAACCTTATCACAAATAGGAGTAAAAATGAGAACTGTTGACTTAATACAAAAGAAAAAAGAAGGCAAAAAACATACAAAAGAAGAAATATATTTTTTAGTTAACGGATACACAAAAGGCGAAGTTGAAGATTATCAAATGTCTGCTTGGCTTATGGCAGTATGTTTTTGCGGACTTGATAAAGAAGAAACCGCATGGATGACACAGGCTTTTGTAGATTCTGGCGAAGTATTGGATTTTTCCCATATAAGTAATTTTGTTGCGGATAAGCACTCTACAGGAGGTGTTGGCGACAAAGTAACAATTGTTCTTATACCACTTTTAGCAAGTCTTGGAGTAACTTGCGCTAAATTATCAGGCAGAGGGTTAGGCTATACAGGTGGAACTGTTGACAAGCTTGAATCTATACCTAATTTTAAATGCGAAATGTCAAAAGATGAGTTTATGAAACAAATTAAGGACATAAACGCTGCAATATCCTCTCAAAGTCCAAATTTAACTCCGGCTGACGGCAAAATATACGCACTTAGAGATGTAACCGCAACGGTTGACAATAAGTCTTTAATTTGCGCTTCTGTTGTATCCAAAAAAATTGCAAGCGGCGCAAATTCAATAGTTCTGGATGTTAAATACGGCTCGGGCGCATTTATTAAAACAAAAGAAGAAGCAAGTGAACTTGCACAGCTTATGATAGAAACAGGCGCACTTTTGGGCAGAAAAATATCCGCCATAATAAGCTCTATGGAACAGCCTTTGGGTACACACATCGGTAACAGCCTTGAAATTATTGAAAGTATTGAATTTTTGAAAGGAAATTATCAAAAAGACCTGTATGACGTAACTCTTGAAATAGCTGCAAAAACGCTTATTGCGGGCGATTTTTGCAAAACAAAAAAAGAAGCAAAAGAAAAAATTGACAATGCTATTAAATCAGGTCTTGCGCTTGAAACATTTAAAAAAATCATCGCTTACCAAGGTGCAAACCCTGATATAGTAAATGATTACACTCTATTTAAACAAGCAGAAAATTCTTATAAACTAAAAGCACAAAAAGATGGCTATATTGAAGAACTTGACGCACTTAAAATAGCTCGTGCCTGCAAGCTTTTAGGTGCAGGCAGAGATAAAAAATCAGACAGCATAGACCCTGCCGCTGGTTGCATTTTAAATAAAAAAACAGGCGATGAAATTAAAAACGGAGAAACTCTCCTAACACTGTATTACAATGATGTAAAAGATGAAAAGCTAAATGAGGCAATAGATTCAGCTAATCAAGCAGTTAAGATAAGCTTATCTAAACCATACGCAAAAGAGCTTATTTACGCACTTTAATCTTCATTGTATAATTTTCATATAGACAACAGGAATAAAATTATGAATAAATTTATGGTAACAACTGCAATAGACTATGTTAACGGCGCTCCGCACATAGGTCATGCATTTGAGAAAATATTAACAGATGTACTTTTCAGACACTTTAAACAAAGAACTGACAGCGCATTTTTCCTAACAGGTACAGATGAACATGGTATTAAAATACAAAAAACTGCCGCAACTTTAGGCATTACACCAAAAGAATTGTGCGATGAAAATTCTCAAAAATTTAAAGATTCATGGGCGCTTTTAGATATAAATTACGACAAATTCATAAGAACAACCGATTTAGAACATACAAAAATCGTGCAGGAAATTTTTGAAAAACTCCTTGAAAAAGGTGATATTTATAAAC
Organism: Candidatus Gastranaerophilales bacterium; assembly: GCA_944324875.1. Taxonomy (GTDB): domain Bacteria; phylum Cyanobacteriota; class Vampirovibrionia; order Gastranaerophilales; family Gastranaerophilaceae; genus Galligastranaerophilus. Next base: position 18,855 of record CALUXZ010000002.1, on the reverse strand, counting down.
ACAAATACGAAGGTCTATACTGTAGCGGCTGCGAAAGCTTTTTAAGTCCAAAAGACCTTGATGAGAACGGCAATTGCCCGATTCACGGTAAAAAGCCCGAACTTGTGAGCGAAGAAAATTACTTTTTTAAATTAACAAAATACAAAGACGCAATAATTAAGCATATCAAGGAAAATCCCGACTTTATCATGCCTGCCTTCAGGGCAAATGAAGTTTTAAACCAGCTTGAAAATATTGAAGATATCTCCGTTTCTCGTGCTAAAACAAACGTAAACTGGGGTATTGAAGTAAAATCTGACCCAACACAGGTAATTTACGTATGGATTGACGCGCTGAGCAACTATATTACAGCTTTAGGCTACAATCCAAACGGTGAAAGCGATGAAAAATTCAACACTTTCTGGCCGGCTGATTTTCAAATTATAGGTAAAGACATCCTAAAATTTCACTCAATTTATTGGATTGCAATACTTATGGCACTTGAAGTTGAGTTGCCTAAAACAATTTATGCGCATGGCTGGATAACAATTGACAAAAACAAAATGTCAAAATCAATCGGCAACGTTATCTCTCCAAAGACCGTTATGGACGCTTTTGAACTAAAAGAGCCCGATTCTTTCCGTTATTTTATGTGTGTTAGCGCACCCTCGGGCAAAGACGGAAATTATTCCGATGAAGACTTTAAAGAGCGTGTAAATGCAGATTTAGCGAATAACATGGGCAATCTTTTAAACCGTTCTTTAAATATGTTATGCAAATATTTTGACGGTAATATTTTAGAAGAACACATTTGCGAAAACTCACTTACAAAAACCTCAATTGATACAATTGAAAAAGTTAAAGACCACTTTGACAGAGTAGAGTTAGCGGAAGCTGCAGGGGAAATTATCTCTCTTGTAGATGAAGCAAATAAATTTGTAAACGACAATGCGCCTTGGACACTTGCAAAAGAAGGCAAAATGCAAGAATGTGGTGAGGTTTTATATTCAATTTTTGATTTAATGACAAAAGTTGCAGTTTTAATTTATCCTTATTGCCCAAACATTGCGGCAAATATGGCTAAACAGCTAAAAATTGATATTAATATGAAACTTGATGAATTAAAACCTAAAATGATTAAAACAGGTAAATTAATTGAAAAATCAGAAATTCAACCTGTATTTTTAAGACTAGATTCAGAATTTGCAGTAAAAAAATAAGCGGAAAACTTAAATGACACAAGAATTCTTAAATACTAATGATACAATAGACCTTGAAAATAGAGTTTCTCAGTGGCTTGAAGAATATAAGACAACTGAAGATGAAGCCACAAAAAAACATCTTCGTGAGCTTATAGTTCTTGCTTATATGCCGCTTGTAAAAAAAGTCGCACGCTCGCTTGCCCGTCGTGCTACCGACCCTATTGAAGACATTACTCAAGTTGGGGCTTTAGGGCTTATTAAAGCTATTGATCTTTTTAAGCCTGAAATTAGTTCAAATTTTAAAACTTATGCCACTTATCTTATAACAGGTGAAATACGCCATTATTTAAGAGATAAAAGCACAATTATCCGTGCGCCACGTGAGATAAAAGAACTCTCTTATCGTGTGCACAAAATTACAATGGAGCTAACGGAAAAGTTAGGCACAACTCCATCTGATAAAGAACTTGCGCAAGCACTGCAAATGAGCGAAAAGAAAATAGAAGAAGTCTATGAACTTGACAGGCGCACAACTGCTATTTCAATTGATCAAATTTTAGGTAATGAAGAAAACGGCACATCAACTCTTGGCGACAGATTGATTGATGAAAGTCAAAAAGACATTCTAACCAGTTTTGAAAATCGTCTTATTTTAAATGAAGCAATAAAAAAATTAGAATATGACGAACAACAGCTTATTATTTTAAATTACTTTGAAGGTTTAAACCAGAGGGAAATATCTCAAAAGCTTGATATGTCGCAAATGCAAGTTTCAAGAAAGCTAAAAAAAGCACTGGATAAGCTTTTTAACTTAATTACAAAAAAAGGCATGCACAAATATGAGCATTGAAGCACTTTATGGCTTTTTTGCAGTCCTTATAGGACTTAGCATAGGCAGTTTTTTAAATGTTGTCGCACTTAGAGGCTTAAGCGGCGAAAGCATTGTCTTTCCACCTTCAAAATGCCCCAAATGCGGCAAAAAATTAAACTGGTACACAAACATACCTGTAATTTCTTATATTTTTCTTCTTGGTAAATGCCAATTTTGCAAACAACCGATTTCAGTTCAATATCCCATTGTTGAAAGCGCAAATGCAATTTTGTATTTAATTATGTTTTTAAACTTTGGCGTGAGTCTTAAGACCCTTATTTTATGGGCAGTTACATCAATCTTTATTTTAATTTGCATAACAGACTTTAAAGAGCAAGTTATAATTGACTTGCATACTTACATTTTAATTGGCTTAGGACTTTTATATAACATTTTAAAACTCGGTTCAATAAGCATTTTAGACAGTATTCTGGGGATTTTAGCAGGTTATTTAATTTTTGAAATTTTAGCACGCATAGGCACAATTACTGTAAAAACCAGAGCCTTTGGAGAAGGCGACACACTCATTGCAATGGGTTTAGGCGCACTTTTAGGCTGGAAAATGCTAATATTAACTATTTTTATAAGCATGTTAATACAGGCAATTTTTACAATACCTGTATTATTTATTAAATACTTTAAAAACAAAAATTATTTAAGCGCATTTGCACTTATACTTATAGTTCTATGTATTATTTCAACAAAATTTGCAAACCCAAATTTTGATTATTATATAATTTACCTTGCAATTTTATGCACCGTTTTACTTTTTTGTCTTTTAATTATTTTAAAAAACATAAAAAGCCAAGAAAGTTTTTGCTACTTGCCTTTTGGACCGGCTCTTGTTACAGGGGCGCTTTTTATAATATTTTTTGCAAAGAAAATCTTGGTTTTTTTCAGCTAAACTATATTATCCGGCTTTGGCTTTGCAGCTTGTGACTTTTGTGCAATTTCTTTACCGTAAGAATACATTGTACCACCTATTATTGCAAGTGCAGCAAGTGCAGCGCCTACTATAAACTGTACTTTATATTTTCTTACATAATTTAAAAATTTATCAAAACGTGTAATATCAAGAGGATTCATATTCTCGCCAAGCTTCCTGCCCTCTTCTAAAATTTCCTTATGTTGTTCTTTAAAATCAGCAAGTTTTTTAGCATCTTCAAGAGCCTTCCTTTTTATCTCGACACCTTGTAAAACAACATTTGAAACATCTTTATAAGAAGATTCAAGTTCCTGTGCGGTTAATGCTGCTGCTTCCTCCATGGTTTTTGCACCTGATGCAAAAAGCGCATTTCTATACTTGCAGACCGACTCATAAACATCAGGATTGCTTTTATCCAAACCCAAAGACTTTAGTGCTTTTGCAAGTGAATCAAAATAGTTATCTCCACTACCTTGTTGCAAGGCCTCCTGATAAATTTTTTCAAAATTTTCAACGTCTAATGACATTTTAGGCGCAATGTCATCAAAATGCTTATAAAAATTATTTGATAATACAACATCAGCCCTTTTTGCAGCTGCAAACCTTGCAGGATGTAAAATCTCGTCATCTTGTAGTTTTAACTCTGTTTCAAGCAGATTTCTGGCTGCGTTTATTTGTCCCCCATCACTCATTTGTGTAGCTAAATCGCTATCAAAAGCATTCCTTAGCCCATGAATAAACTCTCCTTGTTTTGCACCCATTCTGTCTGTAAAAAAGCTTTTAGAACCCCATAAAACTCCGCCATTGTCATTTAAATAATTACTTGAGCCTACAATTACCCTGCCTTTATACATTTCATTGATTCTGTCAGGGTCCCAAGCGTAAGCCTTATCTTGATGTTCATATATCAACATTGAAGGTTTAAATGCATCTCCCTTTACTCTTTTAAAAGTTTCTTCAATTTTGTTGATATCTTCAAGACTGACATTTCCATCATTTGTCATAACTCTTAAAGCATCAAATTCTTTTGCTGCTTGCTCTACGGCATTTTCAAGTTCGTCACGATTTTGAGGGATTACAAAACGACCCATGCGCTCCAGTCCACTACCTTGTATTGCATTTTTAACGGAAGCCGCAGAAGCTTCATCTGCTGCACCTGTAATCTCAACAGTGTTTATACCAAGAAGTTTTTTTACATTGTCAAAAAATTTCTCCAACTGCTCTGTTAAGCCCACACCCTCTTGTGCTTTCGGTAACCTTTCTGAAGGCAAAAACAAAACACCTCTGCCATCTTGAGCCCCCATTAAATTTCTTGCCTCAAGAGACACCTTATAAGCGTTGTCCATTTCGGTTTTATTTAAACTTCTTCCAAAATTTATAGACCTGTATGTATTACCTGTAGCAGCTACTTTCATTTGTTCCCCAATCTGACAAACACAACACTAAAAACATAAAACACAAAAATATTTTTTTTTGCTATTACCTGAGTGGTTAAACTTTACTTTAAGAAATATTAACATAAATGTTTCAAAATTAGCAATTTTACTTAGTATATATTTTTTATATAAATATAACATATTAGATGAGGATAATAAAATGGCAGCGTCAATTTTTGGCAACGAAACACTTGACATAAGTGTTAATGATATTGAAGCATTAAAAAATAAACTTGATTACATGGACAGAAATAAACTTGTCCGCTCCTTTAGTAAAACAAGAGATCCGATTGAGCTTGCATTTGAGCATATAGACAATGCACCGTTAAACAAACTGGCACATGAGTTTCTAAAAGACATTTTTGTAGATGCGGTTTGTTTTATATCTAAAGTTTTATAATCGACAACCCAAGACCGGCAAAAGCCGGTTTTTTATTTTCAAAATTAATCCAGAGATTTATTTTTTTAAAAAAATTCCATCGTTTGATTGATGAGAATAAACACTGCGTGAGGTTATATTTATATTGTAAGGCATTTTATGCCTGCAAAATGGTAAGAGGTAGGTTTATATAAAAATGAGTGAGGGCTTAATCACAGGTCTTGACTTAACTTTAAGAAGGTTAAGTTCTATAGAAAACAGCATTAACAGAGTTTTTGGCAACGAAAAAGATGTTAGCGTTGAAAATAATGCTGCAGCTAAAGAATTTAAAAATATTCTTGACGAGAAAATGGCTCAAGATAAACCTGACAATACCATAGAAAAAATATCTTTTAAAAACTCAAGAGAAAATATAGAAAATTTAATTGAAAAATATGCACAAAAAAATAATCTCGACCCTGATTTTATAAAAGCCGTAGTTAAGCAAGAATCAGGCTTTAATCCAGATGCTACTTCAAAGTGCGGCGCTATGGGTTTAATGCAACTTATGCCTCAAACAGCTAAAGGGCTGGGAGTTGTTGATGCGTACGACCCTGAGCAAAATATTGAGGGCGGAGTAAAATATTTAAAAAGTATGCTAAATCGCTTTAACAACGACCCAAAACTAGCGCTTGCCGCTTATAATGCAGGTCCGGGGGCAGTGCAAAAATACGGAGATATTCCTCCATATAAAGAAACACAAAACTATGTAAAAAATATTTTAGCCTCTTATGAAGCAATAAAAGGAGGCAAAATATGATTACAAGAGGTCTTGAAGCTGCAACAAAAGGTATGATGTCGCTTTTAAAGCAGGAAGACGTTAACGCAAACAACCTTGCAAACGTTAACACTGTCGGTTTCAAAAAGACAAATATTACTTTTAAAGACTTAATGCAGGCTGATGTTGAAGTTAAAAAAGTTCCTTTTACAAACAATCCTAAAGATACGGATTTTATAAGAGTTGGAAGTTTAAGTCTGGGCAACGCTGCAGATAGAACATATATTGATTTTTCTCAAGGCGGATTAATTACAACCGGAAACAAACTTGATGTCGGTATTCAAGGCAGCGGTTTCTTTAAAATAAGACATCAAGAAGTGCCTGACAATGTAGCTTATGATGAAAAAAATTATTATTACACACGTGCAGGTAACTTTGAAATTACGGATGATTATTACCTTGTAACAAAAGAAGGTGATTGGGTTATGGACACGCAAAACAGGAGAATAAGACTTGTACTAAATCCTGAAGAAGAATTTAACCCAAATAACAGAATTGATTACTTAAAAGACTTAAACATAGGCGAAAACGGGGTAATTCAAGTTACAAACCCAAATACCGCAAGAACACTGCAACAAATTCAAGTTGTTGATTTTAATGACAAAACTCTTTTAAGCGCACAGTTGGGAGAGGGAAAATTTATTCAGGATGAAGGAATTGACGCGGGTATGCATCAGGCAAACAACACTGCAAGACTGCAACAGGGAATGCTTGAGAGTTCAAATACAAACACAATTTATGAAATGATAAATACAATAACTGTAACACGCTCTTATGAAGCTATGGCAAAAATAGTTAAAACACAGGGCGATACAGTATCACAAGCCATAAACTTGGGTGTCATAAAAGGCTAAGGGAGTTAGGAAAATAAAATGCTAAGATCACTACACACAGCAGCAACAGGTATGATAGCACAACAAACAAATCTTGATGTTATCGCAAACAACATGGCAAACGTTAATACCTACGGTTACAAAAAAGTTCGTGCCGAATTTCAAGATTTAATCTATCAAACAGAGCGTGCAGCAGGCGCACAAATGGGACAAGGTACATATCAGCCTGTCGGTGTTGAAATAGGTCTTGGTGTAAAAACAGCAGCAACATCAAGAATTTTTACAACAGGTATTATGCAATCAACAGGCAGAAACCTTGATGTTGCAATAGAAGGTGATGGATTTTTCCAAATAACACTCGATGACGGTACAATAGCCTACACCCGTGATGGTTCTTTTAAGATGGATGCCAACGGCTCACTTACTACAACAGATGGTTACCAGCTTATGCCGCCTGTTCAAATTCCGCAAAATACAAAAGAAATTACCATAACCCCGCAAGGCATGGTATACGTTAAAGTAGGCGCACAGCCCGAACAAACTCAAGTAGGACAATTGCAAATTGTAAAATTCCAAAACAACTCCGGTCTTGCTGCTACAGGACACAATTTATACCTTGAAACACCGGCTTCAGGCGTACCTGTTCCGGGTATTGCAGGTCAAGACGGCTACGGCACAATACAACAATACTTTGTTGAAGGCTCAAATGTACAAACAGTCGAGGAAATGATTGCGCTAATTAAAGCAGAACGTGCTTTTGAATCAAACTCAAAAATAATTACATCGGCTTCAAATATCCTACAGGTAACAAATAATCTTCAATAATTATGAAAAATAAAACAAGAAAAAGTTTAATATCATTATTTATTCTCGCCCTTAGCATATCAAGCGTCAGTGCGTATACTTTAAGCAGAGAAAATCTTGAAGCACAAATTAAAAATCAAATTAAAGCACAAACGCAAAAACAAGTTGATGACTTAGGTGGCGGCGAAATTGAAGTAAAAATTTTAAACATGCCACAAGGTAACATTGAAACAAAAAATAAACCAACTATAAAAGTTGATTCCAACAATAACGGATTTTTAAGCAGAGATTTAAAAAGAGTGAGTATTTACGATGGAAATACCTTTATAAAATCCTTCCCGATAAGCGTAAATACTCTTGTTTACAGAGATGTTCTATGTGCAAACAATCCAATTGTAAGAGAACAAAATATCACAATTTCAAATTCATCGGTTAAAAGGAGCGAGATAGGACAGTATTTAGGGCAAACCATTGATGCATTTCCTAAAAATCCTCTTGTAGCAACAAGAAATATCCAAAAAGGGACAGTAATTTTAAAAAATTATGTAAAATCAAAACCTGATGTACTAAAAGACTCCACGATAAACATTATTTTTAAATCAAAAGATAATTTAAAAATAACAATAGACGGAAAAGCCCTAAAAGAGGGAAGTATAGGAGATAATATTTTAGTTAAAAGTTTAAAATACAACAAAATTTATAACGCAACAGTAAGCAATAAAAACGAAGCAACAGTTAGAATTTAAAGGATAAAAGGATGATAAAAAAGTTAGCAGTTACATTATGTTTTATAAGCTTTTTGACAACAGGCGCAAACGCTGAAAGTCTTTTTTCACTAAATGCTACACAATCAAGCTTTATTGAACCAAGACCGCTGTATAGCTCAGTTCGTGCAAGAAATGTCGGTGATCTTGTTACTATTGTAATTGATGAAGTCCCGACATTAACTGATTCCGGCGTATATAAAACAGAAAAAACTTCAAGCATTCTTGAAAACTTATCAAATGCATTTAATACAATATTTAAAACAAATTTAAAAGGCGCACTGAACGGAACAAGCGGAACAATCTCGGTATCAGGCTCTACAAACACACAAAGGGCACTTGGTATTCAGGATAAAGTCGCAGTACAGGTTATACAACTTTTACCTAACGGCAACCTGCTGGTACAAGGCAAAAAAAGTCTTGTTAATGCAAACGAACGTGTAGACCTTTTAGTTTCAGGCATTATCGACCCGAGATGGATTGACCAGCAAGGCGAAATCAGTTCAAATCAAGTTGCCAATCTGCAATTTGCAATGAGCGGAGCAGGTACAGTTTCAAGAGGTCAAAACGAAGGCGTATTATATCGCTTCATGAGATATATTTTCTAATTATAAAAAGGATGACACAAGTGTTTAAAAAACTTATTTCAACAGCAATTATATTGGCATTTTGTTTGCTAAATACAGGAGCAGCAAACGCAATAAGCGCACAAAGCGTAAGAATTAAAGACATTACACACATTAAAGGTGTAAGAGAAAACCAGGTTGTCGGTTACGGTCTTGTTGTAGGTCTGCAAAATACAGGCGACAACTCACGCCACACGCAAATGACAAACCAATTGCTATTACAAAACTTAGGTATGGCAATTGACCAATCAAACTACATCCAAAAAGGTGCGTCGGCTGCAGTAATTGTTACAGCAACAATTCCACCCTTTGCAAAAAACGGCGACAGGGTTGATGTTGTAGTATCTGCTATGGCAGATGCTAAAAGTCTTGAAGGCGGCGTGCTTGTTCAAACTCAATTAAGAGCTCCAAACGGTGAAATCGTTGCCGTTGCACAAGGACCTCTATCTGTTGGAGGCGCAAGTGCAAAATCAGGCGGTTCAAGCTCAAGAACTGCAATTACAACAACAGGCAGAGTCCCGGGAGGCGCCATAATTGAAAGAGATATTATAAGCGCAATTGGTGATGAAAATTCACTAACACTTATTTTAGATCAAGCAGATTACACAATGGCAGCGCAAATTGCAAATATAATCTCGAGAAACGTATCTGAGGCTATTGCAGTTGATGGCGGAAGTATAAAAGTTACAATTCCACAAAGATATTTAACAGACAGAATTGCCTTCATATCAATCCTTGAAAATATCAGGGTAAACGCACCAAGAGAAAGAGCTAGGGTTATAATCAACGAAAGAACAGGAACTGTTGTAATTGGTGCGGATGCCAGACTTATGCCTGCAGCAGTTGCTCATGGCGGCATAACAGTTACGATTCAAGCGTACAATGATGTATCCCAACCTGCTCCTTTCTCACAAGGTCAAACGGTTGGGGTTACAAACACTCAAATTGATATTGAAAAGAAAGAGGGCAGCCTTGTTGAAATGAAGGCAAATTCAACTTTAGGTGAACTTGTTAATGCACTAAATTCAATTGGAGTAACACCAACGGATTTAATTGCAATATTGCAGGCACTCAAGATGTCAGGAAGTTTACAAGCGGAATTGCAAATAATTTAAGGTTAAAAATGAGCGATAATTTTTACACAACTCAAAACTACATACCGCAAAGCTACTCTCAAGGCGGAGATTACGATTTTATCAATACTGTTAGATCATCAGGTACTCAAAGGCAACAGTTAAAGAAAATCGCAAAAGAATTTGAAGCAATACTTGTTTCAAAAATGCTCACACAAATGGATAAAACAGTTGATAGAGAAAACTCAATGTTTGGGGAATCAAAATATATGGACAATTTTAAATCTATATTTTTTAATCAAATAGGCAGAGATGTCGCAAACTCTCCTACATCAAACATCGGTTTTGCAAAACAACTATACGCACAAATGGAAAAATCAGTTCCGGCTGAAGCCGGCGATATAGAAGATATTACGGGATAAAAAATGAATATTTCAACAAATACAAATCAAATAGCAGATACTCAAGCACTTAATCGTATATTTTATAACTATGCGGTTAAATCTGCACAAAACATTCAAAAAACAACACCAACGGAAACACTAAACACTAAAGAAGACGACATTAAACTTGCACAAGATGACATTTTTAAAGGAATAGACATTGATGATATTAAAAAGTCCGCACAATCAATAGGTGAAGAAATAACCGACGAGGATATTAAATACGGACTAACGTATGGAAGAAGCGTGCTTGCAGATTACAGCGCATAAGGTAAAAATGAGCGAAATAACTTTTGAGAAAATAAAAGAAAGTTACATAACAATAAAAACACTTCTTGAACAAAAACAAGAAGCGTTAATTAAAAAAGACCTTGAAGGTCTTGCAAATTGCGATGAAAAACTAATCTGTGCTTACAATGAAATAAAAGTAATATACGAACATAAAGAAAATTTAAACCTTACACAGGAACAAAAAAACGAATTAAATGAAATAACCGCACAAATAGGACATTTACAGAAAAATAACGAAGTGTTAATAACACACTCGCTCAATGTTATAAATAAAATATTTGAGGGAATTTTAAATATAACGTCTGCAAAAAATGCGGACTACAATCATTTGGGCAAGAAAAATCAGGAAAGCAATCTTGATATTTCTTCAATCACGGAAGAAGCCTAAGCTTAAAAGGAGTTAATTATGACAATAAGTCAAACAATGAATATTAGCAGAGAGTCCATGAATAACTATCAACACGCACTTGCAGTAGTTTCTCATAATATTGCAAACCAAAATGTTGACGGTTATATTAAACTGCGTGCCGACTTTGCCACAAATCCGACATACAGCTACGGAAACAATGTATACAGTAATATTAGAGGCTTAAACGGTGCATGTATTTCTCAAATCACAAGTTATGCAAATAATGCTGCTGCAAACTCTGCTCGTGAAGCTAACTCGGGCGCACAATATTACTATACGCTTGATTCCATAATGGGACAATTGGGCGAAATATCAAATGAACTTGGTGATGACGGATTGCAAGCAACACTTGCTGATTTCTTCTCTGCTGCACAAAATTTAAGTGCAAATCCTACAGACCCGTCAGCAAGAAGAATTTATATTGAAAGCGCACAAAGTGTCGCAATGAAATTTAACTCGGTTGCAAAATCTCTTGATAATTTACAAGAGCAACTGGTAGGTAACTGGCAGCAACCTGCAACTATTGAAAACAGCGACATTTATATGAGCGTGCAAGACTTTAACCAAAAACTTGAGCGACTAACCGAAATAAACAAACAAATTGTTGTACAAGGCGTAGACAATTCCGCAGGACTTATCAATGAAAGAGAAAATCTGCTTAATGATATGTCTGCTTATGTAGATTTAAATGTTGAATACAACAAAAACGGCTCGGTTGACGTCAAAATGGGCGATATAAAACTTGTTGCAGGTGCAGAACAACAATTAAAATTAAATGTTGTAACAGGAGATGCAACAACACCGGCGATTATTCAAGTTGAAAAGATGGATGGTACTTTAGTTCACTCGAACGCAAATTCTGAGGTATCAGGCGGTCAATTAGGCGCAATCCTTGATATCGTCAATCAATCCGATGACGGCTTAATAACAATAAGCGGCATGAGGGCAAAAATTGATGAAATGGCAAGCACTTTTGCAACTGAAGTAAACAATATACAAACTTTTGTTGATGGTACAACTCAAGCAATGGCACTGAGTGTTGACCCTGCAACAGGACAGCAAATTCTTGTACCTTCAACAGAACCTATATTTAACATTACAAATCCAATAACTGCAGATAGTATCAGTGTTAACCAAAATATAATTAATGACCCCAATCTTATTGCAACTGCAAGGGTTGATACATCTGTTGACGGTTGGGAAAATAACGTCGGAAATACTGATAACATTGTTGCAACAGCGCAATTAAGAGACAAAAAGACAATGAGCACTTTTGGCGGCGAAAACAATGTTACTTTTGAAGGCTTTTTAACTTATTACAGCGGTGAAGTAGGCTTGCAGCAAAGCGATATAAAAGGTAAATTTGACACTGCAAATACACTTAACGATTCTGCACAAACAAATTTGCAAAGCATAACAGGTGTTAACCTTGATGAGGAGCTTGCTGATATGATTAAATTCCAAAGAGGATATGAGGCTTCAGCAAGAGTATTTAACACAGCAAATGAGATATATCAACTGCTTGTTACGCTTGGAGAATAAGGAAATAAATTATGGGCATAAGAATAACAACTCAAATGACTTCTAATTTAATGTTGACAAATATGAATAAAAATTTGTCAAACATCTATAATACTTACGAACAAATAACATCAGGCAAAAAATTAACATCCGTTGGGCAAAATCCATCTGACGGAACAAAAGTTATGAAGTATAACAAACAGTTGGGACAACTTGATGACTGGTCAAAAAATATTGAAACCGCAAAAGATGAACTTAACCAATCATACGATACTTTAGGGCTAATTCAAGAAAACATGCAAAGAATAAATGAACTTGCAATTCAAGCTGCAAACTCATACAACTCGGAAGATAGCATGAAAGCAATTCGTGATGAAGTAGAACAAAGAACACGTACAATTGCACAACTTGCAAATACAAAATATCAAGACAAGTATATTTTCTCGGGTTCAAATACCGATACTATACCATACTCACTTGATGAGGACTTAAATGTTACATACTCGGGAACATCGCAAGATGGCAACTGGGAAAGAAACATTGAAATATCAGAAGGCGTTACAATGCCATTAAATATTAACGGTCAAGAAATATTTGGTGATGAAAACGGCGGAATTTTTGCCACCTTAAAGCAATTGAACGATGCTTTAGCAAACCCTGATATGGATATCAAAGCCATAAGCGACTGTATAACACCTGTTCAAAATGGAATTAAAGATATAACAAGCGCTCAAGCAGTTATATCAAGCAGAGTCCAAAGGCTTGACGCTACAAGTTCAATAAATGATAATGTTACACTCGGCATAACCGAAATGAAATCAAATCTGGAAGACACAGACTTAGCGGAAGCTGCAACGCAGCTTATGATGTACCAAACGGCACTTCAAGCATCACTTCAGGCGGGCGCTACAATAATGCAGCAAGCAACGCTTTTAAACTACATTTAATTAAACATATAAACTTACCATTTTTAAGCCTTTTGCTAAAACGAAAGGCTATTTTTTTATTTTCCCGCAGGTGCTAAAACCATTACGACATTTCTGCCTTCAAGTGCAGGTGCTTTTTCAAGATTAAATGTATTTTCTTCAAATTCTAATAAAAACTTATTTGCAAGGTCTAATGCCAACTTATTATGCTGCATTTCACGACCTCTTAGCATGACAACAACCTTAACCTTATTACCTGAAGCAATAAATTTTTTAGCACTTTTTAGACGAACCTCATAATCATGAGTGTCAATTTTATAGCGCATTTTAACTTCTTTAATATCAATTGTGTGCTGCTTTTTACGAGCTTCTTTTGCACGTTTTTCGGTTTCGTACTTATATTTTCCCCAGTCCATTATCTTTGCAACCGGCGGGGATTGATTAGGGGAAACAACAACTAAATCCAAATCTTTTTCTTTCGCCATCTCTAGCGCTTTACTTGTAGCGACAAGCCCGTGGTTTGTGCCATTATCGTCAATGAGTCTTACTTCCTTTGCTCTGATTTTTTCATTGACTAATTCTTTTTGAGCCTTGATTTCTTTGTTAATTGTTGTATCTCCTTATTATATTGTAACTTTTAAATATTATCACAAATTTTTATTTTTGCAAAAAGCCGACCGCCTATAAAAGGCAAATCGGCTTTTTAAAATTTTTAATTCAAATTTTCATAACTATTTTACTAATTCTTTGAATTTTTTACCAGCTGAGAATGCCGGAACTGTTTTTGCGGCAATTTTAATTTCTTTGCCTGTTTGAGGATTGCGACCAACTCTTGCTGCTCTTTTTCTTGCTTCAAAAGTACCAAAACCAACTAAAGTAACCTTTTTACCTTTAGCAACCGTTTTTTGTACTGTTTCAAGAATAGAAGCTACAACTTCAGCTGTTTGTTTTTGTGAAAGTTTAGCTTTTTCAGCAACCGCTTTTACTAATTCTTCTTTGTTCATTTACGAACCCCTTTCCATATTTACCCCTTTATTATACCTATTTATAGGTATTTGGCAAGCATTTTTTTAAAAAAAGCTAAATTAACGGGTTTTTATAATATAATGAAAGCCGAAAAACTTGCTACAGTTGAGTTTTAACAACCGAAAATTTCACATTTTTGTAAAAATAATTTAATATTTGGTAAGCATTATAACCTTTATTTGCAAGATTATTAGCACCGTGCTGACTCATACCTACCCCATGTCCGTTTTTTCTTATTCCTTCATCATAGGCAGGAACTGATTTTATGTAAGGCAAGTCTCTTGCCCAGACAGCACCGGAAGAAACCGTCTTGCCGCCCGAGGAAGCATGATAATACGCAGGAATTACTTTTCCACCGTAAGTTAAAACAATACCCCTTGTTAAAGTAACAGCTCTTGTTGTTTGCGGAGTCTCTGCACTTGCGCCCCCATAAGCCTGATCCAAAGGAGTATCTTTTAAATCGTAACCGCTGTGTTTTCTTTTTCCTAAATTTGCAATAGCATAACTTCTTGCTGCAATTGCCTGTGCCTTATGCGCTTCGATATTCCATTTAGAAGGCATCTCTGAAGGCACAACACCTAGAAGGTACTCTTCGATAGGTACATCATTTATAACAACCAATTTTTTATTTATGTTATAAACGATAAATTCACCTCTGTACCATTTTCTTTTAGTTGCCAGAAAGCATTTTTTCTCTTTAGGCTTTACTTTTATATAATTTGTACCAAAACTGTAATATTTTCCGTCAATTTTTATAACAATCGCATTATTATAAGCTCTTATGGTATATGGCACAAATGCATTTAGGGTAAAAAGGGATTTGCCTGTTTTTCCGTCAACTACTACACTTTGTTTTGACGAACCGATATATGTTTGCCTAACCCCGTCATCAAGACCTATTTTTATGGCATGGGCAGGCATTGCACTAAAAAGCGCAATAATAAACATTCCAACAAAACTAAGTATCACCCTTGTCATATAACTATTTTAAATAACTCCCCCTATAATATCATCAAACAAATGCATGAAAATTATTCAAATTTATTTTTGCATTTTCTGATGTAATCTATTATTTCTAATGATAATTGTTTTTTGGTTTCAAAGTCAATTATCTTAAAATATTCCATAGCCTCAAACATTTTTTCGTCTTTATCCTGCCAGCGTTTCCAGACGTAGTTAAAGGCATCTTTATTTTCCAAGTCTAACTTAGCACCTCTGTTTTTAGCCTCCTCTATAATATAGTTTGCAATATATATTTTAACATTATCATCACAATGTTCAAACAATTTTACAGCAAGACTAACGGTCGGGTCTAAATCATACCATCTTTTATTTTTAATCTCATTATCACTCATTTTTGTCCGGTTTCTTTATTGCCTTTGAAATTAAGTTCAAAATAACCAGCACTGCAACAAGAATTACAGCGTATATATAATATTTACTAAATGAACCTGCAATAAGAATTGAAATTATTGCACAGGCAAATGCAAATGTTGAAAGAATAAGTACAACCTTATCTTGAGAACAGCCATGGTGCAAAAGTTTATGGTGAATATGCTCGCTGTCTGCTATAAAAGGACTTGAGCCCTTCATAATTCTTCTTATGCTTGAAAAAGCAACATCTAAAATAGGAACAGCTAAAATTATAAAAGGAAGATACATTACAGGACTTTGTGCATTATTCATAACCCCTTTAATTGAAAGCGTAGCAAGCAAAAAACCCGCATAAAGCGCACCTGAATCACCCATAAAGATTTTTGCAGGGTTATAATTAAAGGTTAGAAATGCAAGCATTGCGCCCATTAAAATAAAAGCAACGAGTGCTGAAATGGGTGATGGTGGAGTTACAACAAAAGACACAATACCAATTGCAATACAAGCTATTGTTACAATTGAACCAGCCAGACCGTCCACACCGTCTATAAAATTTGTCGCATTTGAAATACCGACAATCCAAAGCAAACTTATAGGGTAAGACCAAAAACCTAAAACAACAGGATTTGACACAAAAGGAACATAAAGTTCATCAATTCTAATACCCAAAAGTATTACCATTGTTGCAATGGCAATTTGTATAAATAATTTAAACTTTGCATTGAGGCAAAAAATGTCATCAATCAAACCTAAAAGGAACATCAATGAACCGCCTACAATAATGCCTGATAAGCCAACGCCGTTTGGATAGTAACTTAACAGCACCAAAAACAAAAACGTAAGCATGACAGACACCCATATTGCAATTCCGCCAAGACGGGAAATCGCACCACGGTGGATTTTTCTTTCATTTGGGACATCTACAAGCCCTGCCTTTTTTGAAAAATAAATAACAAGCGGAACTATAAAAATCCCTAACAAATAAGCTATTATTGCACCTATTATATGAGCTTGCGTAAGTTTAATCATTTTCTACACTCCACATTTCATATCAGGGTATAGTGGGTATTTTTTGCAAAGTTCAAGACTTTTTTGCCTTAAAATGCTTTCATCTTCACGCTCTAAAATGCCATCAGCAATTATTTTTGCAAGGATTTTCATATCTTCAACCTTAAAACCTCTTGTAGTTACTGCAGGAACACCGATTCTCACACCTGATGTTACAAAAGGACTTTGAGGGTCGTTTGGAACAGTGTTTTTATTAGCTGTAATACCAATTCTCTCAAGCATATTGGCAACATCTTTACCTGTTTTATTTAATTTTCTTAAATCAACTGTCATAAGATGGTTTTCGCTCTGACCGCCTACAATATCAATTCCTTCTTGCATAAGAGCATTTGACAATGCTTTTGAATTTTCAATAATATTTTTACCGTATTGCTTAAACTCATCACTTAGAGCTTCTTTTAGTGCAACTGCTTTTGCAGCAATTACATGTTCTAAAGGTCCACCCTGAATACCGGGGAAAACAGCTTTATCAATACCTAAAGCATGTTCTTGTTTGCACATAACAATACCGCCACGAGGACCTCTTAGGGTCTTATGCGTTGTTGTAGTAATAAAATCAGCATAAGGAGCAGGAGAAGGATGATAACCTGTTGCAACAAGAGCTGCAATGTGAGCGATATCAACCATTAAATATGCGCCTACCATATCTGCTATTTCTCTAAACTTTTTAAAATCAATGATTTTAGAGTAGTTGCTTGCACCTGCAATTATTAACTTTGGTTTATGTTCTAGGGCTTTATTTTTAACATCTTCATAGTCAATTTCGCCGTTATCATTAACACCATAACTTACAACATTAAAATAAAGCCCCGAAAAATTAACAGGTGAACCATGGGTTAAGTGTCCCCCGTTTGATAAATCCATACCCATAATTGTATCACCTGCTTTTAGAGCATATAAAAATACCGCCATATTAGCTTGCGCACCACTGTGGGGTTGAACATTAGCGTGGTCAACTTTAAAAAGCTCTTTGCACCTTTCAACAGCTAATTCTTCAATTTTATCTACATTTTCACATCCGTTGTAAAATCTTTTATAGGGTTTGCCTTCAGCGTATTTATTTGTTAAAACACTACCCTGAGCAGCCATAACAGCTTCAGATGTAAAATTTTCACTTGCAATAAGCTCAATTGTATTCTGCTGGCGTTTTAACTCCTGTTCAATATATTTTGCAACTTCCGAATCAATTTCTTTGATTTTATTTAATTCCATTTCCAACTCCTTTTTTATAAAATATTTTACCTTAAAAATGTTTGTTGTAAAATAATTTACATAAGAAGGATTGACAACAATGAAGAAGAAAAACATAAGAAATATAGCGATAATTGCGCACGTTGACCATGGTAAAACTACTCTTGTTGACTGCATGTTACAGCAAACAGGCGTTTTTAAAGAACATCAGGAAGCAGGCGAGAGAGTACTGGACAGTAACGACATTGAACGTGAACGAGGCATTACAATACTTTCAAAAAATATTTCAGTAAACTACAAGGGTGTTAAAATTAACGTCGTAGACACCCCCGGGCACGCTGACTTTGGCGGCGAAGTAGAGCGTGTTTTAGGCATGGTAGATGGCGCACTTTTAATTGTTGATGCTCAAGAAGGTCCAATGCCGCAGACTCGTTTTGTGCTTTCAAAAGCACTTGAGTTAGGTATTAAAATCATCGTCGTTGTTAATAAAATCGACAAACAAGGTGCTGATCCAAACGGCACATTAGATAAAGTTTTTGATTTATTTACAGAATTAACGGACAGAGAAGATTTAATTGACTTCCCAATAATTTACGCTAGCTCCCTTCACAAATTTGCAAAAAAAGAACTCAATGACGAAGAAAAAGACATAACACCGCTTTTAGACTGTATTTTAGAAAATATACAACCGCCTGTTGGGGATGACGATTTAACCCTGCAATTTCATGTTACAACACTTGATTACAACGATTATGTAGGCAGAATTGCAATAGGCAGAATTAAAAACGGCATTTTACACTCAGGTGAACAAGTAACCCTTATAAAAGCTGACGGCACAATGCAAAAGGGCAAAATTGTAAAACTCTTTGGTTTTAAAGACCTTGGCAGGGTGGAAAT
>CALUXZ010000001.1 GCA_944324875.1 Candidatus Gastranaerophilales bacterium | reverse complement strand
AATGGAAGCTGATATTATTACGGCATTTTGGTCTGTTAGAGCATGTAAATGTTCCAAAATATTCTCCTCTCCAAAATGATTACTATGCTTATTCTATCGAATAAAAATTATTAGTCAAAGGCACAATAAATATTTTTTATGTTTTTGTGATAGTATTTATTTAAAGGGAGAAATTCAGGAGAGTTTAATGAGTTTAGTTAATATTCTTTTAAAAATTTTTAAAGATCCAAATGAGCGTAAAATAAATAAAATTATGCCGATTGTCGAGCATATAAACGCTCTTGAGGAGGAGTTTTCTAAACTTACTGACGATGAACTGAAAGCAAAAACTGCTGAATTTAAAGAAATTTTATCCAAGCGTGAAACTTCAAGTGATTTTAAAAAAGATAGAGAATTGGAAAAAGCAGCTCTGGATTCAATTTTACCTGAAGCCTTTGCAACTGTTCGTGAAGCAGGTAAAAGAGTTTTAAACATGCGCCACTTTGATGTGCAGTTAATTGGCGGTATATTTTTGCATAACGGTCATATTGCACAAATGAGAACAGGTGAAGGCAAAACCCTTGTTGCAACTTTGCCTGCTTATTTAAATGCTCTTACAGGCAAGGGTGTTCATATAATTACGGTTAACGATTACCTTGCAAAACGTGATAGGGACTGGATGGGTAAAATCTATGAATTTTTAGGTTTGTCTGTCGGCGTTATACTATCTCAAGGTTCCGGACACAATGATTTTGAGTCAAAAAAAGCTGCTTATGCTTGTGATATAACTTATGGTACAAATAATGAATTTGGTTTTGATTATTTGCGTGATAATATGTCCTCCTCGCTTGAAGCACTTGTTCAAAGACCTTATAATTACGCTATTATTGATGAAGTTGACAGTATTTTAATTGATGAGGCAAGAACGCCGTTAATTATTTCAGGGCGCCTTGAAAAATCAGCTCAAACGTACAAATTGATGGCACAAATTGCACCACAATTGAATAAAGTTGAACATTACGAAGTTGATGAGAAAAATAAAAATATTATTCTAACTGAAGATGGTATAGATAAGGCATGTGAGCTTTTAGGTGTAACTGATTTGTTTGATATGCAAACTCAATACGCCCACCATCTTTTGCAAGCACTAAAAGCTAAAGAGCTTTTTATTAAAGACACTGATTACGTTGTAAAAAATAACGAAGTAATGATTGTTGATGAGTTTACAGGTCGTATTATGGAAGGCAGACGCTGGAGTGAAGGTTTACACCAAGCAATTGAGGCAAAAGAAGGTGTACCCATTCAAGACGAAACGCAGACTTTAGCAAGCATTACTTTCCAAAATTTATTTAGACTTTATCCTAAGCTTTCAGGCATGACAGGTACTGCAATGACAGAAGAAGCCGAGTTTGGCAAGATTTATAATCTTCCCTGTACAGAAATACCAACAAATAAACCCGATATTAGAATTAATTATCCTGATGTAATTTACAAAACAAAGGAAATGAAATATCAAAAAGTTGCCGATGAAATAGAGAAAATGGCAAAAATGGGCAGACCAACTCTTGTTGGTACAATAAGTATTGAAAAATCGGAATATTTATCTGCAATTTTAAAAAGACGTGGCATTAAGCACAATGTCTTAAATGCTAAAGCCCATGAGCGTGAAGCTTATATTATTGCGCAGGCAGGCAGAGTAAATGCCGTTACAATTGCAACAAATATGGCAGGTCGTGGTACTGATATTTTGCTCGGCGGTAATCCTGAGTATCTTGCAAAAGAAGAACTGGATAAAATGGGTGTAACTGTTGATTCGCCTGATTATGAAGCCCAAAAAGAAGCTGCACTTGCAAAAGCAAGAAAAATAACTGAAGAAGAACACGCTAAAGTTGTGTCTCTGGGTGGTTTGCACGTAATTGGTACAGAACGGCACGAATCAAGGCGTATTGACAACCAATTAAGAGGTCGTGCAGCCCGCCAAGGCGATCCGGGGTCTACTAAATTTTTCTTATCATTAGAAGATGATTTAATGAGGATTTTTGGCGGAGATAAAATTTCTGCTCTTATGAATATGCTTAATATTGAAGAAGATATGGCGATTGAAAACCCGCTTATTACCCGTCAAATCGAGTCAGCTCAAAAGAAAGTGGAAACTTATCATTTTGATATAAGAAAAAGTGTTCTTGAATACGATGATGTTATCAACATTCAAAGAGAGAAATTTTATATTCAAAGGCGCAAGGTTCTTGCTTCAAAGAGCTTAAAATCTGATATTGATTATATGATTAACCTTGAAGTAGATAAAATCTTAAAACAGTATATATCACCTGATATGCCACCTGCAGAGTATGTTAAAGATGACATTAAAATGCTAACAAATGAAATTCATTCAGTATTCCCTCAATTGAGTGATGTTACCCTGGAAGATTTAATGGAAAAAAGATACCAAGATATGTCTGATTATCTTAAAAACCTTGTCAATCAAGCATATAAAACCATGGAAGAAACATCTGTTGAAGGCTTTAACGATGTTATGGCACGTTATGGTTCGCCCGATACCCCAAAACAAGAGGCGTTTTCTGACAATAATGTTATGAGAACGCTGGAGCGTGATATTCTTTTACAGGTTATTGATTCAAAATGGATTGACCATTTAAATAATATCGATGCACTTAAAGATTCTATCGGACTTGTAGCTTACGGGCAAAAAGATCCTCTTATTGAGTATAAAAAAGAAGCATTCAATTTATTTAATGCCATGATGTCGGATATCCAATCGGAAACAGTAAGACACTTGTTTAGAGCTCGCTTTGGTATTCAAATTATCGATGAAAATCAAAATGCTCTTGAGGATATTCCATTTATGGATGAAGATTTTGAGCGTGAAACAGAGCTTACACGTGCACTTAAAAATTCAACACCCAATTATGTAGATGAGCAACCTCAGGAAGATATGCCAAAGGTAGGCAGAAACGATTTATGCCCCTGCGGTAGCGGTCTAAAATACAAAAAATGCTGTGGTAAAGGTAAGGTATAAGGCAATCAACTAGTTGTTATTTTTTGTTCGTATTTAGTTTGAATATCATCTTTAATTTTTATTGCCCCTTCGGTTAAGGCTATTAAAGTTGCTGTTCTCATTAAATACGTTGCAAATCCGGTAAAATTGGTTAACCTTATTTTTTTCAAAAGCCCGGGTGAATTTACAAGAACCTGTTTTGCCATTTTTTGCCCTTTTAAGCTTGCAATTCCTTCTTCCAGCACTGCCGGCAATTGTGTTAAAGCTATAAGTGACCCTGCGTTATTTTTTATAAATTGCCTTAAACCTGTTTTCTTTTGACCGTTTTCATCTATTTCGTTTTTTTTGTTTTTTAAACCAAGTGCGCTTATTAAAATTACTGTTGGAGCAATCTTTCCAATAGGAGTTCTTACATTCTGCAGTACTTTACTTAATTTTCCGCAATTGTGATTTAGCGCATGCCCCATTTCATGGAAACTGGCAAGCTGTGCCCCTTTGTTTTCTCCTGAAAGCATAATGCCATTTATCGTTGAGTAGTAAAATGCATTTTCACCTTCCATTACAGAATTTAATATATTTATATATTTTCCCTTAATTCCAATAGTTAAGGCATCTTTATCTATGATTTTTTTAAGAACTTTTACCAATTTTGTGTTCAATAAAGCATCTGTGAGTTTATCTGCCGTTTTGTCTAAATTTTCCTTAGTTATAAATAATATTTTGACACCTTTTTTTGCTAGATTATTGTTTTTATATGCGGATTTGAATGCATCTTTCAGTAATATTTTTTCTTCTTCACTTACGGATGAAGCCAGCTTTTTGATTTTTGGGTTTAGCAGCCTTGTATTTATTTGGTTTCCCGCTTCGCCTATTATTGCGCTTGCAAATAAGCTTGTGATTATACCTTTATTTCTTTCTTTGTTTGATGGATGATTTTTTAGATTTGCATTAAAATTTATATTCATTTTTTGACTTAAGCTTTTTTGTACAGTAATATAAAACTGCTGAACTAAAAAAATTGCTATAAAAAAGAGCCCGTGCGCTAGGCTCTTTTTGATTTTCGTATCTTAATTCACGCACTCGTTTTTGTAATGTTTAATGCCTTGTTTTGTTTTTCTTTTCTCAAAAATTTTATCAATTAAATTTAGTGTTTCAAATTTGTTATTTACCCATTTTGGTGCAATAAGTGTTTTTGAATAACCACTGCCTGCAAGCCTGTGAATAGTTGTTTCGGGTGGTAAAAGTTCTAAAAAATCGCATACAATTTCGCAATATTCCTGCATAGTAAGTAATTCAAAAGGTTTTTCTTTATATATTTTTGCAAGCGGCGCATCTTCAAGCACTGTCAGCATGTGAAGCTTTATACCGTCTATTTTAAGTGCGGCAAGTCTTTTAGCACTTTTTAACATCATTTCTTGCGTTTCATTTTTAAATCCTAATACCATGTGTACGCAGACGTTAATATTTCTTGCTTTAGCAAGTTTATAAGCCTTTAAAAAACATTCGTAGTCGTGCCCTCGATTAATTTTTTTAAGCGTTTCATTGTGTGTACTTTGCAAACCAAGCTCAAGCCAAGGGTTTTTGTATGTTGCAATCAAATCAAGTTTTTTCTCATCAACGCAGTCAGGGCGTGTACCTATTGAAATACCAAGAACTCTGTCATCGCAAAAAGCTGCATCATAAATTTTTTTTAGTTTTTCAACGGGGGCATATGTATTTGTAAAGGCCTGAAAGTATGCCAGAAACTTTTGTGCGCCAAAACGTTCATTTAGTGTTTTAATTCCGGTTTTGATTTGATTTTTTATATCAAGTTCGTTTGAATGTGCCTTTGAAAAACTTCCCGATTCATCGCAAAATATACAGCCGCCACTTGATATTGTGCCATCTCTGTTTGGACAGGAGAAACCGGCATCAATAGTTATTTTATAAACTTTTTGACCAAATTTTTCTTTTAAATAATCACTAAAAGCATTATAAGCTTTTTTCATAGGTTCACCCTTAATCCATCTAATAAAATTTTATAATCTGTAAAGAGTTTTGGCAAATTTGTTAATAATTATGCTATAATTAAATTTATTGACAGTTTATCTAGGTGGATTTATGCGAATTTTAATTTCTAATGATGACGGAATAGCGGCAACCGGTATAAAAGCCTTAATAACAAGATTATCTAAAGAACATGATGTATATGTTGTAGCACCTGATAGGGAAAGAAGTGCGGCGGGTCATTCTCTTACATTGCATACGCCCTTGAGAGTCGAGGAGCTCGAATCGCAGTTTGGCGCAAAAAGAGTTTGGGTCACATCAGGTACCCCAGGGGACTGTATAAAACTTGGTATTTGCGCTGTTTTAGAGCAGGGCGAATTGCCTAATATTGTAATTTCAGGCATTAACCATGGACCAAACTTAGGTACTGATATTTTGTATTCAGGTACGGTAAGTTGTGCAATGGAAGGAGCAATGCTTGATTATCCAAGCATTGCAGTATCTCTTGCAAGTATGACATCTGACCCCCTGTATTTTGATGTTACTGCGGATTTTATTGCAAAGTTCTTGCCTAAAATTCAAAAAATTAATTTTCCGAAAAAAACAATATTAAATATTAACACTCCCGCTCTTGAAGAAGATGATATTGCAGGTGTTGAAATAACTAAACTTGGTACAAAAATGTTTACTGACAGTTACGAAAAGCGCATTGACCCAAGAGGTAAAGTGTACTATTGGATGGCTGGTGAGCTTACAACAAAACACGAGGAAGATGGTACTGATATAAGCGCAGTTCGTGCAAATAGAATTTCAATTACGCCTGTTACTTTTGAGATGACTCACAAAAGTATTATGGCAGATTTGGAAAAAGAATTTTGTAAAGACGGTATTTGTGACTGGTATGGCTATGGTTCAAATAATTCTTAATGGTATTAAAAAAGAAATTCCTGAAAATACAACTCTGGATAAGCTTTTAAGCAATATGGAGTTGCCGAAGTTTTTCGTTGTTGAAAAAAATATGAATATAGTTTACAAAGAAAATTTCAGCAATGAAATTCTAAAAAATGGCGATAATATCGAAGTAGCAACTTTTTGTGGCGGCGGCTAGAATATTTAAAATGCTTGTGCTAAAATTCTTGCGTAGATTTGAGTGAGGATTTTATGAAAAAACGAGCATATATAAGCGTATTTGACAAAACCGGAATTGTTGAACTTGCAAAAAAGCTGGTCTGCAATGGATGGGAAATTGTCTCAACAGGTAATACATGCAAGGTTTTAATTGATAATGGTATAAATGCTCTAGAAAGTTCAACTATTACAGGTTTTAGCGAACTTTTAAACGGCAAAGTGAAATCTTTGCATCCTAAAATTTTTGCTCCAATCCTTGCAAATGAAGATGAGATAAAAACTTTGGATAGTGAACCCTTTTCGCTTGTTGTTGTTAATTTATACCCATTTGAGGAGTATAAAGGCAAAAATACTGATATTGATACGCTTTTAAAAAATATTGACATTGGAGGTGTTGCGCTTTTGCGTGCAGGTGCAAAAAATTATAAAAATGTTACTGCTATTTGTGATATTTGCGATTATAACCTTGATTTTGACAATATTGATGAAATTACAAGACAGAAGCTTGCCCTAAAGGTTTTTGAAAAAACTTCCGAGTATGATTATACAATATTAGAAGAGCTTTCTTATAATTTTGGCATACAGGAGAGTAATTCTTTAAATGATATAAAGGCTTTATATTTAAATAAAATAAATGATTTAAGATATGGCGAAAATCCTCACCAAAAGGCTGCTTTGTATTCGTATGATAAGCAGCTGGACTATGAAATTTTAAACGGTAAAGAAATGTCTTATAACAATATACTGGATGCAACTGCTGCAGTTAATATTGCTGCAGAGTTTTTTGATGTAAATTGTTGTGTTATTGTAAAACATACAAACCCATGCGGGGTTGCTCTGGGTAAAAGCATTGAAGATGCTTGGAAAAAAGCGCTGGATTGCGACCCCTTAAGTGCTTTTGGCGGAATAGTTGCCTTTACAAAAGAAATAGATGATACTGTTGCTAAGCATTTAACGTCTATGTTTTTAGAAATAGTCATTGCGCCATCTTATTCGCAAGCCGCGCTTGAGATATTAAAAACAAAGGAAAAATTGAGGGTTATAAAAATAAATACGCCTTACGAAAAATATACAAATTTTGTACCACAAGAGGTTAAATTAACTCCCTTTGGCGTACTTGTTCAGGAAAAAGATACACTTGAGCTTGATCCCGATAAATTTAAGATTGTTACAAAACAAAAGCCCACACAAGAACAAATCGAAGATATGGTGTTTGCATTTAAAATTGCAAAACATGTTAAATCTAACGGTATAGTTGTTGCTAAAGATTTACGCACTTTAGGTATTTGTGGCGGACAAACAAGCAGGGTCGGTGCTGTTGAAATTGCTATAAATCGTGTTTGTGATTCTCCAAAAGATGCAATTCTTGCAAGCGATGGTTTTTTCCCTGCAATAGATAATATTCATTTGGCAGCACAAAATAGAATTGCTGCAATTATTCAGCCGGCGGGTTCAATTAAAGATAAAGAGGTAATTGAAACTGCTGATAAAATGGGTCTTGTCATGGCTATAACGGGGATTAGACACTTTAGACACTAAGAGAAGGTATTAGCAACAATGAAAAATGCAGATAAAAAAGCAATCGTCGGATTATGCAGCGGACATTTTATGGTAGATTGGTATGCTTCAATTCTTGTGCCGTTGTATCCTGCTATTACGGCTAAATTAGGCATTTCACTTTCTTTTATAAGTACAATTATTGCTTTTGGGCACATGCTATCTTCTATGTTACAGCCTGTTTTTGGGTATATTTCTGATAAACTCAAGCACAGAACTTTTATGTTTTGGGGTCTTGTTATGGCTTCAGTTTTTATACCCTTAACAGTAGTTTCAAACTCTGCAAAATTTTTAGCTTTATTTTTGGTATTTGGTATGTGTGGCAATGCTTTTTATCATCCTCAAGTTACCTGTCTTGTTAATACTTTTTGTTATAATAACCCTAAACTTTCAAAGTATATGGGCATATTTCTGGGTTTAGGAACCATAGGTTATGCAATTGGTCCTGTTTGTTCATCTGCCGCCCTTGCTGCCTTTGGAGAAAACTCCCTGCTGTTATTTTCTATTCCCGGGATATTAACTGCATTGTTAATCTATTTTGTCGTTCCAAAAATTCCTGCGGAAACTGTATGCCAAAGAAAAGAAAAATTTCTGCCTATAATGAAGGAAATTTTAAGTTCTAAAGTTATTCTGGGACTTGTGCTTATTTCTGTTGTAAAATCGGGAGTTAGCATAAGTTTTGGTACTTATATGCCATTTTTGTTAGAAAATAACGGTTTTAATTTAAACCAAATTGGTCTTGTTGTTACCTTATTTTTTACCATAAGCGGGATTGCAACAATGATTAGCCCCAAGCTTGAAGAAAAAATTGGTGGCACAAATGTTATAAGATTTTCTTTCTGTTCTATCTTGCCTCTTACTCTTTTAACGTTGTATGTATTAGATATATTACCTTATTTGTCAGCTGTATTGTTTATAATTACTGGCTTTTTCATACTTCTTTCCGTATCAGTTACACTGGTAAGTGCGCAAAAACTGGTAAGTAAAAATAAAGGTGTAATATCCGGTATTATGCAAGGTTTTAGCTGGGGTTTGGGTGCTTTATTCCTTGCCCCTATGGGATTTATTGGTCAGTATTTTGGCGTGGATAAAATTCTTATAATAATGAGCTCAATTGCTTTTTTAACCGGTCTTTTCGGTATAACAAAGGATTTAAAAGAACTTTTTGAGTCTGAAGTTAATTGTTAACTTTTGTTAAGCAAATTATTCTTATTTCGCAATTTCTTCTTCATAAAATACTTTATTAAAATATAGGAAACGGGATTTAAAAATTATAGGGAGAAGAAAATGGCTATAGGCGCTAAGGATAAAATTGATGTACTTTTAGTAAAAAAATATCAAGGTTTAAAGGTTGATAACCCTGTTATTCAAACATCAATGATTGATCCGCAAAAAATGCTTGATGCTATGAACGATTATGCAATGATTCAAATGAATACATTAAATATTCAGCAACAATTAAAATCAACTTGCATAAAAGCCATTTCTTTAAATATTCAATATCGTAAATCAAGAAATATTAAAATTAAAAAACCGGCTCAAGCTGTAAAATAGTTTGTGTTATAATTGCAAAATGAAAAATTTTGCAAAAAAAATAATACTGGCTTCAAATTCACCAAGGCGTAAAGAAATACTTTTGCGTTACGGGTATGAATTTGAAATTGTAAAATCGTTTTATAAGGAAGAAAAATTTGAGACATTTTCGTATGAAAATATAAAAAAGAATTCATTGGGTAAGGCACTAGACGTTGCTCAACGAATTCAGAGTGACGCAGTGGTTATCGGTGCCGACACCATGGTAATCCTCGATAGTGTGTGTTTGTTAAACAAGCCTCGAAATTTCAACGAGGCTGTTTTTATGCTTAAAAATCTTAGTGCAAACTCACATGATGTAGTCACTTCTATTAGCTTAGTTGATGCTAAAAGTTTAAAATCAGTTACTGATTTTACTTTAACAAAAGTTACTTTTAGAGAAATTTACGATGATGAAATTATTAATTATATTAAGAACAAAAATCCTATGGACAAAGCAGGCAGTTACGGTATACAGGATTTTATTAGCGAAGATAATTTTTTTAACCCTCCCAAAGCCTCTTTTATTCAAAAAATTGACGGTGATTACTTAAACGTTGTTGGTTTTAGCATTGAAAGTTTTGAAAAAATGCTTGGCAGTTTTTCAAAGGCTTTACAATAGTTTTTTTGTGTAGTTTAATTTAGTTGTGGCAAGATAGCGGATTTGGTTCGGATGATAGAGATTTTAAAAACACAAGATAATAATGAGCTTGTCGAACTAAGTATATCAGAGGCACAGTGCGGTTCTTGGTTTAATTTAATTGACCCCACTTATGAAGAAATTCAAAAAGTTTCCCTTGTTTTGAATTTAGATGAGAGTTTTTTAAGAAATTCTCTTGACGTAGATGAGCGTTCACGTATGGAATATGAAGACGGACATTTGTTAATCATTACAAATATACCCGTAATGGAGGATGAAGGTGCATTTGATACCTTGCCATTAGGTATTATATTCACTCCTACAAGTTTTATTACGGTTTGTTCTAAGGAAAACAGAATTATAAGTTCTTTTAATAAAGAAACGGCAAGTTTTTTTGATACAAGAAATAAAACAAGATTTTTGTTAAATATTCTTTTCCGCTCTACAAAATATTACCTGAGATACTTAAATTTTATAAATAAGCAAACTGATAAGATTGAGGATGATTTAAGAAGAACAATGAAAAATAAGGCTCTTTTTCAATTGTTTGAAGCTCAAAAATCTTTGGTATATTTTACAACCGCATTAAAAGATAATTATATAGTCTTGCAAAAAATAATGCGTCTTACAAAATCTACTTTTATAACGCCTTTAAAATTTAATGAAGATGACATTGATTTACTTGAAGATGTAATTATTGAGAATAAGCAGGCATTAGAAATGGTTGAAATGCACAGAAACATTCTCGAAAATATGATGGATGCCTTTGCTTCAATTATCTCAAATAACTTAAACATTGTGATGAAATTTTTAACATCTATTACGATAATTCTTGCCATACCCACTATGTTTGCAAGTTTTTGGGGTATGAATGTCCATCTGCCTTTTGCTGCACATCAGTTTGGTTTTATCATTGTAATATTTATCTCGGGTTTGGCCTCTGTTCTTGCGGCTGCTCTTTTTGCTAAAAAAGGTATGTTCTAATTCCCTTTGCAGCACAATAAGCACTACTCCAACAGTTTTGCAAATTGTACCCGCCGCAAAATCCGTCAATATCCATTATTTCTCCACAGAAAAATAATTTGGGATTTATTTTCGACTGACATAAGTTTGTAATTTCCTTTAAATCTACACCGCCTGAGGTCACAATTTCTCCTTTGTTGTCGGTTGAAACTACATTAAAGGTTATCTTTACAAGTTCTAGTATTTCCGTTTTGCTTATATTTGCGCATTTTTTACCGTAATTTTTGAGAATAACTTGTGCTAAAGATTTTGGTATAAAACCAGATACAACGTTACCAAAACTTTTCTTTGGGCTTTCTTTTACTGCTTCAAAAAGTTTCTCGTGATTTATCAGTGGTATTTCTATTTCGTATGGAAAATCTTTTCTTGCATTAATGGACGATATTTTGTAAATAAGCGGACCCGATATTCCATCTTTAGTGAATAAAATTTCGCCTTGTTCTGTTTTTAAAACAACCCCTTGAGGGTATTTCGGGCTGTTTTCGCTAAGTTTTAAACCACATAAAGCAGGTTTTGGCTTTATTATTGTATGCCCTGCCTCACATGCCAGATTATAACCGCCTTTAGAGCCTGTAGCAAGAACAATGGTGTTGTAATCTTTTAGTTCATCAAGCCTTTTTATTTTCTTTTTAATTATCCTTGCTTTGGCAAGTGCTGCAAGCATTTTTATTCGCATATCTTTTGCGCTGTTTGAGATGGGAAAATATCGTAAGTCATTTTGCATATATGTTTTAATGCCGATTTTTTTAAAAAAATCAAGAGTGTCACATATAAAGTGATTTGAAAAAACGGAGTAAAGAAATTTTTCACCACGAGGATAGTTGCTTGCAAGTTCTTTAATATCCTGCGCAAAATGTGTTAAGTTACATCTACCCCCACCTGTTGGCAAAAGAGTGTTTAAAGGCGTGTTTTTTTCAAATATATGAATTTCTAAATTGTTGCAAGCTTGCAATTGTAGTGCACAGTATATACCGGCAGGCCCGCCTCCGACTATGGCTATCTTTTTCATTTGTTTGCTTCCGGAAGTACTGTGCCGTACAAAAATACATCTTCAGGATTTTCAAGTTCTTCATGCATTTGAATTATTGTTTTGTTAAAAATTGGGTGTGAATAATCGGCATTAACCTCTATCATCGGTACAAGTGCGAATGCTCTCAAGTGCACATATTTGTGAGGTATTTCAAGAATCTCATTCTTGAAAACTAAATTGTCGTAAAATAATATATCAATATCTATAACTCTTTCACTCCATTTTGGTTTACCTTCTCTTATTCTGCCAAGTTTTGCTTCGATATCTTGACATACCCTTAAAAGCTCAATAGGAGAAAGCTCTGTTTTTATTGCAATTGCAGCATTAATAAACCAGTTTTGCGAACTTAAGCCCCAAGGTTGAGTTTCATAGAAAGATGAAGCACGCAAAAGCTCTATATTATTATCGCTTGTTAAAAGTCTTACCGCCTGTTGAATATTCGACAGGCGGTCGCCTAAATTTGATCCCAGTGACAGATAAGCTTTTGACATAATATATTCCTGATTAACATTTTATTATTCTTTTGATATAATGGCAACAGAAAATATTTATTACAGGGGTAAAAATGAACAAAAATCAATCTTTAGGAGTTTATATTATTGTTGGTATAATAGTAGTATTGCTTGCGGTTGTTGCCTTTGCAGGTCCAACTACAACAAGCGGTGAACTTTCTTATTCTCAATTTTTAGATAAAGTAAAAGCGGGACAAATTGAAAGTGTAACAATTTCAAAAAATCTTGTAATTGCAGTTCCCAAAGATGATACTAAAAAAACTGAAAGTAAACCTGCAACGCCCAAGACGGATATCGTCGGGCTTTCAAATGTAAATCAAAGTGCAACTTTTCAGTATAAAATTCAGATACCCGAAAACGACCCGAATTTGTTGTCTGTGTTAGAACAAAATAATGTTGAAATAAATGTTAAAAAACCACAAGAAGGTTCTGTTCTTGGCACAATCGGCTCTTTGTTGGTGCCTATATTTTTTATTGGTTTGATAATTCTTTTGTTACGTGGCATTCAACAAGGTGGTTCGGCTGCCATGAACTTTGGGAAATCCCGTGCAAAAATGATGCAAGAAAATAAAGTTAAAGTTACATTTAAGGATGTTGCAGGCATAGATGAAGAAAAGCAAGAGCTAGAAGAAATAGTTGATTTTCTTAAAAATGGCGATAAATATACAAAACTTGGAGCCAAAATTCCAAAAGGTGTACTTTTGGTCGGTGTCCCCGGAACAGGTAAAACGCTTATGGCAAAAGCTGTAGCAGGCGAAGCGGGTGTACCTTTCTTTTCAATTTCAGGTTCTGATTTTGTTGAAATGTTTGTTGGTGTTGGCGCTTCTCGTGTTAGAGATTTATTTGAGCAAGCAAAAAAACACCAACCATGCATAATATTTATTGATGAAATTGATGCTGTGGGCAGACAACGTGGCGCAGGTATGGGTGGCGGTCATGACGAGCGTGAGCAAACGCTAAACCAGTTGCTTGTTGAAATGGATGGATTTGATGAAAATGTAAATATTATTGTTTTAGCCGCAACTAACCGTCCTGACATCCTTGATAACGCATTATTGCGACCGGGAAGATTTGACAGGCAAATTATAATTAACAGACCCGATATACTCGGACGTGAGCAAATCCTTGCTGTGCACGCTAAAAACAAGCCTTTGGCATCAGATGTTGATTTAAAAGTTCTTGCTAAACGTACCCCAGGTTTTACAGGTGCTGATTTGCAAAATCTTTTGAATGAAGCTGCGCTTTTAAGTGCCAGATATGATAAAAACGAAATATCAATGGAGCATATAGAAGAAGCTATTGACAAGGTTATGGCAGGTCCTGAGAAAAAATCACGCATAATTTCTGATGAAGAAAAAGAAAATACTGCATACCATGAAGTTGGACATGCTTTACTTGCAAGGCTTTTAAAAGATTGCGATCCTTTGCATAAAGTTTCAATAATACCACGTGGTATGGCGCTTGGCATTACAACAGTATTGCCTGAAAAAGACCATTTAACATTAAAAAAATCTCAACTTTTAGATAGAATTACCATGATACTTGGCGGCAGAGTGGCTGAAGAATTGATTTACGGACCTGATTCCATAACAACAGGTGCGCAAAATGATTTGGAAAAGGTTTCTGCCCTTGCTCGCAAAATGGTTACCGTTTACGGTATGTCCGAAAAAATGGGAAATTTGGCTTATGGCACAAGCCAGGAACATGTTTTTATGGGTCGTGATTTTGGGCATCAACGTGATTTTAGTGAAGAAATTGCGGCTGATATCGATAAAGAAGTAAAAAGAATTGTTGATGAAAGATATAATATTGCTAAGCAAATGTTAACTGAAAATGAAGATATGCTTAGAAAAATTGCAAAAGAATTATTGGAGCGAGAAACACTCGACGAAGCGGAATTTAGTGAAATTATGAATAAAATTATCGAACAGAGAGGTCAGCAAGCATAAGTGTTTAATTTTAATTTAAATTCCAAGTTCATGCCTTGTCCCGTCTTTGGGCTTGAGTTTCCAATAGAAGTTAATGAGAGCTATTCGCCCGTTCTTAAAGACTACTGGGGAACAGTTATCAACGATACAATAGATTGGTTTGTTGCTGTTCAGAATAAAGCACTTGAGCTTGGTGCTGAGTTTGTCAGTGTCTATTTTAATTCTCAAGAACCGGAGGAGAATAAAAAATCTGAACTTTTGAAAAAATATCGTAATATTTTAAAAAAAATTTTAGTTAATTCTAAAATTAAAATTATGA
Source organism: Candidatus Gastranaerophilales bacterium (assembly GCA_944324875.1). GTDB lineage: Bacteria > Cyanobacteriota > Vampirovibrionia > Gastranaerophilales > Gastranaerophilaceae > Galligastranaerophilus. Next base: position 24,293 of record CALUXZ010000001.1, on the reverse strand, counting down.
TTAAACTTAGCTCCCATGCAAACTGGGATGTTGAAATTTTGAATGCGCTTGTTGATGTTATTGATAGAGAGCTTATAATTTCACCAGTGCAGGCTGCAAATTATCAAGATTTATTAAAGTTAACATCTAATTCAAAGTTTAACCATACTTTTGTCTTAAGAACTCCTATTGACATTAATTTAACAAAAGAACTTAATATACTTTCTATTGATACAGGGTTATCACCTGAGCAGATTTTAATAGACCCTGATATGGGATGCATTGGATATGGAATTGATTACGGCTACAGTATAATAGAGCGCATTTGTCTTGCAAGAAATTCGGGCGATAATATGTTGAATATGCCCATTATAGTTTATGCGGGTGAAGAGTCTTACAAAGCAAAAGAGTCAAAAAGCAATGATTTTGAACCTTCTTGGGGTGATTTGGTTACTCGTGCAAAAATGTGGGAAATTTCAACTGCTTCCTCTTTAGTTGTAGCAGGTGCAAATATCGTTGTATGTTGGCATCCTGATGCACTTCATACCGTTAAGCAGCAATTTTGTGAGGTGTTATGTCGTTAGGTGCAATGGATATTTTTAAATTTTTGCCGGCAGGCAAACGTGATACTAATGCAAACTGTAAAAAATGCGGTTGCCCTACGTGTATGATGTTTGCAATTAAACTCTCAAAAGGCCAAGATGCGCCATCAAAGTGCCCTTTTTTGCCTGATGAGTTAATTGAAAAACTTGAACATAATAAAAAAGTTCAGCAAAAAGTGGTTACGCTCGGACATTTAAAAGTTGGTGGCGAAACAGTTTTGTATCGACATGAAAAAACCTTTGTAAACCCTTGTGTGTTTGCAGTTGAACTTGATTCGCAATCGCCTGATTATAAACAAAAACTTAAACGAATTCTGGAATTTCAGTTTGAGTGTATAGGTAAAAAATATCACATTGATGCTGTTTACTTTAAAAATCCAATAGATGATGCAGTTTCTTTGTTAAAAGATAAGGGAATAGAAATCATAAATGATGATTTTTTGGCTAAACTTTACAAAGTTGAGTACACTAATTTACAGCAAACAGTATCGCAATTGATTAAAATACGAACTTGTGCAATTGTGGATAGAAATGAGGAGTTTTCAAATCCTACATTTATTAAACTTTGCGGTTCTGATTTTTGCTCTCTATGCGCAATTGCTTCTTCGCTTGTTTGCAAGTACGCAAACATGATTATTTTTGAAGAATTTAGTGAAGCTTTATTTGCAAGTTTAATTACATTAAGATTAAATATATACACCGATCCTCAAAAGCCGCTGCAAGTTGAATCCAAAGTGTACGAGTTCAACAATCCTGATGAAAATGCACTTGTTTTTCTAACTACAAATTTTGCGCTCAGTTATTTTGCAGTAGCAAACGAGCTTTCTTCTCTTAAATGTGGTTCGTATCTTGTTATAACACCCAGTGACGGCATGAGTGTACTTACAGCTTGGTCTGCTCAGAAAATCACTGCAGAAATCGCTTCTAAAGTCGTGAGCGCAAGTAATATTTTAGATAAAGTAAAAAATAAAATTATAATCATTCCGGGGCTTTTAGCTGATTTAAAAGACGAACTTCAGCAGGCATTGCCAAGCTGGAGAATTATTGTTGGTACTGCTGAAGCATATAAAATACCGGAATTTGTAAAGAAAATGCAGAATGCTTAGTCTTTTATCAATTTTTTAAAATCTCTTTTTACCATTTCATACTGCTCCTTCATTCTATCTTCAAGCAATTTTCTTTTAGCTTCTATTTCTTGTTCATCTGCGTTCGGATTAACATAAATTGGTTCGCCATAATACATAATCATTTTTCGGCAAAATAGAGGAAACCTGAATTCATCCCATGTTTTTAGTTTAATATATCCTTTCGAAGGGGAATACCAAGTAATTGGCACAATTGGCACACCTGTAATTTTTGCTATTTCAATAATTCCCTTTTTAACAACCCTGTTGGGACCCTTAGGGCCATCGACAGTGATTGCACCATTATCACCATGTTTGATTCTTTCAACAAGTTCGAGTGTCGCACTTGCTCCGCCTCTTGTGATTGAACCTCTCACTGTTTTTAACCCCATAATTTCTGCGGCACGGGCAATGATTTCTCCGTCTTTTGATCTGCTTATCATTACATTTGTTTTGTTTCGTCCTTCTAGCGAATAAAGCCCACATTGGTGTGCATGCCAAAGTGCAAAAATGCACGGTTCTTTCGGATAATTTACATTTTTACACCAATATGTAAATTCTTTAAGTTTAAATAACATTGCCGCAAGGAAAGAAAATACCCTTATTTGTACTCTTTCATTTTTTTTATATTCAAATCTCATATTTACCCCTTAAGTCACTTGCAAGTTTGTGTGCCATAAGTCCTTCTTGACAAGCAATTTCACTTGCATATTGCGAAAGTTTTTGCGAGTATTCTTTTGTAAGCATTTGAAAGGTTTGTATTTTTATAAAATCAAATACACTTAAACCTCCTGTGTATCTTGATGCCGAATTTGTCGGTAAGACATGATTTGTGCCGGAGCAATAGTCGCCAAATACTTCTGCGCAATTGCTGCCTATAAAAAGCGAGCCATAGTTTTTAAATTTTTTCGATAATTCTTGTGCATCATTAAACATTAATTCCAGATGTTCAGGTGCTCTTAAATTTGAAATTTCAATGGCTTCATCAATATTATTGACAATCACGGCAGTTGAATTTTGAAACGAAATTTCCGCAATGTCTTTTGTTTTTAATGATTCAAGCTGTTGTTTTGCACATTGAATTACTTTTTTTGCAAATGTTTCACTATAACAAATTAAATAACCCCGTGCATCTTTGTCATGTTCGCATTGCGCAAGAATATCAGCACTTACAAGTTTTGGATCTTGATTGTCATCTGCAATAATTAAAACCTCTGATGGTCCTGCAAGAAAATCTATTGAGCATTTGCCATAGACATATTTTTTTGCGTAAGTAACATATTTGTTTCCCGGACCCACTATTTTATCAACTGCGGCAATACTTTCTGTTCCATAGGCAAATGCGCCTATTGCCTGTACCCCGCCAAGTCTGTATATTTTGTCTGCACCGCTTAGCTTTGCTGCAACAATAGTTTGAGGCTTTATTTTAGGCGATGTAAGCGCAATATGTTTAACACCTGCTACTTTTGCGGGTATTGTAGTCATTAGAGCAGATGATGGCAGAGGGTAGTTACCTCCTGGAACATAACATAATACTTTTTCTATTGGTATTATTCTATGACCCAAGTGTGACCCATTGATATTTATATCAAGATTTTTAATGCAATTTAACTGCTCTTTTGCAAATTCCGTGATATTTTTTATACATTCTTCAAGCGCATTTACAGTCTTTTGTGAGGTTAAATTGAATGCTTTGTCTATTTCTTCGTCGGTTACAATAAAATCTTTTTCACTTTTAAAATCCCCGTCACCAAATTCTTTTGAGTATTTAATAATCGCATTATCGCCTGCTTTTTTAACATCTTCAATTATACTTGTTACATTTTCCAGATTTTCAAGAAAGATTGTCTTATAAAATTCATGGTTAGGATTATTTATAATTTCTTTTGACTCTATTATTTTCATTATTTTGTCCTTGAAGATAGATTATTTACTAAATCGTCAAATGACACATTGTGCATTGCCATAAATACAAGCAGGTGGTACATTAAATCTGCTGATTCCCAGCTTAGTCCATCACCCTGTTCAAAATTTACGCTTTCAAATGCTTCTTCCATAATCTTTCTTTTTAGGTAGAATTCATCTTTAAAAAGCTTAGTTGTGTATGATTTTTCAGGCATTTTTTCTTTTCTGTCAACAATAAGGTCGTAAAGTTCATTTATACAGAATTCTTTGTCCTCAAAACAGCTAAATCTGTTTAAATGACATGCGTTACCTTTTTGATTTACTTTGAATAGTATGCTGTCCGCATCACAGTCAAATTTTGCATTTACTAATTCTTGTGTATTTCCGCTAGTTTCACCTTTTGTCCAAAGTTCATTTCGGGAGCGACTGAAATATGTAGCTTTACCTTCGGTTAAAGATTTTCTAAGTGACTCTTTGTTTGAATAGGCTAGCATTAGAACCTGTTTAGTTTTTACATCTTGAACTATTGTCGGGACAAGCCCGTTACATTTTTCAAAATCTATGAGCTCAATAAATGCTTCCACGGGATTAATTTTACCCGTATATATAGACATACCGAGTTGTGATGATATATTTAATTTTTCAAGTTCCTTAATTTCATCAATTGAAGTTATGCCGCCTGCGGCTACAATAGGTTTTTTTGTTATTTCTCTTATTTGTTTAAAAGCTTCTATATTTGTGCCTGCAAGCATTCCTTCTTTTTCTACTATAGTATACAAAAAACCGCTGCAATAGTTTTCAAAACGTTTTACATATTCTTCTGTTTTAATTTGAGTATCTTTTTGCCAGCCTTCAAGAGTAATTTTTCCAAATTTCGAATCTATGGCGACAATAATTTTGTCTTTTGGCAATTTTGACAAAAATTCTTCGTTTGCTGCGGTACCGATAATAATTTTTTTTGCACCCAAAGCAAGCATTCTTTTTGCTTTTTCGATATCTCTAATTCCACCGCCAACACGACAAGGCGCAATTTTGCATATTTTTGCAATCAGTTCTTCATTATTTTTTCCTGTATTTGTAGCCGCATCTAAATCTATTACTGCAATTTCACCAAATCTTGCATAATATTTTGCAAGCTCTAACACATCCTCTCGTTCAAGGACTTTTTCCTTACCTTGTTTTAGTTGTACTGCTTTTGAATTCATTAAGTCAATGCTTGGGATAAGCATAAATTTCCTCTCTTTGTTTGTCTGTATATAATTTTATGCCATGTATTTATCTATTGCGCTCCAGTCAAATTTTATATGCTCATTTTCATTTTCTTTATTTTCTTGCATAAATTCTGAAAATTTTTCATTGTAGCCGTCGGGTTTTATTGTTACATCGATATTTTGCAGGTTAAATTCTTTGCAAAGATAGTCTACCTTTATGTCATACGGGAGTGCAAAAACTTTTATTCCATATTTTAATCCTAAAAGACAAGCATGGAAGCGCATTGCAAAGAGCCTGTCCAGATGAGAAAATTCTGAAACAATTGATTTTATTGAATTATCCGTGCATATTTCATACTTAATCTCGGGCCATTGCAGTTTTAATTCTTTTTCAAATTGGTAGCAAATATTTAAATCTTGAGGGTTTTGGAAGGAAAAAATCTTTATTTTTCTGTCTGAAAAATAAAGTCCAATGTATTTCACAAATACTTTTATGAAATCAGGATGCATATTTGCATAATTTCTTAGTTGTATGCCCACATAGCCATTGTTTTCTCTTGGTAAAACCGGTATATCCCATGCAGGGTCTTGCACAAATCTGGATTTAATTTTCCATTTAGCTAATAACTTATAACTTTGAGAATCCCTAACGGTAATAAGATTGCAAAGGGAAAGAGTAATTCTTGTTAACGACTGCCAGAATTTTCCTTGAATGGGTCCAATGCCTTGTGCAAAAATTATTACCTTTTTAAATAAGAGTTTTGCTATTAATATTATTAAAATGTAATATAAAAGGCTTTTATTGCTTGTAGAGTTTTGTAAAAGACTGCCGCCACCGCTTATAAGGTAGTTACATTTTGCAATTTGCCTTATTATTTCAAAGGGATTTTTGTAATTTGCAGTGTCTACTTTAAACTGTTTTTTTGTTTTTGTAGGGTTGGATGACAGCGCACAAACCTGAAACCCCTTTGCTTTCAGATGTCTTGTCAGCATTGCAAAAATAACATCGTCACCAAAGTTTGAAAATCCTATGTAACCTGATATAAGTACTTTTTTAGCCATAAATTTCTTTATATAATTTTTCTGTATCTATTCTGTTCGGTATTGATTTTATTGCTCCAACATTGCGTATTTGCAATAAAGAAAGTGCATTTGCTAACTTTGCACATGTTATTGTATCATAACCTTTTAAAAAGTAGTTTAAAAATGCTCCGTTAAATGCAGCTTCCCACCCCGTAGCATCTATAATGGGTATATGTTTGTATTCGACAAAGCCGTAATTAGCTGTATTGGTAACATGTAGTCCGTTTTTGTGTTCCCTGATGATATTAATGTTTATTGTGCAATCTGCAAGTATTTTTTGTACTTTATCAATACTTGTTGTATCAAAAAGAGCCTGTGTATCAGATTTTGTATTTAAAAACATTATATCAACATATTTGCTTACTTCATTAAAATATTCTTTTGCCTCCTCGGGAGTACTAATTTTTGCCGAAAAATTCGGATCATAAGCAACGGGTATATTGTTTTCTTTTGCAAATTTAAAAATTTCTCTGACAACTTCTCTTACACTCAGTGAAAGCGATTGCACAAAACCTGTGGCATAAACGCATTTTGCATTTTTTATATAGTTAAAATTAATATCATCAATGCATAAATTCATTGCTGCGGTTTTTCTTCTGTAGAAAACAAAATCGCTTTTGTTTTCTTTTTTGCCTACAAAATATAGTCCGTTTTGTCCTTGTGACAGCTTAATCTGCGATACATCCAGTCCTTCCGAATCCCAAGCATCAAGCAAGTATTCACAAAAACTGTCATTTCCAAGCTTTGTTATATAGCCTGCACTTGAACCGCATCTAAGGGCTGCAATTGCCGTTCCGAGAGAATCTCCTCCGTAATATTTATCAAAGATTTGTGCAAACTTTAGCGAAGTATTGCTTGAAAGTTCAACTAAACCTTCTCCAATTGTTATTATATCTAAATTTTCAAACATACACTTTTTTTAACATATATTACCCGTTTGGTCAAAATTGTTAAGCAATGGTATTTATAACGAATTTATGATATATAAATTTTATGAATAAGAATGTTTTAGTAATTGCGGGTAGCTCACAAATAGGATTAGAAGCCATAAAGCTTATGCTTAAAGGCGGTTATAATGTGTATGTAACCTCAAGAAGCAAAATTGAGCTTGAACATAATAATCTTTTTAAATATTCACTTGATGTATGTTCTAACTCTTCATTTGAAATACTTAAAAATGAAATAAAAGATATAAAATTTCATGCTATAGTTAACAATGCAGGCTGTGTTGTCGCCTCGCCTGTCGAGTTTCTTGAAGAAAACGAATTAAGGCGCCAATTGGATGTTAATCTTTTTGGTTTGTTAAAAATTATAAAATATTTTTCTTCCCAATTAGATATTGAAGGTCGGATTATCAATATAAGCTCAATGGCAACATACGGTGTTTACCCTTTTCTATCGCCTTATTGCCTCTCCAAAGCTGCTGCCGATGTTTTATTGAGAGCTTTTTCAAACGAATCGGGTATAAAATACGTTTCTGTTCGTCCGGGGGCAATTAAAACAAAATTCTGGACAGATAGCATTGAGCAAAACAAGAATAATTTTGAGGGTTTCAAAGGGAAATATGAAAAAATAGGTATGTATATGCTTGAAAATGCAAAGAAAAATTCTCGGGATGCTCTTGAACCTTACTATGTCGGTAGAGCCGTTTATAATGCAATTTGTTCAAAAAATCCAAAGCCCATTATAAATGTTGGATTTGATGCTCATTTGTGCGCATTTGCTTCCAAGTTTTTAAGTGAGTCTTTGGTAAATAAGATAGTAAGAACAGCTTTGAAGTTGAAATCAAGATGAAAAACAAGAAAATATATTTAATTTATCCTCCTTCTCCTGTTATGAACAGGGAAGACAGATGTCAGCAGCCTACTGATGATTTAATAGTTATTCCTCCGCTGCCTCCGACTGACTTGTTGTATTTGGCTTCAATTGCCAGACAAAAGGGTTTTGAACCCATTGTTCGAGATTACTCGTTTTTTGGTGAGGATTTTGAAAAATTTGAGGCAGATTTAGTTGCAATGCAACCCGAGTATATTCTTGTAAATGCCGCAACGCCAACACTTGAGAATGATTTAAGAGCTTTAAATATTGCAAAAGATTTATTTGGTGATTCTATTGTGACAATTGCTAAGGGAGCCCATTTCTCTTTTCTTGCAAAGGAAACAATGCAGACTCATGATTTTATAGATATTGCGTTGTGTTCCGAATGTGAGCTTACTTTTGGTGAAATACTGAATGGATTACATCTGTCTGAAATTAACGGTATTTGTTATCGAGATGATGTCGAGATAATAGAAACACAAAAACGTCCTTTTAATGATAATTTGGATTTACTTCCTTATCCTGCAAGAGATTTAATAGACAATTCTTTGTATATAAGACCTGATAATGGGCAAAAACAAGCTGTTATTAAAGTCTCAAGGGGCTGCCCTTATCATTGTTTTTTCTGTCTTGCCACACCCTTAAATGGTCGAGTTGTAAGAAAAAGAAGTCCTGAAAATATTATTGGTGAGATTAAAGAGTGTGTTGAAAAATATGATATCAAGAACTTTATTTTCTGGTCTGACATTTTTAATTTAGATAAAGATTGGGTTAGAGAACTTTGTTTAAAGATAATTGAATCAAAACTTAAGATAACCTTTTCTACCAATACTCGTGCTGACAGTGCAGATATTGAAACAATCAAGCTTATGAAAAAAGCAGGTTGCAGACTGGTTTCAATTGGTATTGAAAGCGGCTCTCAGTATATGTTGGATAAAATGGGTAAAAAAATTACTCTTAATCAAGTAAAAAAAACAGTAAAATCGTTTAAAAAATACGGAATTCAGATTTATGCATATTATGTTATCGGTTTACCATGGGAAACACGTGAAACCGTAGAGCAAACTTTAGACTTTGCAAAATCATTAAACACTGAATATGTAAGCTTTTATACTGCTGCAGCACTTGTCGGCACACGTTTTTACGATTATGTTGAAAATAACTCTTTAGGCGAGCTAAATTATGACAAGCCTTATTATTACCCAAGTGTAAGGACTCACAGTTTAAGCATGCAGGATATCTTTGAACTGCATAAGCAACTTGTTAGGCGTTATTATTTGCGCCCATCATATATTTTTAAAATGCTTCTTTCGATACGTTCATTTGTGCAGTTTAAAAACTATTTTAAAGCCGGTTTAAGGATTTTAAAAAGACATTAAATGAAACAAAAACTCCTTTTTGCAGTCTTATCTGTTTAAGGAGAGTTTTATGGATAGTGTAATAAGTACTTATATTTATGAAATAAAAAAAGGTACAAAACCCTTGGCCTTAGTTACTGTTCCAATAAATATGGCAGACAAATGTATTGATAAAATCATTAAAAATAATCTTTTTTATTGTTTGCAAAAAGTTAATAATAAGATAAATATCTTTTTTGGTAATAATGTTTGTGTCGAGCTTGCAAAAGGCTTAATTCAAAAAGATTTGTCAAAACTAAGTCCGCATGAAGATTTTATTCTTGGCATAATGCTTGGTTATAATCGTATTGAGCAGTGTAGCAGATATTTGAATAAACAAAATTTACACCCAATCGGGTAGTACAATACTTATAAATTATATTTTAATATAACTTGTGACATTGAGTGACAAGGAGATATAAAATGATAGTTTCAATAATGGATGGCTGCACGGCATGTGGCGCATGTGAAGCAATTAACCCCGAAGTTTTCCATGTAGATAATATAGCGCATGTTGATGAGTCAAAAATTAAGGGTAATGAACAAGACTGCATTGATGCGGCACTAATTTGTCCAGTTAATGCAATATGGGTTGAAGATATCTAAAAAAATGGGGGTATACCCCTTTTAATAATATATTTGATTGATTTTTATCTGTAATACCTTGCACATAGGTTGTTTCGGGGTTAAAATATAAAAATAAGGAGAAGTGGAATATGAAAAAAATTGTATTGGCATTATCGGCATTTATGGCACTTAGTTGCGTTTCTTACGCTCAAGATGCTGTTTTTCAATCTATGGACACAGTTGAAGAAGTTCAAAAAATCAACCTTGAACCTGTAGGTGACGTTGCTCCTGCTGCAAAAACAGCAACAGTCACAGGTACTATTCAAGAAGAAAGCTTTAAAAAAGCAATTACGAATCTTGATGATGCATCAGCAGAAATTCGTGAGCAGTTGATAAATTATAATTCGCTATTAACTGCTGCTCAAACAAAAGAAGACCAAATTTCAGCCGAGATTAAAGACTTAAAGAAGAATGTTAGTCAAACAAAAAAGAAACTAAAGAATATTGAAAAGTCTAAAAAATATATTAATTCCAGTTTTGATGAACAATCGGCTAAATAGTTAAATTAAACAACCATTAATAATTTCATACATCTTGTCGAGGTCATCCTCGGCAAGATGTTTTTTGAAATCCAATATTTTTGTAAATTCATCACATAAAATTTCATAAAGCGTTTGGTTTTTCATCTTATTTATATCTGCAGGTTCAATATATCTTATTTTATCAACATCTAAAATTTCTATAGCCCCTATTTGTTCCAGTATTTCAAGTGCAAGTTGAATAAATGTTTCACTTGTGCCACAAGCAAGAGATAATTTTGAAATGTCAATTTCGCCGTTTTTATGGTTATGGGAAAATTTTAGCATGCCGGAAAGTATTTTTATGGATTGTTCAATATTTTCATTAAAATTGTCATTCATTATATGAATTTTTTTTGGTCTTATTTTTTTTAAAATTGTTTCAAATTCTTCGAGGTTTGACGGATAGTCAAAAAGCATTATGGAGTTATGCTTATCGTTGTCTTTGTATATTTTATTTTTAATTTCAGGATATTTTTCCAATGTTTCAAGAGTTTTAATGTTTTTTGCCCAAACGGTTATATCTAAGCCGTTCTTATTTAGATATTCGCATATTTGGGCAAGTATCCCGTCTTTTTTTCTGTGGTCATAAATTTTAATCTTATTTTTATTTGTGCAAATTTGTTCATTATACGCATCTATAATTTCAAGCTGTATATTTTCTTCTCCGTTGAAAATATTTAATCTTGGTGAAAAGGCTAAATCCAGAGCAGTTTTTATGGGTATATCAAAGGAATTTTCGTTCCATTTTACACATTCAAAATTTTGTCCATCCTTTTGACAAATTATTTTAAGGTGATTTGAATTTTTGCCAATTATGCGTATATTTTCAAGTGTTGCATTTTTTATTGCAAAAACAGGCGAGGGATTATTTTGTCCGCAAGGCTCCAGAATGTTTATTTTGTCAATTAATTCTTTAGTTATTTCTTCCGTTTCAAGAAACTTATCCGCTTCAATGTAATCTTTGGTTTTGACTGTCGGCGCAATTTCTTCAATTGTTTTTAGTATTGCGGACTTGATTTCTTCAAAAGAATGTATATTTATGTCGAATGAAAAGCCCCCTGCAAGCGTATGTCCGCCGTAACCTAAAAATAAATCGGCATTATTCTTTAAAATCTCATACACATTGTAGTTTTCTGTTGAGCGAATTGAACATCTGCCAATATTGTTGTTATCGCAAGTCATCATAAATACGGGTTTATAGTTATCTTCAAGTATTTTTGATGCAACAATACCTATTATCCCTAAATGCCAGTCCTTATTGTATAAAATTATTGCGGAGTCTTGTTTTGATTCTTGTACCATTTGATTGGCTTCAAGATATATATTTTCGCATAAACTTTGTCTTATTTTATTAAAGTTATCTAATTTTTCAATTATAAAATCAAGTGCATTGTCGTTTTCTTCAATTAAAAAATTGAACGCTAAATCAGGTGTACTAAGTCTGCCAACGGCATTAATTCTTGGTGTTAAAACAAAAGCTATGTCATTGCTTGTTATATTTTCTCTGCCGTTATTTTCAAACAACTTTGCAATGCCTTTATGGTATTTTTGATTAATTAATTTTAAGCCTTTTGCAACAATGGTTCTGTTTTCACCCAAAAGAGGGACAACATCGGATATTGTGCCAACGCAAGCAAGCGTTAGAAGTTCGTCGTCTTGCTTTTTATTAAGCAATGCAAGAGCTAATTTATAAGCTACACCAACGCCTGCAAGCCTGCACAAATTTTCAATTTGAGCTATTTTTAAATCTTCGCAAAGCGAATTTGGTGCTTGAGGGTTTAATATCGCAAATGCATCGGGTGTTTCACCGTCCAATTTATGATGGTCGGTAATTATAACATCTACACCCAGTGATTTTATGAGTTTAATTTCTTTTGCATTTGAAATTCCGCAGTCAACAGTAATTAGTACTTTTATTTTTTGTTTTGAAATTAGTTCTAAGGCTTTTTTTGAATTTATACCATGACCGTGTTTTTCTCTGTCCGGTATAAAAATTTCAAAATTTGCCTGAAGTTTTTTAAGCGTTTTGTACATTAGTGCGCTTGATGTTACACCGTCTGCATCAAAGTCACCCCATACAAGTATTTTTTCTTTGTTGTTAATTGCTTTTAAAATTCTGTTTAGTGCTTTTTCGCCTTGTGTAAAGACATCCAAAGAACTTAATTGTGCATTTTCATGGTTTAAAAACTCTTTTGCCTGTTCAATAGTATTTATACCCCTTAAGGCAAGCAATTCAGACAGCAAAGAGTCGCCGATATAGTCGGCAAACTCCTTGTTTATTTCAGGTATTTCTTTTTGTACTATTTTTTTATAGTTCATTTACTAGCGATTTCTGCTCAGCTGTGCAAGCAGCCTTAACAGTTCAAGATATAACCAGACAATTGTTACTAACAGTGAAAATGCGCCGAACCACTCAAAATATTTCGGTGCCAATTTTTGTGCACCTTCTTCAATAAAGTTGAAGTCAAGAATAAAATTTAATGCTGCAACAGCGCAGAATATAACACTTAACCCAATTCCCAACGGGCCACTGTTCCATACGGTAATGAAATTTGGATTAAAAAAGCTTATTACGATACTTACCAGATAAAATATCATAATTGAAAATGTTGCGGTAAATATGACTTTCTTAAAGGTTTCTGTTGCTTTTATAACGCCTATTTTGTATAAAATTAGCATTATAAATAAAGTAAGAAAAGTTATTAATGCGGCATTGGCAACAATACCTTTAAGTTGCATTTCATACATTGCAGAAATACCGCCAATTGCAAGCCCTTCGCAAACGGCATAAGCAATTGAAAGTATTTTTGCATTTTGCGGTTTAAATCGCATAATAATTGCGAGTATCAACCCTGCAATTATCCCGCCCCACATAAGCAATATTACTTTATCCATATAGCCGCTGAATGCTTGCACCCAACTGAACGCTGCAACGGCAAAAGTAATTAACAAAAGCAAAATAGTTTTATTAACCGCACCTGATATAGTCATGGGTTGTCCGTCAAGTACGGCACCATCATAGATTTTGCCTTGAGTCATAGGATTTGATGTCATTTTTACTCCTCCATATTAATCATTATGGATTATACTACGATTTTGAAGTAAAATAAAGTCATGATTAAGGTTGCTTTAACGGGTAATATTGCTTCAGGTAAGTCTGAAGTACAAAAAATTCTTACAAACATAGGCTATAAAGTTTTTGACACAGATGAGTGCGCACATAAATTACTTGAAAATAATGAAGAAATTGTGCGCCTTTTTGGTACAAATGACAGAAAAATCTTATCAAGCATAGTATTTGAAGATAATGCGAAGCTTAAGCAGCTAGAGAACATTTTACATCCTCTTGTTAAAGATAAAATACTGGATTTTTTTTGCAATAACCCTAATTCTTCCATTCTTTTTGTTGCAGTTCCTCAACTTTTTGAATCCGGTTTTGACAAGCTGTTTGATAAAATTGTTTTTGTGAGTGCACCTTATAATCTAAGATTAAGCAGACTGATTGCAAGAAACGGGTACGATAAAGAATATGCATTATTAAGGTTAAATTCTCAACAGGACGAAGATATTAAAATCAAAAAGAGTGATTGCGTAATTGTTAATAATGCAACCTTAAAAGATTTGGAAGATAAAACTAGAGAATGTTTAAAACTTCTCTTATAAGTTTACAAGCTGTTGCGGTAGATACTTTTGTTATATCCAAATCCGGAGCAAGTTCAACTACATCGGCACCTATAATATTATATTTTTTTAGTTCCGTTACCCAACTCATAAGCTCTTTGTAAGTAAGACCGCCTGCTTCCGGAGTACCTGTTCCGCTCATAATTGAGGGATCAAGCACATCAAGATCAATGGTGACAAATATTTTTTTATTTTTGAATCTCTCAAGTTCGCTTGGCTTAAAGGCTTGTGTAGAGTATTTTTTCATTAACTCAAATTCTTCTTTTTCACCCGAGCGAATTCCAATCTGCATTATGTTTTCAAAACCAATAAGTTTTGCAATTTGCAACATAACACCCGAGTGAGTCAATTCTATTCCGAGATACTGCTCTCTTAAGTCCGTATGTGCATCAAAATGTACAACTGCAATATTGCTATAGTGTTTTAAGACGCCTTTTATTGTGCCCAGTGTTACAAGATGTTCGCCTCCGATGCCCAGTATTTTTTTATCTGCAGAGTATATTTCATCCGTATTTTTTTCTATTATTTCAAGAGCTTTTTTTGGTGCACCAAAGGGCAATTCTAACTCGCCTGCATCAAAAAATAATAAATCAGAAAGATTAGTATTAAAATAAGTAGAATATTCTTCTATACCAACACTTTCAACCCTTATTTGTTGAGGGGCAAAACGAGCACCAGGGCGATTTGTGCATGTTCCGTCAAAGGGCATACCAAGCATGACAATTTTTGAAGATTTGAAATCATCAGTTGCACCTATAAAATTTTTTTCTAAAAATGGCCCACTAAGCATAAAATTATATTATCATAAAAATTTTACAATTTTGAATTAATTAAAAATAATGCTATATTTTCATTATGAGATTATTCTTTTGTCTTTTTATATTAATTCTATTTCCGTCATCTGTTTTTGCTATTGACAATGCTGATGTATGGAAACCTTATTTACAAAAGATTGAAAAAGACATCAAGGCTTCTTGGTACAATGCACAAGGGCTTAACAGACATAACAAAGAGTGTAAAATTAATTTGTTTTTTAATATTAAAAATACAGGAGATATTTCTAATGCCAAAATTTTGGCTTCTGATTGTCCTGAGAACATGAATAAACTTGCACTTCAGGTTGTTAATAATTCCTCTCCTCTTGAGCCATTTCCGGACAAGATTTCAGGTATTAATGAAATAAGCATTGATTTTATTTTTGATTATAATCTACTTCCCGAAAATAAGAAAGACATGAAACTTGCAGATAAACCTTTGCATAAATCTTATGTAAATTCTCAAGTGTCAACTAATATTTCTGATGAAATATTAGTTAAACAAGATATTAAGAAAAATTCTAATAAGATATCAATTAAAAAAATAGTATATATTGTCGGATTTTTTGCATTTTTATTTTTATTAACATGTGGTTTTATTTTTTATAAGCGTAACAAATAACTTTAGGCTTTTGTAAGAGCGATTTGTTCTTTAATTTTGTAAACAATTGGTTTTATGCTTCTGAAGTAACCAAATGAAAGTACAATACACGCACTTACCCAGGCAATGGGACCCGAGTAAAACATGCCGATATAGCCAAATTTTATTGCTAAATAAACTGCGGCAAAACCACGCATTAGAAGTTCCGCAATACTTGCTAGCAGTGGAAAAATAACTTCCCCCATGCCTTGCAGTGCATTTCTGTATATAAATATTTGAGAAAGGAAAATATAGAAAAAAGTGCTTATTAAAAGATATTGATGTGCAATTTCAATTATTTCAATTGTTGCACTGCCTATAAACTCTCTTATAATGTCTGCACCCCAAAAGCGCATTATGATTGCCATTATAATGCTTAATGCTATGCTTAATATTGAGGTATGAATTACCCCTGTCCTTATTCTTCTGAATTTTTTTGCACCAAAGTTTTGTGCAACAAATGATGCCAGCGCAACCCCAAAGGATACCATAGGCAGTGTCGCAATTTGTTCTATTCTGAGGGCAGCCGTAACTGCGGCTATAACATTGGAGCCGAATGAATTACATACACTTTGTATTACTATTACACCTAAGCCAATTATCGAAAATTGAACCGACATTGGTATTCCTACTCGCAAATGTTCCAGTGCGGATGTATAAAAGTTTTTGTCAAATTTTATCAGCCAGTCATGTTTTCTAAGATGCAGTATTGGAAATTTTTTCTTTACATAAAATAAGCACAATATAACCGAAATTCCCTGTGAAAGCACAACGGCGACTGCTGAACCTGCTACTCCCATTTTAAAAATTTCAATAAATGCAAGTGCAAGAAAAATATTTACTATCGAGGCTATTATTAAGAAATACAAAGGAGTTTTACTATCTCCCAATGCTCTTATAATGCTTGCAAGTAAATTGTAAAATGTTGCCGTAATCAAACCTATTACAACTATTTCTATATACCAATATGCATTTACATAAATATTCTGCGGTACATTTAGTATATATAGGACAGGGTGCATTAAAATTGAACAAATTATTGTAAAAAATAGGGTTGCAACAGTGCTTAGTATGGTTGATATTACAACGGAATTTTTAACACCTTGTGTATCTTTTGCTCCAAATCTTTGCCCTGTAATAACGGCAAAACCGTTTGTTAAACCTACTATAATGAAGGTTATCAAAAAAAATAAAGGCGCAACAGCACCTACAGAGGCAAATGCCTCTACACCCAATAATCTGCCGACGATAACTAAGTCTGCAATGTTGTAAAGTTGTTGAAAAATATTTCCTATCAGAAGTGGCACCGAAAATAACAATATTAGTTTTAACGGCTCCCCTTTAGTTAAATCTTTTATCATTTTTTATTTGCACCACCAAAAAAACTTACAATGTTTCGGGTCTTTTTTTGGCGGTTTGTGTTTTTTTGGTTTTGGTTTGTGTTTTTTCGGATGATGTTTGTGGGGTGGTGGCGGTGGCTCAGGGTGTGTTGTGTTGCCAATAAAAATTTCCGTGTCGTTGTTTCTTAAACCAAACCAGCTAAATCCATGTGCATTTGCGCTTAAATAAACAGATGTTATTGAAAGGCAAATAATTACTCCTAATATTTTTTTAAACATTTTTTATCCTATCTTTTATCGAAATATTTATATGCAAAAATGTTTTAAAAGTCAATTTGTTATTTTAATTTTTATTCGACATCAGGAAAATTAAAGTATATAACCTCATTTGTTTTAATACTTATTTCCTCACCCTTTCCCCAAGGCGTGTTTCTGTTCTTGTAGTCTTCCCAGACGTCTTTTCCTTCACCGTGAATAATTTTTTTTGTGTTTGAAATATATGAAGGGGAAAATATAAAAGCAGAGTTTAGGGGATCTTTACCGTCGCTGCTCATTCCAAAACTTATTTCCGAGTGTTTAAAGTCCGGTTTTAATTTTTGCCTGTATGTCGCTTTTACTTCTGTTTCAATTTTATGTGTTATACCGTTTGGATCAGTGTATTGCGTGGGGATAAATGTAAAACTTGCATTCTTATGAAATTTTTCCGGTGATGTAACCTCTGTCATTTTGCCTGTAATAATGGATTTTTTTTCAATAATAATGCCGTTTTCAAGTTTTAAATCGTCAATTGCTTTTACGCTGATTGTTTCACTCGGATTTTTTGTTGAAATTTCTTCCAGTGCTCTTCCTTTAAATACCTGCGCATTTGCTTGACTTATACATAGCGTTAACAATGCTATTAATAAATAAATTTTCTTCATAATGAAACTCCGTCAGTAAAATTTAATAATACAGTTTTTGGCTGTGTTTTGCAATAAAATTTAAATATTATTTTCATAGGCTTGTTTGCTTGTTGATGATATTTCCTGCTAATGAAACACATGGTTGATTATTATAGTAAAGATAAAATAAATATAAAAAGGCTGTCATTAAAAACAGCCTTTCCAATAAAAAACTCCCCTCATTGTACGACATTGGAACTTTTCATAAATGAATTTTACAAAGAAATAACTAATGTTATCAACTTGGATGTTTTTACTCAAATAAAGAATTTGAGCAAAATATCATAATAAATATTGATAAACAAACGGTGCAAACATTGCTAAGCATCAATTTATCAAAATTAATATTTTTTATTTTTTAAGATTTTTATAGTTACAAAATTACAAAAGATAAAGATGGTCTTGAAATTTAACTATTATTGATATCTTTGTTGTAATCTTTTTGTAATTTTCTATATTTAATATTATTACAATATTTATACTATAATGCGCTTATGACAAAATATATAGAAACATTAGAAGTGTATTTTTTGAAGTAAGTCCGGTAAATAAGCCTATATATCAATGGTTTGCGACTAAATTTATTTATTTTATAATAATAAAAATGGTTAAAATGGAGTAATAGCTCTCTTTTTAGCCGTTTTGAGTTACAAATTTTAGTATACTCAATTCAGATTGTATCTGATTAAACGAAAATTGTGCTTTAAATATATTTATATATAAAATCAATTTCAACTTAATCAGAATTATTCTAGGATAAACGAGGTAAGATTATGGACTATTTAAAAGAATTTATTTTAAACCTTCAAAATTTAGCACCCACAGAACGGGTTGAAAATATATTTCAAGACTTTTTGAAATTAAGTACTTATGCAATAGCACAACCATTTTATCGAAGTCAAGAAATTGAAAGAAAATATTTAGAAATAGCTAATAAATACACAAAAGAGCAAGCAGAAAAATTTTCAAAACTGCTTGCTCTTTTAGTTATAGCATTAGAAGATAAACATCAAGATTTTTTAGGTAGTGTGTATATGAAATTGAATTTGGGCAATGTCGCTACTGGGCAGTTCTTTACACCTTATTCAGTGAGTAAAATGATGGCCGAAATAAATTTCATTGAAGTTGAAACAAAACTGAAAACTAACGATTTTATAACACTTTCAGATCCATGTTGTGGAAGCTCTGGAATGATTATTGCATTTGCAGAAACAATGAAAAATAATGGCTACAATTATCAACAACAACTTTTTGTTGAAGTTATAGATATTGATGAGATGTGTTTTATGATGTCATACATACAGCTTTCATTGTATGGAATCCCTGCAAGAGTGATGCTAGGCGATAGCTTAGCTTTGAAATTTCAAAGAGTATTTTATACCCCTCTTTATTTTGTGAATTGTTTTGAATGGAAATTGAAGCAATACAATAAAAAACAAGTAGAATTGAATATTAAACAGACTAATAAGCAATTAAGTTTATTCACAATTTGCTCAAATGACACTTATTGACGTGCTTATTACTCATAATTAAAATGGAGGTCTTATGCAAGATAAAATCAAAAATTTTCAAATAAAATTTAATAACGAACTTTCAATATTATTTATTAAATATCATTTTCTGAAATTTAAAGGCATGTCATTAAGGATACAATGTTATAAAAACAGTTTAGATTATGGATTTTTAGCCGTAGGTATTGATATTAGCTACAGGCTAAAAAACATTGACCATAAAGGTTTAACATTAATTTTAAAGTTGATATTATTTGAAATTGAATTAGAAATTTCAGATAACAGGCACAACTTATAGCAAAAATAATTAAGTGTAAATGTAATAAAAAGAGAGAAATATTAATGGATAAAAGGATTTCAGAACTAGTAAAAGACATAATAGACAAATCAGAAAAATCTAATGTTTGTATATGTGGCGATAATGGAAGTGGTAAAACAACTATGTTGAAAGAAATTTGTAAATTGTTAGACAATGCAATTTATGTAGATAGTGAAGATTTGGTTAATGAGATTGATATTTTAGGCAGCGTTGTTTTATATGAAAAATATGCAAATTATGACTTCTTTATAATTGATAATATTAGCATTTTATTGCCAAGAAAAAATCTTTTTAATACAATTCAAGACTTAAATATACAAAAAATTTACTCATCACCTATAAAGCTTAAAATTCCAAATACATATAACTTACAAATCTAAACTCAAATACACATCATCCATTTCATCTTGTGTGATTCCTATATAGCGTAAGGTTACGGCAGTCGAAGAATGATTGAATAGCTTTTGAATGATTGCTATGTCGTAGCCATTATTATATGCGTGATAACCAAAAGTCTTTCTTAGAGTATGAGTACCGATTTTTTCTTTTATGCCGACAGATTTTGCAACATCATTAATAATTTTATATGCTTGTTGTCGCAATAAAAAGCCTTTATTCTTTCTTGATATGAATAAAGGCTCATTTTCTTTATAATTTCTTGTTTTTAAATATTCTTTTATTGCTTGCTTAGTTTTTTCAGACAGTGGAAAATCTTTAAATTTATTTGTCTTTTTCTCTCGAAGCCTAATCCTATCTTTTATCTTACCATTTTCAATTACATCAACTACTTGCAATTTCAACAAATCGCTTATTCTTAAGCCTGAATTAATCCCAAGAACAAACAAGCAATAATCTCTTAGATTTTGTTGCTTTAAAAGCTTTTTGATTGTTTCAATCTGTTTTAAATTTCTAATTGGTTGTACAAATTCCATAATAAATACCTCAAATTCAGTCATAATCAATAATACACAATATATTTAAATTATAAATTATGTATTATTCTATGTACACCTTAATATTTACGAGCATTTACAATGATATTGAAATTTAATTAGGGTAATTTTTCACATAATTTCACTGAATAATACAAAATATAATTGTGTATTATTCAAAATCAAACAAATCTTTTACAGGGATTTCAAGCGCATCTGCTATTTTAAAAATCATTTTAAGGTTAGGATATTTCTCAGCTCGTTCAATTTTACCAATGTATGACAAATCACAACCAACCAATTCAGACATTTTGCCTTTATTATAGCCTTTTAATTCTCTATATTTCTTAACATTATTTGCAAATTTTATGCATAATTCGTCTGCCATATCAACATTGTGCTATAATACTCTCGGTCTAGTATAGACTTAAAGTCTAGTTATAAATTTTGTTACGACAAATTCTGACGGACTGATATGCTATAGTGTTGTTACAAAGAAAGGAGCTAATTATGGCAATAGCAAATGTAGTAGAAAAAGCCGGAAAACATATTTGGCTTTATGATGAAAAAGGCAGAGTTATAAAAACAATATGCATTTCAAGCGGAAAACTTATCGGATTTACATCTACAACAGTAAGTGTTCAATATGGTACTCAAATATGGATATACAATGAAAAAGGGGTAAAAGTAGGTACATCATACGCAAAATAAAAAGGGCAAAATATGCAAATTCAAAATGAACAATTTCAAAAATTTACTGATGATAAAATAATCCAAAAATTGCAAAATAGCATATTAAAGATAGAACAAACCAATAAAAACAAATTCAATATTTTTAAAGTTTTAAAGTTAGATAACTATGAAATACGTCACTCTAACTTTTTGGCTTGGCTTTTAAATCCTGAAGAAACTCATAATTTAGGATATGAATTTATTAAAGAGTTTTTCAAATCGTACGCCGATATTGATTGGAGTGAAGAAGAATTTGTAAATGTTGAAACAGAGGTTTTAACTAATAAAAACAGAAGAATTGATATCTTAATTACAGGTAAAAATTTCTTGTGTGCTATTGAAAACAAGTATGGCTCTTGTGAACATGATGAACAATGTAAACATTATAAGGATTTTATATATTCAAGCAAAAATTATAAAAATATACCAAATAAATACTTTGTATTTTTAGATATTGAAATGCCGGATGAGAAAACTTTAAACGGAGCTTTAAAAGATTATTATCCAATTACATATAGAGAAGTTTACGCCATTTTAAAAAATATCATAAATAATAAACCCGATAATAAAATTGAATTGGAAATAATAAAGCAATATAGTTTAATTTTAAAGGAGAAATATTCTATGTTAGAAGAAAGCATTAAAAAGGAATGCCGAAAAATATATGATGAACACAAAGAAGTCTACGAGGCTTTAAAAGAGTTTGAAAGAGAATTCCAAACCGATATATATAACATTATGAAATCAGTTGTAAATGAAGATGATAACTTGATAAATGATGATAGGGATAAATTTGGATATGACGATAATACAGGTGCAGGCGTTAGATTTATAACAAAAAGAATGCAACAAGACCATCTGTTATGGAATAACAAGCTTACAAAGCATAGTTTATTTTATATGCTTGAATATAAAAACAGTTTAAAACTATTCATTTATAAGGATTGGAAAGCAATTTCTCTAAAAAATGAAAAGAATGAAAAATGTGATTATATAGAAATTGAATGTAGACATAAAACAAATGAAGAAATTCAATCTAGCATCAAAAAGGCAATTAAGGATTTGGAACCTCTTATAGAAAATTTAGTTAGTAAATACGACACAATTTGACATAGTTGTGTCGTATTATTTATTATAAAGAAATGGATACATAAATATGTCAAGATTAACAAAAGCTGAACAGATAATAGAACTAGCTATGATGTTTCAGAATAGCTATTGTGGTCTAAGTATAAATGATATAAAAGAGCATTTTGAATGTTCAAGACGTTCTGCCGAAAGAATGAAAGCCCTTTTATTTGACCTATTCCCTGAAAAAATTGAAGAAGTGCCAACTCCAGATAAAACAAAACGTTGGAGATTTGTGAAAGGAACTGCAAATATGCTTATTTCTTTTTCTGCAAATGATTTTGCTAATCTTGAATATTTAAAGGGGTTATCAAATGATGCCAAGCGAAAAAAAGAAATAGATGAGTTAATCGCAAAAATTAAAGCCTTAACTCCACAAAAAAATATGCAATCTCTTGATGCTGATATTTCTGCAATTATGGAATCAGAAGGTTTTGCAGTAAGGCAATATTCTCGAGTAAAAGCAGAGCCAAAAATATTGGAACAGCTAAGAAATGCTATGCTTGCATTTAAAATGGTGCGTTTTGATTACCCAATCAATGATGTAATAAAAACAATTACTCTAAACCCTTACGGATTGGTTATTGCAGATAAATATTATCTTGTTGGATTTAATGAATATGTAAATGCATTAAGACAATATAAAGTTGATAAAATCATAAACCTCACAATTTTAGATGAGTATTTTGAAAAAGATGAAAAGTTTTCTCTAACAGATTATTGTAACAATTCATTCGGGGTTTATCAGGAAAAGCCTTTAAATATAACACTGGAATTTGATAAAGCTATTGCAGAAGATGTGCTTAATTATCATTTTCACCAGACACAGAAGATGAAACTACTTGAAAATGGCAATGTAGAAGTTAGATTCATATCAGGTGGAACTTATGCAATATGCCAAGAACTTTTTAAATGGGGTTGTGATGTAAAAATCAAAAGACCGCTTAAATTAAAAGAATACTATAAAACTTATTTAAAAGATGTTTTGAATAATCAGTTATTTAATGAGAGGTTATCAGAATAAAGCTGAATAAATTTTTAATAGCATTTTAATATAAATTATTAAAAGAAGCCTAAAGAAATTATTTGATTATATTCTGAAAATACTATTTTTCATGTTACTATTGCACTATGAATTTGAAAAAATGTTGTTTGATAGATACTCCCATAGGAAATGTATTGCAAGATATGACAGAATACATTTTCTTATGTTACCAGTATCCACTTATTATATTTAAAAATGATAGGGTTATATCTTTTTATTCAGTTATTATAGAATTGGAACCAAAAGAAATTGATTTAATTCAAGCTCTGATAAATAATAGAACGCAAAAAGAAAAAATTAAAAAGCCTTTTGGACTTTCTACAAAAAGGCTTTGCTCTAAAATAGGTTACGAGCCAAGAAGTCAAAATGTAGATGAAAAGTATTATGATAAAAGAGTAAGCCAATATAAATGCGATATAATTGCCAAGATAAAAAATGGATTTAAGATAGATAAAATTAGCCTACAACCTATAGCAAATAAGAATATTGTGGAAGATATTAACGGTCAAAAATTTTTAAGAGGATATTATGTAGAACCATCAAGTCCTTATTATTCATTTAATTTAGGTCAAGCAATTAACGACCTGATATATTACAGTTCGGAAACCAGCAAGAAAAAGGTTTGCACTAATTTTTTTATACCCACATTTTATCCTGAAGCGTAAACATTTGTAACAAATGACACTTTTGACTTGTAAGGGTTTCCTGTTTTGTAAAAAAAATTTTAAATATTTGTTTTTTTGTTTTTGCAGAAAATAATCCTGTTAAATATTTTAGCCCTTTTAAAAGACAAAAAGTGATAAAAAGTGATATCAAGCAATAGGTCAAATTCTTGCTGTGAAGGGGTTTGCAGCTTTTCTTTTGAATTTTTTGAAATTATAATAAAAATAAAAAGAAAGCCTCAAGCAACACCCGAGACTCATAAATAAATTACATAAAAAA